>NZ_JBIWNY010000004.1:0-325402 GCF_044767465.1 Streptomyces sp. NPDC101237 | reverse complement strand
GCGGGGCGGGCGGGGCCGGCTTGTCGCCGGCTCAGAAGGTTGTTTGGGGCTGCTTGGGGGGGCGCCCCCCCCCCCCCCGGGGGGGGGGGGCCGCCCCCCCCCCCCCCCCGGCCGGAGCACGGGCCGCCCCGGCCGGCCCGCGCAGGACATCCCGTGGAGGAGGAGCCGACCATGCAGGCACACGCCGGTGACGACGCCAGGACCCGAGCGACCCCGCGGACCGCCGAACCCGAGGACCCGGACGCCGGGGGGCCGCCCGCCCGGCCGGACCGCGCCATCACGACCCGCGGCCTGGTCAAGAGCTACCCGGGCCCCGACGGCACCACCACCGACGCCGTGCGCGGCCTGGACCTGGACGTGCTCAGGGGCGAGACGTACGCCTTCCTCGGCCCCAACGGCGCCGGGAAGTCCACCACCCTCGCCGTGCTGTGCGCCCTGGCCCGCCCCACGTCCGGCCGGGCCACGGTGGCCGGCGCCGACGTGCTGCGCCACCCGGACCAGGTACGAAGACTGGTCGGGATGCTCTTCCAGCACAGCGCCCTCGACCCCGACCTGACGGCCGAGCAGAACCTGCACATCCACGCCCGCCTGTACGGCCTGCGCCGCAGGCACGCCCGCGTCCGCGTCACCGAGATGCTGGAAGCCGTAGGACTGGCCGACCGGCGGCGCGCCCTGGTCCGCACCCTCTCCGGAGGCATGCGCCGCCGTCTGGAGCTGGCCCGCGGCCTGCTGCACGCGCCCGAGGTGCTGTTCCTCGACGAGCCGACCACCGGCCTCGATCCGCATGCCCGCGCCCAGGTCTGGCAGTACCTGCGGGCCCTGCGCGACCGGCACGGCAGCACCCTGTTCGTCACCACCCACTACCTGGAGGAGGCCGAGAACTGCGACCGTCTCGGCATCCTCGACCACGGCCGGCTGGTGGCCGAGGGCACGCCCCACGCGCTGAAGGCCGAGATCGGCGCGGACCGCCTGGTCCTGCGCACCGGCGACGACGCGGCGGCCCGGCAGGCCCTCGGCCGGGCCGTCCCGCCGGGCACCGTCCTGACCGCGGATCCCGAGGGACTCTCCCTGCGTCTGCCCGACGGCAGCGCCTGGATCCCGCGCCTGTGCGCCGCGCTGGCGGACGAGGGCATCGCGGTGCACGCCGCGTCCGCGACCCCGCCGACGCTCGACGACGTCTTCTTCCACCACACCGGCCGCAGCATCCACACCCCCCGGTCCCACCCGGCTCCGGGCGTCCCGGCTCCCGGCAGCGCCGGGCCCGCCGCCGAGGAGGCCCCATGACCGCGCCCGCCCCGCCGGCCGCGGACGCCCACGACGGCGCCGCCGACTCCGGCCCCGCGCCAGGGCCGTCGCCGCGCCACGAACTGCGCGCCGTGCACGCCCTGGTCCACCGCGACCTGCTGCGCATGGCGGCCCAGCCCGTCCACACGGCGCTGATGCTGCTCCAGCCGGTGCTCTACCTCTTCGTCCTGGGCGGCGGTCTGGCCGCGCTGATCCCGAACTCCTCGCTCGGTGTCGGCTACCAGACCTACCTCTTCCCCGGCATGCTGATGATGACCGTGCAGGCCCCGGCCATCATCGTCGGCGTCCGCCTGATCACCGACCGGCAGAGCGGCTACCTGCGCGAACTCCTGATGGCCCCGGTCAGCAGACCCACCCTGCTGCTCGGCAGCTGCGCCGGCGGCACCCTCGTCTCCACCGTCCAGGGCGCGGTCCTGCTCTGCCTGGCCGGTGCCGTCGGGCTGCCGTACGACCCGCTCCTGCTGGCGCTCCTGCTCGCCGCGATGATCCTGGCGTCCTTCACCGTCACGGCCCTGGCGCTGCTGCTGGCCGTGAGCATCGACCGGCCGGAGATCTTCCACATGCTGCTCGGCCTGGTGATGATGCCGCTGCTGTTCCTCTCCGGTGGCTTCTTCCCGCTGCACAACCTGCCGGGCTGGGCGCACGCGCTGGCCGCCGTCAACCCGCTCGCCTACGGCGTGGACGTGCTGCGCCGCTGCATCGCGCTGCGGGTCCCGGACGCGGCGACCCCCGCGGGCATCGAGTGGTGGGGCCGGCAGCCTCCGCTGCTCCTGGAGGGCGCGCTCCTGGCCGCCGCCGGCGCCGTGGCCCTGCTCTGGGCCGCGCACCGCTTCGGCCGTCCCGAATGACACCTTCGGCACGGCCGGCGGACGGCGTGTGCGGGGCCTCAGCCCATCTGCCCGGTCCTCGCGTCGCGCCACAGGTCGACGCCGCCGTCGACGGCGTACGTGTCGATCTCGGCCAGCTCCTCCGCCGTGAAGTCGAGGTTCTCCAGCGCGGCGACGTTCTGCTCCAGCTGCTCGGTGCGGGACGCGCCGATGACCAGCGAGGTGATCCGCTCGTCGCGCAGCGCCCAGGCGAGCGCCATCTGCGCGAGGGTCTGGCCGCGCCGCTGGGCGACGGCGTTCAGCGACCGCAGCCGGTCCACCATCTCGTCCGACAGCCAGTCCTTGTCGAACGACGTGCCGGCCGCGGCCCGCGAGCCCTCCGGGATCCCGTCGAGGTAGCGGCCGGTGAGCAGGCCCTGCGCGAGCGCCGTGAAGCCGATGACGCCGAAGCCCTCGTCCCGCGCCGCGTCGAGCAGCCCGTCCGTCTCGATCCAGCGGTTCAGCATGTTGTACGACGGCTGGTGGATGAGAAGGGGCGTCCCCAGGTCCCGCAGGATCGCGGCGGCCTGCCGGGTGCGCTCGGCGTCGTAGGAGGAGATGCCGACGTACAGGGCCTTGCCCTGGCGGACGGCGGTGTCCAGCGCGCCCATCGTCTCCTCCAGGGGCGTGCTCGCGTCGAGGCGGTGCGAGTAGAAGATGTCGACGTAGTCGAGGCCCATGCGCTGCAGGGACTGGTCGAGGGAGGCGAGCAGGTACTTGCGGGAGCCGCCGCCCTGGCCGTACGGGCCGGGCCACATGTCCCAGCCGGCCTTGGTGGAGACGATCATCTCGTCCCGGTAGGGCGCGAGGTCCTGCTTCATCAGCCGCCCGAAGTTGATCTCCGCGGAGCCGTAGGGCGGGCCGTAGTTGTTGGCCAGGTCGTGGTGGGTGATCCCGAGGTCGAAGGCGCGCAGCGCGATGTCCCGCTGGGTCTCGAACGACCGGTCGTCACCGAAGTTGTGCCAGTAGCCGAGCGACAGGACGGGCAGGTCGAGGCCCGATCGCCCGGTGCGCCGGTAGCGCATCGTGCCGTTGTACCGCTCGGGGTCGGCGACGTGGTTCATGGGGGTCTCCGCAGGTGACGGTGGGTTTCGTGCCGTTCGTGGGGTGAACGTGCCTACTGTGCCCCGGCTCGATTGCCGAGTCCAACAGCTCACGCACATCGAATTCATCGCTGTCACTTCTCAAAGCGGCACCCGCCGGCGGCCCGTCACGGCCGCGCGGGGACGGCGCCCGCGCGCCGCCCCCGCGTACGGTCCGGCCGGTCAGACGCTCGCCGTGAAGGTGTAGGTACCCGCCGGCAGATGGTACGTCGCCGGGCCCGCCGGGACGGCCTGCGCCGGCGCGACGACCGACTCGGGCCGCGAGGTGGGCACGGTGACGGAGGCCCAGGTGCTGACGGGCACGGTGACGTGCAGCCGCAGCCGGCCACCCGAGACGGCCCAGTTGCTGGCGGCGCCGCCGTACGGCGTGTCGTATGTGCTGACGGCCGAGGTCACGCCGCCGCCCGGCCGCGGCGCGATGCGCAGTGCGGCGTACCCCGGGCTCGCGGGGCCGAGCCCGCCGACCTGGCGGTAGAGGAAGTCACCGACCGACCCGAGGCCGTAGTGGTTGAAGGAGTTCATGCCCGGGTCGTTGAAGGACCCGTCCGTGCGGATGCCGTCCCAGCGTTCCCAGATCGTGGTGGCCCCGCGGTCGATCATGTAGCCCCAGCCGGGGAAGCCGTGCTGGAGAAGGATCCGGTAGGCCGTCTCGAGGTGACCGTGGTCCGCCAGCACCGGGAGGAGGTTCTCCACGCCGAGGAAGCCGACGCTGAGGTGTCCGTCCGTGGCCGCGACCTTCGCGGCGAGCCGGCCCGCCGCCGCACCGGCCAGGGACGCCGGGAGCAGCTCGAAGGCCAGGGCCAGCACGTAGCCGGTCTGGGTGCCGCCGCGGACCGTGCCGTCGTCCGCGACGAACCGCGCGCGGAAGGCGGCCGCGACCCGGTCGGCGAGCTGCCCGTAGGAGTCGGCTTCGGTGCCGCGGCCGGTGGCGGCCGCCATCCGGGACACCAGACGGGCCGACCAGGCGGAGTAGGCGGTGCAGATGAGGTCCTGCGCCGTGTTGTCGTCGACGTTGAGCCAGTCACCGTACGTCGTCCGATCGCGAATCAGGTCGCTGCCGGAGGTGGCGTGCAGGTAGTCCACCCAGCGGGCCATCGCCGTGAAGTGCCGGTCCGCGACGGTGAGATCGCCGAAGCGCTGCCACAGCGTGTACGGAATGATCACTCCCGCGTCTCCCCAGCCGGCCGTGCCGGACCCGCCGGTCACCGCCGGCGCGACGTCGGTGAAGGCGCCGTCGGGCTGCTGGGCGTCCGCCAGGTCGTCGACGAACTTGGCGAGGAGCCCGTGCGTGTCCAGGTTGAAGGTGGAGGTCGCGCAGAAGGCGGCGATGTCGCCCGTCCAGCCGAGGCGTTCGTCCCGTTGGGGACAGTCGGTCGGGATCGAGAGCATGTTGCTGCGCTCGCCCCACACGATGTTGTGCTGGAGCTTGTTGAGCAGCGTGTCGGAGGCGCTGAACGAGCCCGGCTGCCGGGCGTCCGTCCACACCGCGCGGCCGGTCACGGTGCCGGCGTCGGGCCGGAAACCGGCGGGCAGGCCGCTGAGTTCGGCGTACCGGTAGCCGTGGACGGTGAACCGGGGCTCGTACGTCTCCACGTTCCCGGTGCCGGCGAGGGTGAAGGAGTCGGTGGCCTGGGCGCCGCGCAGGTTGGTGGTGTAGAGCGTGCCGTCGGGGTTGAGGACCTCGCCGTGCCGGACGGTGACGGTGGTGCCGGCGTCCCCGCGGACCGCGATGCGGTTCCAGCCGGCGAAGTTCTGCCCCATGTCGAAGATCCACACCCCGGGCCGTGCCTCGGTGACCGAGACCGGGCGGAACTCCTGCTGCACGGTGACCCCGTTGTCGACCTGCGCGACCAACCGCGGGACCGCCCCGTCCCGGACGGTGACGGCGGTCCAGCCGCTGTCGTCGAAACCGGGGGTGTCCCAGCCCTGGACGTGCAGCCGCGCGTCGTAGCTCTCGCCCTGGTACAGGTCGTCCGCGGTGATCGCGCCGGTGGCCGTGCGCCAGCCGCGGTCGGTCTTCACCAGCTGGGTGGATCCGTCGGCGTACGTGACGAGCAGCTGTGCGCCGTAGAACGGCTGGGTGCCGTAGTGCCGGCTGCCGGCGAAGCCCAGGTTGCCGGAGAACCAGCCGTTGCCGAGCCAGGCGCCGAGCACGTTGGTTCCCTGCCGGAGCCGCGCGGTGACGTCGAACACCTTGTACTGCAGGCGCTTCGCGTAGTCGGTCCAGCCGGGCGCCAGGACGTCGTCGCCGACCTTCGCGCCGTTGAGGCGGGTCTCGTGCAGGCCCAGGGCGGTGGTGAGCAGCCGTGCCGAGGCGATCGGCCCGCGCACCTCGAAGCTCGTGCGGACCATCGGCGCCGGACCCACGACCAGGACGTTCGACCCCCACGGGCCGCCGCCGTAGGTGGCGAGCGCACGGGCCGCGGGCCAGGCGCTGTCGTCGTACCCCGGGTCCTGCCAGCCGGCGGGCGGGTCCTGGTGCGCCCGCCACGTGCCGTCGGTGACCACCGTCGGGCCGCCGGCGACGGTCAGTGCGGCGATCAGTCCGGCCGGGGACGGCGTCGTGTTGGCGCTCGCGATCGCCAGGGTGTTGGCGCCGCTCCTGAGCTGCGCGGTGACGTCGACCGTCGCGGCGGTCTTCCAGGAGTCGGTGACGCGCCGTGAGCTGCTCACCGGGGTTCCGTTGACCCAGACGTCCGCGGTGTCGTCCCCGGTCACGATCAGGGTCGCGGCGGCGGGTGCGGAGTCCAGCGTGAAGGTACGCCGGAACGAGCGGGTGGCGACGGGTGCCTGGGAGGCGGGATCGCCCTCCGGGTACCAGATCCAGGTGGCCCCGGACAGGTCCCGGCCCGGCGCCCGTCCGACGAGATCGGCGGACCACTCGGTCGCGGGCGCCAGCAGTCCCGTCTCGAACCACGCCGGTGCGCTCCACGCGGACGCCCGGCCCTGCGTGTCCCACACCCGCACCCGCCAGAAGCTGCGGGTCAGGCTCTTCAGCGGCGCCCCGGCGTAGGCGATGTCGACCTGCCGGTCGGACGGGACCCGCCCGCTGTCCCACAGGTCGCCGCTGCCGCCCGCCGTGGACGAGACCTGGATCCGGTAACCGCCCTGCCGCTGCTGCGGCTCGGCCGAGTCCAGGGTCCAGCCGAAGCACGGGTGCGGCGCGTCCACGCCGAGGGGGAGGGTGCGGCGCTCGACGGTTCCGGCGGCCACGCGCAGCGGGGACGGCGCCGAGAGGTCGGGAGCGGTGACCCGGGTGTACCAGGGAGCCGTGCCGTAGGCGCCGAGATCGCGGGCCGCCGGCCAGGCGCCGTCGGCGAAGCCGGGCTGTTCCCAGCCCGCCGGCACGTCCTTGCCCGCCGACCAGCTGCCGTCGGTGACGGCGTCGGTCGTGCCGCCCGCGGTCCGCACCCTGATCCGTCCGATGACACCGGCCGCGCCGCCGTCGTTCCGGCTGGCCAGCGCGATGGTGTTGGTCCCCGCGGTGAGGGCGGGCCGCAGGTCCACGTACAGGGCGTCGCGCCAGGAGTCCGCGGCTCGGCGGGAGGCGGCGAGCGGCTTGCCGTTCAGCCATACGTCCACGGAGTCGTCGCCGGTGACGACGAGCTGGGCATCGGTCACCTCGCCCTCGGCGACGGTGAAGCGGCCGCGGAAGTAGCGGTGTCCGGCGGGGGCCGAGGAAGCGGGGTCGCCCTCCGGGTACCAGATCCAGTGGGCCGGGGACAGCGCGACGGGACCGGCCGGCGCGCCGGCCGCCTGCGCGGGTGCGGCGACGGTGCCGACGGCTCCCGTGGCGAGGGCACCGGCGGCCAGCGCCGAGGCCGTGCCGAGGAAGCCGCGTCTGCTGACCGGGGATTCCGGTGAGCCGGGAGTGGGGGATGGGGTCTGACTGGCCAACGGAGTACTCCTTCACGCGGGTCGGGCGAAGCAGGACGGCTCGGTGAGCGGCGCACGCGGACGGGAGCTTCCGTCCGGGCACGGTGTGGCGGGTCGGACGAGAGGATTGAAACGTTTCAAACCGTTAATGCGGTGGAAATGTATGAAAGTTGATGAGCGGCGTCAATAGAGTGGCGCATCGTTTCATTCACTCGGCCACGCTGACCGCGGAGGTGCCGAGCGGCCGAGGGCGACAGCGCGTCGACGACACCGGCGGTGCCGGAGGCCCTCCCGCGCGCCTGTGTCCCCAGCAGGTCCTGGTCCGGAAGCTCACGGCCACGCTGCTCGCCGACGGCGGCGACCTGCGCTACGAGACGGCCGGCGTCTCCCTGCACGCCCTGACCCTCCCCCCCCGAAGCGGACCAGGTCGAAACGGCGGGCCCCGGCCCGGCCGGTGCGCAGGTGCCGGCCCGAGAGGCTCGACGGCTGCCACGGGCATCCCCCTCGCCGTGCCCGGTGAACGCGACGTGCGGGAGGCGTGCGGGATGTGCAACCCCGGTGTTCCATCGGGTGATTGACGTGACGGAAGGTGCCTGCTTCACTGAGGCAGTGGCTGAGCCACTGGACCAAGAAGTCTCTGAACCAGTGGGCCGCCGGACCGGTGAGCCGCTGAACAACTGACCGAAGCCTGGGAGATCCTCCGTGGCCGTCGAGAGCATTCCGCGCCGAACCGTGGTCGACCTGCTGGAAGCACGGCTGCGTGACGACATCCTGAACGGCACGCACGAACCGGGGTCGCTGCTGCCTCCGGAGAGGGAGCTGGCCGCCGGGTACGGAGTCACCCGTACGACCCTCAAGCACGCGCTGACCCGGCTGGAGCAGGCGGGACTGCTGAGCACCCGGCACGGCATCGGCACCCGCATCCTGGACTACCTGCGGGTCGGCGGGGCCGACCTGCTTCCGATGCTGGCCGCACAGGATCCCACCTGGCTGCGGGAGGTCTTCGAGGTGCGGCGCCACGTCGGCGTCCTGATCGCGGGCCGCGCGGCACTCCGGCGCACGGAACGACAGGCCCGGCGGCTGGAGGAGCTGCTCCGCCAGGTCAGGGACGCCGCCGACGCCGACGCCGTGCAGCTCGCCGACGCGGAGGTGCACCGCGAGCTGGCGCGGGCCACGGGGAACCGCGTCTACCTGCTCCTCACGAACACGCTGTTCAACGCCTATCTCCCGGTGCGGGCCGCGCTGCGCGCGCCGTTCGAGGACGCGGCGGGGGCGACGGACCGGCTCGCACCGGTGGTGCGCGCCGTGGTGGACCGGGACGGCGAGGGCGCGCGGCGGGCCGCGGAGACGTACCTCGCCGGCACCGAGAAGATCATGCTCGCCTCGCTGGGCAGCCCTCGCGGCCGCCCGGCCGCCGACCGCCCCCGCTAGCCGCGCCGCGCGGCCCCGGCGCCCGCCCCGCCGATCACCGCCGCGTGCGGCGGGCACGGCGCGCGGCCGAACCGCCGGGCCCCGGCGCGCCCCTGATCATGCGCCGGCGCCCGTTCATCCCTCGTTCTCGTTATGTCATGCACGGGTCAATCGCGCGGGCCCCGGAGGCCGTCCGACGAGGGCGGCCCCGGGGATCCGGGGCGAGCGGGGCCCGGCACCCCCAAGACGGCCGCCCGTCCACCGTGGGCGCGGCGGCGACCGACACCACAAGGAGCATGGTGAACAGATCAAGCAAGAGACGCGGCCTTCTCGTCGGCGTGATGCTGTCCGCGGTCGTCGGCGGCACCGTCCAACCGGCGATCGCCGCACCGCCGCGGGACGCCGGGGACCAGGCCACGCCGTCGCGGACCTCCGCGGTGGGGTCGACCGAGCAGGAGATCGCGCGGACGCTGTCCGCCTCGCTGCGCGACCCGCGGTGGCGCGCGCAGGTCCGTACGGCCGCTCTCGGCACCGAGGACGTGGACCTCCAGGCGCTCACGGGCGCTGCCACCGCCGCGCGGGGCCGCGACCTGTTCGCCTCCGTCGCCGCGGCGGACCGCCGGATCGCCGGACTCAAGGGCCTGCCCGCGTCGACCGGATCGCTGCTGCGCGTCCGGCTGGGCGCGCCGTCCATGCGGTCCGGCCTGACCGCCGGGGCCACGCCCTGGATCGCCGTCGCCGCGACCGCCGACGACGCCAAGACCCTGACGGCGTACGACAGTCAGGGCCGTACGCACTCCGTCGACACCGCGCGCGTCCCCGACCGGCCGCTGTACATCCTGGACATCGACGTCACCAAGGCGCACCGGGCCGGCCTGCGGGTGCTCCAGCAGGCCTTCGTCGACAAGGGGCTGGCCTCCCGGCCGAAGGCGGCGGCCGGCGCGGCCGCCGCGAACGGGGGCTGGTGGGCCACCAAGGTCACGGCCGTCGAGGTGAACGACGACCAGGAGCCGTGGTTCAAGGGCGCCGCCGAGATGTTCTCGCTGGTGACCGGCTTCGGCCAGGACGGCGCCGCACGCGTCGACTCGGTGGACATGCCCTACCTGGACTACGGCGGCACCGTCTACTACCCGAACCAGATCCTGGTCAACTGGTCGAACTACAAGTACGACCTGGCCGACGTCGTCATGATGGAGGACGACGACGGCACCAACTACCGTGCGCTCGCGCAGGCGATCACCACGGCGCTGCTCACCGTGACCGACCAGGGCACCTACATCCCGCTGGTGAACGCGGTCCTGAGCGCGATCCCCGACAGCTGGTTCACCGACGATCCCGACTACGTGGAGTCCTGGTACACCCTCGCCCAGAACTCCACCGGCCGGCTGAACGGCGCCTCGGGCAACGGCTGGATGACCGTCGAGCCCTACTTCGTCTCGGAGTTCTAGACCCGGCGCGCGAGCGCGGACCGTTCACCGCCCGCCGGTGAACGCTCCACGGGGGGTGCCTGCCGGATCGTCCGGTTCGGCAGGCCCCCCCGTAGCTCGGCTTCACGGGCCGGTCTCCTGGTCTTGGGCCAGGGCGTGGACGACCGGGGCGGTGCTCGCGTACAGGTCCCGGTACTGGGCGAACCGGCGATCGTAGACGGCCGCGGTGGCGGGATCGGGGCGGACCACCGACTCCACCGGGTTCCAGGCCGTGATGTCCGGCCGGCCGACCAGACCGGCGGCGAGGAACGCGGCACCGTAGCTCGCGCCGATGGTCGTACGCGGGACGGACTGGTCGAGACCGGTGACGTCGCTGACGATCCGCGGCCACAGCCCGCCCCGGGTGCCGCCGCCGACCGCGACGATCCGCCGGATGTCGGCGCCGGCCGCGAGCATCGTCTCGACGTTGTGCCGGACCCCGAACGCGATCGCCTCCAGCGCCGCCCGCACGAGGTCGCCCCGGGTGTGACCCAGCGTCAGGCCCGCGATCACGCCGCGGGCGTCCGGGTCCATCAGGGGGGTGCGTTCCCCGGCGAAGTACGGAAGCATCACCAGGCCGTTCGCCCCCGGCGGTGACACGGCCGCCTCGTCGAACAGCACCCCGTGGCCGACGTCGCCGACGAGGTGCCCCAGCCAGTCGGTCACGGCTCCGGACGTGGCCATGCCGCCCGCCAGACAGCGGGTGCCGGGCAGCGCGCCGACCGTCGACCACATCGACGGACTGGTCACGAGCCGGTCGACGGTGTTCACCAGAAACATCGTGGTGCCGTACATCAGCATCAGGTCGCCGACCCGGTGGCCGCCCACGCTGACGGCCTCGCTCCAGGCGTCGATCGTCCCGACGACGACGGGAGTGCCGGCCGGGATGCCCGCGACGGCCGTCCTGACCCGTCCGGCCTCCTCGCCCGGCCAGCGCAGCGGGGGCAGTTCGATGCCCGGGGCGATCCGTTCGGCCCACTCGGCGATCCAGCGTTGTCCGTGGATGTCGAACAGCGGGGTGCACTGGCTCGCCGAGTGCAGGTCCAGCACGTAGGCGCCGGTCAGCCGCTGGGCCAGCCAGGAGGCGGGCATGAGAAGACGGCGGGCGCGCGACCACGCCTCGGGTTCCCGCTCCCGGATCCAGGCCAGTTTGGGGCCGACGGCCTGTGACGACAGCGCCGACCCGCACCTGCGGAAGACCGTGTCCGCGCCCAGCTCCCGGTTCAGCGAGGCGATCTGCTCCGTGGCGCGGGTGTCCACGCCGTACAGCACCGCCGGCCGCACCGGCTCTCCCGCGTCGTCGACCAGCAGCGTGCACGGGCCCATGCCGCTGACTCCCACGGCCCGCACGGCGATGTCGTCGCGGTCGAGGAGTTCGGCCGCGAGCGAGACGAACTCGTCCCACCACACCTGTGCGTCCATCTCGACATGCCCGGGCCGGGGACGGTCGACCGCGTGACGGCGTACGGCCTCGCCCAGGATGCGGCCCGCCGCGTCGACCACCACACCCTTGGTGCTGGAGGTGCCCACGTCCACTCCGAGGACGACGTCGATCATGTCTGCCTCCCTTGGCGCCGGATGCGCCACCGTAGCCTGCCGTGCGGACCGGTGACCGCCACCGCGCCCGAGGGGAGCGGGAGTTGCCGCACTCGTTGACATGCTCCTGCCTTGTAGCTAGCTTCACGAGGAGTTCCCGCTGTGCCCCTCGGGCGATCACGGCCCGGGGCCCCGCCAGGCACTCGCATCTCAGGCACCTCATCTCCACGGTTGGACAACGTTGTCAGCCTGCGGCGATCAAGGCAATCTCGGCACGTCGTCCATCCCCCGGGGTCGCGTTCTCGACGTGAAGACAACGTTGTCCGACCTCCACTTCCGAGTAGAGGAGCACAACCCCGTGATCACTCGACTGTCGAGACCACCCGGGACCATGGCGATCGGTCTCCTCGCCGCCGCGGCGCTCGCCGCGGCCGGACTGTGCACGCCCGCGTGGGGGGCCGGGAAGGCCGCGCTCGTCACCTCGCCCGCGTCCCTGGTCAACCCGTTCATCGGGACGTCCAACCAGGCCGACGACTTTCCGGGCGCCGACGTCCCGTTCGGCATGGTGCAGTGGAGCCCTGACACGCCGTCGCGTCCCGACGGCGGGGGCTACGAGTACAACGACTCGTCGATCACCGGCTTCAGCCTGACCCACATCGCGGGACCCGGCTGCGGCGCCGCCGGCGACGTACCGGTGCTGCCCACGGTGGGAGCCGTGAACACCGGTGCCACGGACGCGTTCTCGCACGCCAACGAGTCGGCGTCCGCAGGGTCCTACAAGGTCACGCTCAACAACCAGGTGACCACCGAGCTGACCACCACGACCCGCAGCGGCATGGCCCGCTTCACCTTCCCCTCGACCAGCCAGGCCAACCTGATCTTCAAGCTGACCGGCAGCCAGAACGGCGCCGGCGCCACCCAGTTCACGAAGGTGTCGAACACCGAGGTGAGCGGGCAGATCACCAGTGGCCGCTTCTGCGGTGCGGGCAACACCTACACCGTGTACTTCGACATGGTCTTCGACCAGCCGTTCGCGTCGCAGGGCAGCTCGGTCGCCAAGGCGTCGGCGGACACCTCGCCGGCCCCCGCCAAGGCGTCGAAGAACGCCGCCGAGAAGCCGAACCGGCCGGTGCTGCACGGCAAGAGCCCGAAGGCCGCGGAGGCCAAGCCCACGAAGGGCGCCGCCGCCCCGGCCGCCGCCGCCTCGAACGGCTACGTCACCTTCAACACCACGTCCAACCCGGTCGTGCAGGCCAAGGTCGGCGTCTCCTACGTCTCGGTCGCCAACGCCGTCGCCAACCGGACCGCGGAGAACGGCGGCTGGGACTTCAACGCGACCCGCACCGCCGCCCAGAACGCGTGGAACAGCACGCTCGGCAAGGTACAGATCGCCGGCGGCACGGCCGCGCAGCAGCAGAGCTTCTACACCGCGCTGTACCACTCGCTGCTGCACCCGAACGTGATCAGCGACAGCAACGGCCAGTACTACGGCTTCGACGGCAGGACGCACACCGTGGACGCCGGCCACGGCGCGGTGTACGCGAACTACTCGGGCTGGGACATCTACCGTTCGCAGGCCCAGCTCGAAGCGCTGGTCGCCCCGCAGGTCGCCTCCGACACCGCGCAGTCCATGGTCGACGACTACGCGCAGACCGGGATCTTCCCCAAGTGGTCGGAGAACAACGGCGAGTCGTACGTCATGGTCGGTGACCCGGCGGACGCCATCCTCGCCGACTACTACGCCTTCGGCGCACGGAACTTCGACACCGCCACCGCCCTCGCCGACATGGTCAAGCAGGCGAGCACCGCCAACAACGACCGCCCGGGCCTCGGTTACCTGAACTCGCCGGGCTACATGCCGCACGACGGCAGCTACGGCTGCTGCAACTTCTACGGCCCGGTGGCCACCACCCTGGAGTACGACACGGCCGACTTCGCGATCTCGGCGATGGCCGGCGCGCTCGGCGACACCGCGAACCAGCAGACCTACGCCAACCGCGCGCAGGACTGGCGCAACGTGCTCAACCCCGCCTCCGGTTTCGTGGAGCCCCGCAACGCGAGCGGCGCGTGGACCGGCGGCTTCGACCCGACCAGCGGCACCGACATGGTCGAGGCCGACTCGTGGATCTACACCGGGATGGTGCCGTTCGACATCGGCGGCCTGACCCGCGCCAAGGGCGGCAACACCGCCATGAACCACTACCTGGACACGGTGCTGCGCAGCTACACCGGCGCCAACGGCTACGCCTGGGTCGGCAACGAGCCGAGCATCGAACTCCCCTGGGAGTACGACTACACCGGGCAGCCGTGGAAGACGCAGGGCACCGTGCGGGCGATCCAGGACCAGATCTGGTCCAACACGCCCGGTGGCCTCGCCGACGGCAACGACGACCTCGGCGCCATGAGCGCCTGGTACGTGTGGTCGGCGCTCGGCATGTTCCCGGAGACACCCGGGACCTCCGACCTCGCCCTCGGCTCACCGCTGTTCACCCAGGCCGTGATCACCCTGCCCTCGGGCAGGACGCTGACCGTGAACGGCAACGGGGCCGCGGACAACGCCCCCTACGTGCAGTCCGCGGCGTGGAACGGCTCGGCGTGGAACAACGCCTACGCCCCCACCTCGGCGATCACGTCCGGCGGCACGCTCGACTTCACCCTGGGCACGAGTGCCAACACCTCCTGGGCGACGGCGGCCGGCGCGGCTCCGCCCTCCTACGCCGGGACCACCACCGCCCCCGCTTCGCCGCGGATCGGCCCGCTCACCTCGGCGGTGGCCTCGAACCTCTGCGTGGACGACGCCTCCTCCGGCACCTCCGACGGCACCCACGTCCAGATCTACGGCTGCAACAACACCTATGCCCAGGACTGGATCGTCGCCGGTGACGGCACGATCCGGACCCTCGGCAAGTGTCTGGACGTCGACCACAGCGGGACCACCAACGGCACGCTGATCCAGCTGTGGACCTGCAACGGCAGCGGCGCCCAGCAGTGGACCGCCGGAGCCAACGGGTCGCTGGTCAACCCCCAGTCCAAGCTGTGCCTGGACGACCCCAACTCCTCGACGGCCAGCGGCACCCAGCTCCAGCTCTACACCTGCAACGCCACGGCGGCGCAGAACTGGAAGCTGCCCGCCTGAGTTCCGTGGGACGCGCACCCGTGGGCCGCGGCCGTTCCGCCGCGCCCCCGGGAACGCGTCCCCGGCGGAGGCCGGAGCGCCGGCTCCGCCGGGGGAAGGAGGGACGGGATCAGCAGTACAGGTTGGCGCCCGGGGTGACGCCGAGGATCGACGTGAAGCGCTGGTAGGCGTCCACGCGGCTCTGGACCTGGGCCGGGTTGCGGCCGTCGCACTCGAGGGAGCCGTTGATGGAGCGGATGGTCTGGCCGAAACCGGCGCCGTTGACCATGGCGTTGTGCGGGGTCATCGTGCCGGGACCGCTCTGCGTGTTCCAGTACCACAGGCCGGTCTTCCAGGCGACGGCCGAGTCGTTCTGCACCAGCCAGGGGTTGTTGAGCAGGTCGATGCCGAGCGCGTCGCCTGCCGCCTTGTAGTTGAAGTTCCAGCTGAGCTGGATGGGCCCGCGGCCGTAGTAGGCGGCCTGTCCGGCCGGGCAGCCGTAGGACTGGCTCCGGTCGCAGTACGTCGGGTAGTTGGCGGTGTTCTGCTCGACGACGTAGACCAGCCCGCCGGTCTCGTGGTTGACGTTGGCGAGGAAGGCCGCCGCTTCCTGCTTCCTGGTCGTGTCGCTGCCGGTGGTGGCGAAGCCGGGGTAGGCGCCGAGCGCGGCGGTCAGACCCTGGTAGGTGTAGAAGGAGTTCCGGTTCGGGAACATCTGGTTGAACTGTGCCTCGCTGACGGCGAACCCGGACGGGTTGCCGCCTCCGCCACTGCCGGCCGGCGCGTTCCACTTCTGGTTGGCGCCGCCGGTGCAGGTCCAGATCTGCAGGCGCGTGGCGTTGGCGCTGCTGTTGTCCCGCACGTCGAGGCACTTGTTCGCGGCGGGGTTGACGATGTCGTGGGCGGCGGTGACGACCCACTGCTGATTGGCTCCGCCGGAACAGTCCCAGAGCTGGACGGCGGCCCCGTCGGCGGTGCCGCGGTCGACCACGTCGAGACACTTGCCGAGGGCGCGCAGGGTGCCGTCGCCGTTGTTGGACCAGCTCTGGGCGCCGGTGCCGTTGCAGTCGTAGAGCTGGACGGCGGCGCCGTTGGCGCTGCTCGCGCCGGCCACGTCGACGCACTTGCCGGCCAGGCCCGTGATCTGGCCGGTGGCCGCCTGGGCGGGGACGACGGTGAACAGGGCGGACAGGACCGCGGTGAGGACGACGGCCAGGGTCAGTCTGCCGAGGACGGTGTGCCCGCGGAGGCGGGACATGAGGGCGGGGAGGCGCATGGGGGTGTGCTCCTGAGGTGGGGTGAAGGGGGGTGGGGGGCGTGACCGGCCCGCGGGGGCGGGCGTCTCAGCCGAGGACCTGCTGGATCACGACGATGTGTCCGGCGTCGGGGTCGAGGACGCCTCCGAGCCGGCTGAACGCGCCGTCGGTGAGATCGAGGCACTTGGGTTCCTGCGGTGTCTGCGCGAACGTGCCGCGGTCGTTGATCCGGACGGTCAGGGACGGGCCGTTGGCGACGTCGGTGACCTGGACGCGGGTGCCGAAGGCCAGTTGGGGCTGGCGGGAGAGGGAGGTGGCGGCCGTGTCCGCGGTGTTGTCGAAGACCTCGCCGCTCGCGGTCAGGGCGCCGGCCGGCTGGGGGCCGTAGTGCGTGGCCCAGCACGGTTCGCCGGTCTGCTGCGCGGGCGCGTTCCACTTCTGGTCGGTGGCGCCGGTGCAGGTCCAGAGCTGGATCCGGGCGCCGTTCGCGGAGGAGCGGTCGGTGACGTCGAGGCACTTGCCGGCGAGGCCGGTGATCCGGCCGGTCGCCGCGGCCGCCGGTGCCGCGGTCAACGGGCCGAGGGACAGGGCCAGGAGGGCGATGACGGGAGTTCCGCGTAACGCGGTGCTGAGGAAGGACGAGCGAGCGGTCATGGGGGGTGGGGGAGCCTTTCCGAGGCGGCGCGTGGGTGGGGCGGACACCGAGGACGCACGTCGGGACGACCTGACATGGGGAAGGTAAAAGGTCTATACCAACCACGTCAAGATGTGAACATGTCAGATGTGGCCGGAGTCCGTGCCGTTCGGCCGGACGCCCAAACCGGCGCGCGTCGCATCGGCCCGGCTGGCGGAGGCGTGGGCGTGTGCGCCCGTGATCGTGTGCGCCGTTGGCGGAGCGGCGCCGGCGGACAGCATCTCCTCAGCACTGCGCGAGGAGGCGTGTGATGGCCAGTGAGTTCCAGCGGGACAAGCTCCGGGCGATGTTCGAGGCGTTCGACGCGGACGGGAACGGCTATCTGGAGGAGGAGGACTTCGCGGCGCTCGCGGTCCGCTGGGGCCGGCTGCCGCGGGTGAGAGCGGAGTCGGGGCTGGCGGCGCGGGTGGAGAGCGTGATGCGGGGGTGGTGGCGTCAACTGTCGGCCACCGTCGATGTCGACGGGGACGGCAGGATCGACATGGACGATCTGCTCCGCATGGTCGACCTGCTGCCCACCATCCCGGAGGCGGTCACCGCCACCGCCGACACCGTCTTCGACGCCGTCGACGAGAACGGCGACGGCCGCATCAGCCGGGACGAGCACCGGCACCTGATCGACACCTGGCACGGACGGGCCGTCGAGACCGGAGACGTCTTCGACCGGCTCGACCAGGACGGCGACGGGTACCTGGACCGGCCGGAGTTCGCCGTCCTGTGGACCCAGTTCTGGACCAGCGACGATCCGCGCGAACCCGGCAACCTGATGTGCGGTGACCTGCCTTGCGGCCGGTAGGCGAGCCCGGCGGCTTCGCGCCACAGTGCCCCGACTTCCCGGACATCCGGGTATGGATCTCCGATCCCGGGGCACACGGAGGATCACTCGGCGCCATCCGGCGCCGAACGGTGGCGCAGGGCGCCACCCCTGCAACCTGTGTCTCGCGAGTGGCGCCCCCGCGTCCGCGAGCCGAGCTTGGGGGAGAGGGAATCTCCATGATTCTTCCGGCGGAGAAGGAACTGCGGGCCGCGCTGGCCCGGTTCGCCGACGCGCGCATCGAGCACGACGTACGCCCCACCGGCCGCACCAGCCGCCGGCTGGAGGACGCCACGTACACGCTGTGCGTGATGACCGGAGCCACCGACGCCGACCAGGCACTGCACACCGCGGACGCTCTGCTGCAGGGCTACCTGTCCGCCCGCGAGGAGGGCGCCCAGGAGGACGAGACCCTGGCCGCGTAGCCACGCGAGGCCCGCGCGGTGGCCCTCGGTCGCCGCGCACACGGAATCTTGACACACGCTTTACGCGGGACGGGCAACCGTGGGCCGTGCGATGACTGTCTGAGAGATAGTCGGAGTGGCCTCGCGAGGGTCGAGGAACGAGAGAGTGGGGCATACGGTGGGGCGGCGCAAGGGCGGCATAGGCATCGCACTCGTCACGGGCATGATGATGGTGGGTGCCAGTGCGTGCGGCGGGGGCGGCAGCGACAAGGCGAGCGGCGACGACGCGAAGCCGTCCCAGAAGCCGAGCACGAGTGCCTCACCCACCCCGACGAAGCCCGCGGGCCCGCCGATGCTGCTGGACACGATCACCCCGCAGACCGGCACCACGGTCGGTGTGGCCATGCCGATATCGGTGATCTTCACCGATCCGGTGGCGGCCAAGGCGCGGGCCACCGTGGAGAAGCACCTGAAGGTGAGTGCCTCGCAGCCGGTGACCGGCGCCTGGCACTGGATGGGCGACCGGCGCGCCGACTGGCGGCCGAAGTCGTACTGGCCCTCCGGTACGACGGTGAAGATCGACGCCGACATGAAGGGCGTCAGCAACGGCAACGGGCGCTACGGCGTGCACGGTTACACGCACACCTTCAAGATCGGCGACGATGTCCGCGCCGACGTCTCGGTGACCGCGCACACCATGAAGGTGACCCGCAACGGTCAACCGGTGCGCACCCTCTCGATCAACGCGGGCAGCGCCCAGTACCCGACGTGGAACGGCACGATGGCCGTCATCGACAAGCAGGAGAAGGTCCACATGACCTCCTGCAGCGTCGGCATCAGCTGCGACAAGGGCAGCCCCAACTACTACGACCTGACGCTGCCCTGGGACGTTCACCTCACCCAGTCCGGCACCTACGTGCACTACTCGACCGGCGACCCGAACCCGGGCAGCGGCAGCGCCCGCGGCTCGCACGGCTGCGTCCACCTGTCCATGTCGGACGCCAAGTGGTTCTACGGACAGGTCAAGCAGGGCGACCCGGTGACCATCACCGGCTCGCCGCGCGCCAAGGCCCCCGCGGACAACGGCTACGCCGACTTCAACCTGGGCTGGGACCAGTGGCTCGCGGGCAGCGGATCGGGAGAGCAGACGACCGGCACGCTCTGATCCCGGGCGCCTCGGAAGCGAAAACAGGCCCGTTCTGAACCGCGGGTTCACCGAAAGACGACTCAGAGTTCATCCCAGGCCTACAAGTTCATGGGCATGACCTCAAGACCTCGCTTGCGCAAGCGCACCCGGATCGGCATGGCGATCGCGGTGACCGTCGCCGTGGCCGGCACCGGCACCGTCGTGGCTCAGGCCCACGGCTGGCTGTCGGCCCCGACGCATGACTTCGACGCGGCCGCCGACTCCTTCTCCGGTCACGACAAGGTGACCGGAGACGTGCTGCGCAACGACTCCGGCGCGACCGCCGTCGTACGGCACACCGATCCGTCCCACGGCACGGCGACGGTCAACGCTGACGGCACCTTCACGTACACACCGAGCCCCGGCTTCAAGGGCACGGACACCTTCACGTACACGGCGACCGACGCCGTGGAGCTGTTCAAGGACACCCAGCCGAACGGGAATCCGCTGCCCTCGCTCGCGACGGTGGCGGGCCCGGGCGGCACCACCACCCGGATCTCCGGCGAGGGATACGGCTCCGCGCTCGCCCCGGTGCCGGGCCGCGCGGACCGCTTCTACGGCCTCACCGACCGCGGTCCCAACGCCGACGCCCCCGACGGCAACAAGTCCGAGATGGTCACCGACTTCACGCCGCAGCTCGGCGAGTTCAAGCTCCACAAGGGGAAGGCGGAGCTGATCAGGACGATCACCCTGAAGGGTCCGAAGAGCCTCGGCGGCGTGCGCTACAGCGGCCGTCCGCCGCACGACACGAGCGAGGTGATCGACGACGTCGACGCCACGAACGCGGCCGGCGGCACTCCCGTGCCCGTCGAGCGGGACCCCTACGGCTACGACTCCGAGGGTCTGGTGGCGCTGCCCGACGGCACGTTCTGGGTCTCGGACGAGTACGGCCCGTACCTCACGCACTTCGACGCGAACGGCTACGAGCTGGGCCGGCTGACCCCGTACAAGGACAGCCAGGACAACAAGTTCCACAAGATCCTCGGCTACCTGCCCGCCGAACTGGCCAACCGCTCGAAGAACAAGGGCATGGAGGGCCTGACGGTCACGCCGGACGGCTCGACCCTGGTGGGTGTCATGCAGGCCGCGCTGCAGCAGCCCGACCTCGGCGGCACCAAGGCGTCCAACCTCGCGCCCACCCGCATCGTCACGGTCGACCTGCGCACGCTCAAGACCAAGCAGTACCTGTACCTGCTGGACGACCCGGCCACCACCGGCGACGCGAGCAGCGAGATCACCGCGCTGTCCGCCACGAAGTTCGTCATCGACGAACGCGACGGCAACGTCGAGCCGTTCGCCCGGAAGTCGCTCTACGAGGTCGACGTCAACGGCGCGACCGACGTCAGCGGGCTGACGATCGGCGGCAAGTCGCCCGAGGCGTTCGTCGGCAAGGTCGGCACCAACGCCGCGCTCACCGCGCTCACCGCGGCCGGCGTCCAGGTCGCGCAGAAGCAGCCGTACCTCGATGTCGGGACGCTGGTCAGCCAGCTCGACCCGACCGGGACGTTCTTCGCGCACGACAAGGTCGAGGGCGTCGCCACCACGGACGCCGGCCGGACGCTGTACCTGTCCAACGACGACGACTTCGGCATCGACACCATCGCCGTCGATCCCGACGGGAAGTGGACCGTCCACCAGAAGGTGCTGCCGTCCACGGGCCGGACCGACAACGGCGAGATCCTGAAGGTCGACACCGCCAAGCTGCCGGCCGTGCTCAAGACGGTCACGGTGACCCTCCGCGTGTACTGACCCGCGCGGGCTTCCGCACGGACCCGGTCCGCGGCCCTCGCTCACCTCACGCCGGTGAGCGAGGGCCCGGGGCGCAGCCGTAGCGATCGCGAGCGGGCCGCCCTGGCCCGCTCCACGAGGGACACGGCGGCCGGCCCCCAGTCGGGATGCGCGAAGGAGAACCCCGCCGCGCGCAGCCGGCCCGGCACCACCCGACGGCTCTTGAGCAGCAGTTCCGTGTCCGAGCGCAGTGCGAACGCACCCCATTCGGCCATCCGGCGGGTCGCCGGCAGCCCCACCGGGACGCCCCAGGCCGTGCGGAGCGCCCGCATGAACTCGCGGTGGGGAACGGGACCGGGCGAGGCGAGGTTCACCGGCCCGTCGAGGTCGTCCCGGTCGATCAGGAACTCCACCGCGCGCACGAAGTCCTCGTCGTGGATCCAGGAGACGTACTGCGCACCGCCGGCCACCGGGCCGCCCAGCCCGAGCCGGGTCAGCCGCGACAGCACGTCGAAAACACCGCCCCGGTCCGGGCTCATCACCATCGCCGACCGCAGTGCCACTTTGCGGGTCGCGGGAGTCGGCGCCTCGGCCTGCGCACGCTCCCAGTTCTCCGCGATCCGCACGCTGTACGCCCAGTGGTCCGGCACCCCGGCCTCCGAGCCGCCGACGACCCCGGTCGCCTCGTCGTGCGCGGCGTCGAAGCGATGGGCGTAGACGGTCGCCGTACTCATCTGCAGCCAGACGCGCGGCGGGCGTGCGGCGGCGGCGATCGCCTCGCCGACCACCCGTGTCGAATCCACCCTGGAGTCCATCATGGCCTTCAGGTTCCGGTCCGTGTAACGGCAGGACACGCTGCGTCCTGCCAGGTTGATCACGACGTCGCAGCCGTCCAGCGCCGAGGCCCAGTGGCCGAGCGTGGCGCCGTCCCATCCGATGTCGTGGGGCCGGGCGGGACGCCGGGTCACCACCGTCACGTCGTGCCCGGCCGCCGTCAGGGCACGGTCGAGCACCGTACCCACCTGCCCGGTTCCCCCCGGCAGCACTACCTTCATGCGAACCCCCTCGGCTTCGTCCGGCACAGCGTAGACCCTGATTTTGAACATGTTCAACTCCGCTGGCATTGTTCCTGGACCGACCACGGCGTCCACGGCCGGGTTGACGACCCACCACGCCTCCGGCGCGGGACGTCGCATAGGTTCATGCCATGTTCAAACCCGAGCGGTTCGACCTCGACGCCTATCTGGAACGCATCGGGTGGGACGGAGCCAGGCACGCCGACCTCGCGACCCTGCGGGGGGTCCACCGCGCGCACGCCCTGTCCCTGCCCTTCGAGAACCTGGAGCCGCTCGCCGGCACCGCCCCTTCCCTGGCCTCCGAGGACCTCGTCGCCAAGCTGGTCCGAGGGCGCCGCGGCGGATACTGCTACGAGCACAACACCCTTCTCGGGCTGGCCCTGACCGGCCTCGGCCTGACCGTGACCGGGCTCGCGGGACGGGTCGTGCTGGGGTGACGGTGCGCACACTCGCCGACGAGACCGAGGCGCGGCGCGTGGTGGAGGAGGAGTTCGGCATCCTCGTACCCGAGGGACTCCGACTGCTGGGCTGATCAGCACCGGTTCCCGCCGACGGTGAGGCCGCCGCCGCGACGGGAAATCCCCGGGCCGTTGTCGGTACCCGCTGTTACCTTCATCCGGCGCATGTGATCCACATGTCACGAACACCCATGATGGAGGGGTACTTGAGCAACAGGAGCAGGACACGAAGACACGCACGGACCGCGGTCGTGGGCTGCGTGACGGCGCTGCTGGCCGCAACCGCGGGTACGGCGTGGGGAGTCGACAACCTGCCGCCGGACCAGCCCCGCGTCCAGGACCTCCAGTCGGGCGGCAAGGCCTGCGCGACTGGTGCCGACACCGCCTACGTGTCAGCGCCTCCGCGGCTGACCGCTGTGCTGTACGACCCGGAGGAGGACAACCAGCCCTCCGAGAGCAGCCCCCTCAAGGGAGAGTTCGAGGCGTGGTGGACGGACGCGGCGGGCGTGGTGCAGCACCGCTCGTACACCACCGTCACGCTGTCGTCGGGTACCCGTTTCTCCTGGACGGCGCCGACGGACATCCCGGCGAACACGCCCGTCTCCTGGCACGTCCGTGCCGACGACGGCAAGGCGACGTCGCCGTGGAGCGACGAGGGTGAGGGCTCCGTCTGCACCTTCGTGTACGACGACACCAGCCCGCAGCCGGTGACGATCACCTCTCCCGACTACCCCACGCCCGACCAGGAGTTCTGGGTGGACGGAGTCGGCGTGTACGGCCACTTCACGGTCCGGTCGCCCTCCGACGACGTCGTGTCGTACACCTACGGATTCATCGGCGGTCCCAACGGAACCGTTTCCGCGAAGCAGCCGGGCGCCCCCGCCACCATCACGTTCCTGCCGCTCACCGCCGCTCCCCAGACACTGACGGTGCAGGCCGTCGACCGCTCGGGCCGTGTCAGCACACCGACGCGCTACGCCTTCAACGTGAAGTCCGGCCGCGCGCCGGTCGGCCGCTGGAAACTGGACGATCCGGCGGGCTCCCGCTCGGCCACGGCCGACATCGGCACGGCGGCACGCGCCGGAACCGGCGTCACCTTCGGCGCCGCCGCGCCCACCGGCACGGAGACCACCTCCACCGCCACCCTCGACGGCAGCGGCCACGGCTTCCTCACCCCGGCCCGCCCCGCCGCCGACGTCCGCAAGACCTTCGCCGTCAGCGCGTGGGCACGCCCCGCTCAGACCGGCCGGACCATGACGGTCGCCAGCCAGGACGCGGACGGCGGCCCCGGCTTCACCCTCGGACTGCGCGGCCAGGACTGGTCGTTCACGATCGCCGGCACCCGGGTCTCCGGCGGCGCCCCGGAGACCGGCGAGTGGGCTCATCTGCTCGGGCTGTACGACGCGGAGACGGGCCTCGCGCACCTCTACGTCAACGGCCATGAGGTCGGTACGGCCGCCCCGGCGACCCCTGCCGAAGCGGCCGGCGCGTTCCAGATCGGACGGGCCCGCGGGACGGCCGGCTACCGGGACCGCTGGCACGGCGAGGTCGGTGACGTCCGGGTCTACGACCGGGTCGTGGTACCGCAGGAGGCGGCCGAACTGGCCCGCCGCGCACCGAAACTGCTCGGCCACTGGTCGTTGGAGGACGCGACGGACGGCGCCAGCCCCGAGCGGTCGCACGGTACGCCCCTGCACCTCGGTCCCGGCGCCTCCATATACCGCGGCTCGGACAATTCGTGCATACCGGAGATCGACCCCGACTGCACCTACACGCCGCCGCCACTGGACGGAGACGGTCACCTGACCCTCGACGGCGAGACCGGGTACGCGGCAGCGGAGGGTCCCGTGGTGGACACCTCCGACAGCTTCACACTCGGTGTCGTCGTGCGGCTCGCGGACTCCGAGCCCGCGCACCCGATGACCGTGCTCTCGCAGGCCGGCGAGCACACCGACGCGTTCAAGGTGCGCTACGAACCGGCCGCGCACGCCTGGCAACTGGTGATGCCGGAGAAGGACGAGGCGGGAGCACCCGAGAGGGTCGTCTCGCAGATCGAGGCGGCCGACGGAGGAGAGGGCCAGGGCCACCGTCTCGCCGTGGTCTACGACGACGGCACCGACACCGTCAAGCTCTACGCCGACGGCTACACCAACACCGAGGCGACCGCGACCCTGCCCGACGGATGGCACAGCACCGGTGCCCTTCAGGTCGGCCGGGGCAAGGCCGGTGACGGCTGGGGCGAGTACCTGCACGGTGACGTGGACGAGATCCAGGCCTACGCGGGGGCCCTCAGGGACGAGGACGTCAGGGGGCTCGGGCACACCACGGATCCCTGTCTGTGCTGACACCGTGGCACATCTGACCGGCGGCTCGCCGGAACGTAGTGTTCCGGCGAGTCGCCGATCGTGCGGTCACTCCTTCGGCGCGGCGAGAGCGGCCAGTTCGCGGTTGACGGCCGCCTGGTGCGCCTCGGCGTCCGTCCGGGCCTTCTTCGGACTCCACCGGCCCGCCATCACGAACACGAAGGGCACGAAGAGCACCTGGCCGCCGACGCAGATCCACCACCAGGTGCGCCATTCGCCGGGGCCGTCCTTCGACGCCTTCTGGACCGTGGCGCCGTGCTCCTTGAGGACCTTCAGCTGCGGCCCCGCCTTCTGCACGACGGCGAGGTCCGCGGCGCCGACCTCCTTGACGGCGCGGGCGCTCAGCTCGGGTGGCGTGGTTCCCGGGGCGTACTTGTCCAGTTCGGCGAAGAGATCCGGGTGGGCGCCGACGATGGCCAGCGCGGGCGCCGCCTGCGCGGAGGCGGCCTTGACCTCGGCGCCGTGTTCCACGAGCGGGGTCACCGAGGTGACCAGGACCGGGATGAAGGCCGCGGAGACGGCCACCACGATGCGCACCGTCCAGCCCCACACCGCCAGGCCCGCCGCGGTCGCCGCCGGGTTGTGCTTCTCCACCGTCTCGGTGAAGCTCGCCATCCAGGGCGCGTAGGCGATGCCGCTGAAGACGCCGATGCCGACGAACAGCCAGGCGAACGTGTAGTAGCCGGTCGTCAGATGGGTGGCCCTGGTCGCGAAGACCGCCGTCACCACGATGGAGCCCACCGCACCGACGATCATGAACGGCTTGCGCACCTTCAGCCGGTCCGAGGCCAGTCCGACCAGGACCAGGGCGAGGGCGTTCGCCGCCCAGTACCAGTTGGCCAGCGCGTTGGTGCGCTGCTCGCTGTAGCCGAAGACGGTCGAGAAGTAGACGACGAAGTTGCCGACGGCCGCGTAGTACAGCAGCAGGAACACCGCGATGGCGAACGCCGAGCCCAGCACGTCCAGTCGCATCATCTGCCGCCACTCGCCACGGCGCAGCGCCTCGGTGTCCAGCCCCTTGGCGCGCGCCTCGACCAGCGCCCGGTCCCGCAGCGTCACCATGATCTGGTCGCGCAGCGCCGGGGACAGCTCGCGCAGCGCGAGGACCGCGACGACGAAGACGACGAACCCGGCGATCGCCGAATAGCGCAGTTCGTCCTGCCAGCTCGCGCTGTCCAGGGTGTTGCTGGTGACGGTCGTGACCACGAGGGAGCCGATGACCGGGCCCATCGTCCAGGAGCCCATCGCGGTGGCCCGGCCGAGCTGCGGGGAGAAGTCCCTGATCAGCGCCGGCGTGGCGACCAGCACGATGCCCTCGATGAAGCTGACGACCGCGAAGAGCACCAGGTAGGCGGACTGGTTCGCCGCGTTCGGCAGCCCGAAGAAGACCAGCAGCGAGGCGACGAGCAGCCCGTAGACCACCAGGTTCGCCCGGCCCCAGCGGTCCGCGAGACCCGCCACGAGCGAGGCGAAGGCCCCGACCGCGTTGCCGATCACCGAGACCCAGATGAAGTAGCGGTAGGTCATGCCGAAGTGCGTGATGATCGACGTCGCCACCGCGTACTGGATGTAGAGCATGTAGTACAGGACGACGGTGGTGACGACCACGATCGCGAGGTACGCCATGCGGCGGCCGGTGGGCGGGTAGTCCGTCAGTTCACGGCGGTACAGCCGGGCGAGCGGGCCGCGGACCTCCGCGGCGGGCACATCGGGAGCGGGTCTGTGGGCGTCGGTCGGTGGCGTGGCGGCGGACATACGGCTCCTCCCAGGGATACCCGGATTCCGGGCGCGTCGCGTCGGCACGACAGGGCCCTGCGCCGGCCCGGCTCCGACAGCGTGGCCAGAGGGTAGTACCGACTGGTCGGTACGCCTAGGGGGTCTGCATCCCCGAAACGCCGTGCCGGGACGGCCCGTTCACGGCCGGGCTCGGGAGTTCCCCCGCCGAGTGGGGTGCGGACGGTCCGGAGGCGACGGCGCTAGGCCGAGTCGCGCAGCACCAGTTCGGGGTCGAAGACGACCGACGTCGGTTCGGTGCGGCCGCCCTGGATGTGCTCGTGGAGCAGCCGGGCCATCTCCGCCGCCATCTCCTCGACCGGCTGGCGGACCGTGGTCAGGCGGGGCCGGCAGGACACGGCGATGGCGGAGTCGTCGAAGCCGACGACCGCGACGTCCTCCGGCACCCGTCGGCCGCGCTCGCGCACGACCTGGCAGGCGCCCTGCGCCATGAGGTCGTTGGCGGCGAACACGCCGTCCGTGCCGGGGTGGCGGTCCAGCAGGTCCGACATGGCCGCCAGACCGCTGTCCAGGGTGAACCCGCCCTCGGCGACCGGGACGTAGGGGTGGCCGTGGCGGGCGAGGGTGTCGCGGAAGCCGGCGAGCCGCTCCTGGCTCGCGGCCACGTCCAGCGGACCGCTGATCGTGGCGGGCCGGCGGCAGCCGCGCGCGAGGAGGTGCTCGGCGGCGAGGCGCCCGCCGTCGCGGTGCGCCAGGTCCACGTAGCTGAGCGGGACCGGGCGGGAGGGGCGGGCGAAGAGCACCGCGGGGAGCCGGGCGTCGGCGAGGAGGGCGGGCAGCGGGTCGTCCGCGTGGGTGGAGACCACGAGGGCGCCGTCGGCCCGGCCCTGCCGCAGGTAGGTCAGCACCTCCTCGCGGGCCGCGGCGGACTCGGCGAACATCAGGACGGGGTGCATCGAGCGGGGCCGCAGGAAGCCGACGATCCCGCTGACGACCCGTCCGAAAAACGGGTCCGCGAAGACCGAGGTGGCGAAGGCGTCCTGGCCGGCGGCCGTGGTGTCCCCGGCGCCGGAGACCACCAGCGCGACGGTCTCGGCCCGCCGGGTCACCAGCGAGCGCGCGGCCCGGTTGGGCGCGTACCCGGTCCGCTCGATGGCCCCGCGGACCACTTCCTGTATCCCGGGATCCACGTTGCGGATGCCGTTGACGACCCTGGACACGGTCGCCCGGGAGACACCGGCCTCCCGGGCCACGTCCTCCAGGGTCGGGGCCCGTCTGCTCATGCAGGCACCCTAACGGACCCGCCGACCGGGCAATAGAGCGCTCTCCCGGAGTGCGATGCCGCACTCCGGGAGAGCCCTCCGGTCAGGCGTAGACGCCGAACTCGTACAGCGAGTAACCGTAACCGGTGCCCCGCGCCGTGCCGTTGACCCGGACGTAACGGCCGGTACCGGTGACGTCGAAGTCGTCGATCCCGCCGTTGCCGTCGGTCACGGTGCGCACGGTCTGCCAGTTCTGGCCGTCGTCGGAGGTCTGGATCGTGTACGCCTTGGCGTACGAGGCCTCCCAGGACAGCTGGACGTGCCGGAACGTGGTGCGGGTGCCGAGGTCGACCTGGAGCCACTGGGGGTCGCTCCAGTCGCTGGCCCAGCGCGTGGTCTGGTTGCCGTCGACCGCGTTGGCCGCGGTGCACGGGCAGTCACCGTAACTCGGCTGGTACGACGAGGCGGTGGCCGGTTTCCCGCGTGCCACGTCGGTGCCGGACGGCACCGGCGGGACGACCCGGATGGAGCGGGTCTCGACCCCGACGTTGCCCTTGCCGTCGGTCGCCTTGACGTACACCTTCCACACGCCCGGCCGGTCGGGCGCGGTGAACCTCAGGCGGCCGCCGCCGAGATCGGTGAAGGGCAGCGAGGCCAGGTTCTTGCTCTGGTCGATGTACATGCTGTTGTCGAGGACCTCGTAGGAGATCCGGTCGCCCTCGGGGTCGGTCGCCTTCACGGCCAGCACGACGTCACGTCCGGCCTGCACCTGGCCGGTGCCGCCCTCCACGGTCAGGTCGGAGATGACGGGCGGGGTGTTGTCGTGGCTGGTGTCGCCGCCGTAGGCCCGCTTCACGGCGTAGTACGACAGGCGCTTCTGGCCGGCGGGCAGCAGGTTGAACCAGATACCGCCGAAGTCGTACTCGGTGCCGTAGTGGAACATCGTGGCGCCGAGCGCGACCCCCTTGTGCCCGGTGATGCAGCCCCAGGCCCGGGTGTACCCGTCGGCCTTGGCCTGGTCGGCGGGCTCCAGCGGAACGCCGTTGGCGTCGTCGGGCACCTCCCACTCGCCGGCCGGCCCGGTCTCGGTGACGACGTAGGGCTTGGTGTAACCCCCCTGCTGCCAGGCGGCCTTGACGTCGCAGACCGCGTTGTAGGAGTTGACGGCGTACAGGTCGAGGTCCGGTGCGTTCTTCTTGAAGTAGGGCCAGGCGCCGACCCACGCGTCCGTGGACGTGACCGGGTGGTTGGGGTCGATCGCGTGGATCTTCTTGGTGATGTCGTTGACGAGGGTGGTGTACGCGTTGCGCTGACGTTCCAGTTCGTCGCCGCTGTAGCAGTTCTGCAGCCCGAGGACGGACTCGTTGCCGACGTCCCACATGAGGACGCCCGGGTTGTCTTTGTACGTCTGGACCCACTTGGGGAACTCGTCGAGCACCTGGTTCTTGTAGGCGGTGTCGGTCAGGTAGTTGACGCAGCCGCCGCTGCCGGGGCCGCCGCCGGGCTGGAGCCAGAAGCCGGCGATCACCTTGACGCCGTGCGCGGCCGCGGAGTCGAACAGCGGCTTGCTGGTGGCGTCGGTGCCCCAGGTGCGGATGGTGTTGACGCCCATGGACCTGAGGTCGGGCATGTACTTCTCGGCGTCGGAGACGCTCGGGCCCCAGGTCAGGCCCTTGATCTGGTACGGCTGCCCGTCCACCGTCAGCTGCCAGGCGCCCTGGCCGCCGGTGACCTTGACGACGCTCCCCGCGGCGTGGGCCTGGGCGGCGGGCAGGGCGGCGAGGAGTCCGGCGGCCAGGACGCCGGCGGTGAGGGGTGCCGCGACGCGGCGGGTTCGGGTACGGATGCGGGTGCGGGTGCGTGGGGTCATCTCGGCAGGCTCCTCAGGGCAGTCGGTAGTGCTCGTCGAGCGCGGCGCCCGCCTCCGGATGGGTCTCGTCGTAACCGCGCGCGTCGCACTGGAGGCCGCCGACGACGCAGTGGTCGACCAGCGCCTTGAGCGTGCGGTCGTCCCAGGCGTTGAAGAAGTCGTAGTGGAAGCTGTGTCCCGTTCCGCTGGACAGCCGCACCTTCGACATGTCGCCGTTGACCGGGAAGGCCATCTTGAACTCGATCATCGGCAGCGCCACCGGGTGGTCGGCCGGGCACATGTTGTCGTTCGTGCCGGGCTTGACCACGGGGTAGGCCATGTGGCTCTTGTGGTCGGGGGTGTCCAGGTACGTGCCGTCCCAGCAACTGGGCGCCTGGAAGCGGATGTTGAGCTGGACGTCCGCGCGGTTGGGACAGGTCGCGGGGAACTCGGTGTTGAAGTAGCTGTCACCGCACTCCCAGCCCTCGACGAAGCCGGGGTGGTGGCGGAACTCGTCGGCGCTCTGCAGGGGGCTGCCGACGACGAAGCGCAGTCCCTTGGGGAAGGGGCGGACGCTGGTGTAGTCGGTGACACCGGACTTGTAGTAGATGACCTGCGGGCCGACGGGCAGGATCTGCTGGTTGCCGTTGTACAGGGTGGGCATCCAGTAGCCGGACAGGTCGCCGGGGGCCTTGCAGGTGGTGCCGCCGGCCGACAGCGAGGCGGTCGTGCTGTTGGCGTCGGTCGTCGTGTTGCCCATGAAGGTGTGGTCGTGGGACTTGCCCGGCTGCTGTGGGTACACGATCGGGTCGTCCGGCCTGGTGTGGGTCACCGAGCAGTTGGCCTGGAACTCGTGGAAGTAGCGGTGCGGCGGGTCCTGGGTGGACGGCGTCACACCGGTGACCGGCGGGTTGGCGGGAATGTAGCCGTCGCCGTCCGGGTCCTCCGGGGAGGTGGCGGTGGACGCGGCCATGGCGTGACCGGAGTGGGTCGCCGCGAACGCCGACGCGGCGGCGGTGTGCGGTGCGGGCGGCCCGGCGCTGACGGCGATGCCGCCGAGGCCGAGCGAGGTCAGCAGGAGCGCGCCGGTGATCAGCGTGGCTGACAGGCCTTTCGATCTCCGTGGCATGGAGACCTCCTCCTGGGTGGGGGTGTCAGAGGGCGTCGCCGGCCGTCCCCGTGACGTGGCGTCGGACGCGCCGGACGTCGGGGGTGCCGGGAGACGGATGGGAGAGCGCTCTCCCGCCGAGGAGTGTTGAGGGCATGTCATCAAGGTGTCAAGGGATCCGGCAGAAGAGGGCGAGGAAAGATTCCGGATCCCGGGGCCTTGCCGAACGCTGAAACTCATGAGTTAACTCAAGTCATGAACTAAGCGCGCCGGCCCGGCCGTCGAGACGGGACCCCGACGGAACCGAGGCCGAAGGAGGGGTCATGGCGGAGCCCGCTCGTCCTGGTCGTCACGAGGACGCCCGTCGGAGTGCGTGTTCGGCTGTCACGTGTGCGTTCGGACACGGACGGCGGGTCCTTCACCCACAGGTGCGAGGATCGGCGAGGACGAGCCGGTCACCGCATGACAGCAGGCCCGGCCGGGCAGCACTGCGGCATCCGACGCCGCGTCTGCCACCGAGGGAGCACGCACGTGAGCGATGTGGTCTTCACGGCCGATTTCACCTCCGCCCGCCAATGGGTGGCCGGACGTTCCTGGGCCTATCCCAACGGCGGCCCCACCAACCCGGACGACAACAAACTGGACTACCTCACCTCGGACCCGGCCTACTCACGCAGCGGCACGTTGCGCGCCACCCGCAGGACCGACGGCTGGTGGACCACCGGTCTGCTGACCACCGAAGGAAGCGCGGAAGCCTTCGCCGTCCGCACCGGCGACCAGCTCCGGACCCGCGTCCGCCTGCCCACGGGACTGGGCGCCTGGCCCGCGATCTGGACCTGGCGGGACGGCGGCAACGAGGTCGACGTCTTTGAATACCACCCCGACAACCCCGACCTGCTGGAACTCACCAACCACGTGCGCGAGGGCCACACCTACCTGCGCCACCCGGCGGTGCGCCCGGGCGCGGTCGTCGACCTCGGGGTCACCTTCGGCCGGCGCAGCGTCGTCTGGACGCTGAACGGCGTCCAGGTCTTCGCCGACGGACGCGGCGTCGGGTCCGGCTGGTACGCCTACCTCATCGTCAACCTCTCCGTCTGCGCCGGCCGCTATCACCCCCGCCCCGATCCCAAGACCACCGAACTGTCCTACCGCGTCGAGAACCTGACGGTGCACCGCCCCGTGATCCCGCACGCCGCCGAATCCCACGACGACGACGAAGCGGCGGCCGAGACGGACGCGCGGCCGGGTTGAGTACCGGCGCCGGTGAGGCTGAGTAGCGGCACTCACGCCACGGCACCCCCCGGACCTCGAAGATGGGGATCATCCTTGAGACCGGGAGAAACACATGCTCAGCCGCCTCGCCGACATCCTGGTGACGGCCGTCGGCCGACTCACCGTGACCGCCGACGCCGGTGCCGCGCTCGCGCCGGGCAGCATCGTCGTCGTCAACCACACCTCACTCGCCGATCCGGCCGTCGTCCTCGCCGCGCTGCGCCGCCTGGGCGCGGAACCGGCCGTCATGGCGGCCGCGGGCCTGTGGCGGATCCCCGTGCTGGGCCGCGCGCTCGCCCGCGAAGGCCACATCCCGGTGCACCGCGACGACCCCCGTGCCGCACGCTGCCTCGACCTCTCCGCGACCACCCTGGACCAGGGCCGCATGGTCCTCATCTACGGCGAGGGTGGACTGCCGCGCCGTACCGACCCCGCCGAAGCCGCGCCCGCCGCCTTCCGCAGCGGTCTTGCCCGGCTGGCCGAACGCACCGGCGCGCCCGTCGTCCCCGTCGGCCAGGCCGGAGCCCGGCGCATCACCTCCGGCGGCACCGGCAAGCAGATCGCCGGACTGCTGACCGCACCACTGCGCCGCCCGCCCGTGCACGTCCACGTCGGCGCGCCGATCACCCTGACCGGCGACCGGGCCACCCGCACCGCACAGGCCCACGGCGCGGTCACCGCCGCCTGGCGGACCGCGACCGCACGACTCGGTGAACCGGCCTGAACGACTCGCGCGCCCGGCTCCCGGGCGCTGAGACGACGGCGCGTGCGGCAGGCGGCGTCGGTCTCATGCCGCCAGGAGGTCCAGCTCGGCCCAGATCGTCTTTCCGCTGTCGCCGAATCTGATTCCCCAGCGGTCGCTCATTTCCGCGATCAGGAACAGGCTCCGTGCGCCCTCGTACCCCGGCCAATTCAGCACGGCAAACGTCGCCGGGCGGGGCATCCGGGACGCGTGCGGGGCGCGGAGCCCGTCGGCAGGCCGGAAGGCAGACGGCTCGTTGGACAGGATGTCCGATCGACGGCGTACCGCGGACGAATACGCCGTGCGCGGCACCCTCGCCGGACCGCGGAAGAGCGGCCCGCAACGCTGCGGCCTGCGCCATTAGGATGACGACATGGCTTCCACGACGCGTCGACCTTCCAGCGCCTCGGACCGGCGAGCCGTCCTCGAGAAGCGGATTCTCGCGGTCATCGACGAGCTGCTCCGGGAAGGCGCGACGTACACCGAGCTGAGCGTGGAGCACATCGCCAAGTCCGCGGGGATCTCCCGGTCGACGTTCTACCTCTACTTCCGCGACAAGGTGGACGTGCTGCTGCGCCTGAGCGGCACGCTCAAGCGGGAGAGCTACGCCATCGCCGCGTCCTGGAGTCCTACGGGCCCCGACGGAGGACTGGACGGCCTGGTCCGCACGTACGAACGGATCCTTGAGCACTACCGCAGGTACAGCACGCTGCTGTCCGCCATCCACGAGGTGGCCGCGTACGACCCGGCGGTGCGGGATGCGTGGGACGCGTACCAGAACCAGTTCATAGCGAACGCGGTCGGTGTCATCGAGGAGGAGCGGGACGCCGGTCGCACGGCCGCCGACATCGATCCCGCCGTCGCCGCGAAGAGCGTCGTACGCGGCGGCGGGCAGGTCATCGCACGGCAGGTCGCCGGTGCCGAGGTCACGTCCGACGCGGCGCTGGCCAGGGAACTCGCTCTGACCTACTGGTACGGCGTCTTCCGGCGGCCCGCGCCACCCCGCTCCGCCGCGTAGGAACCCGGCGCCGGACAGGACCGGCAACGCGTCCGCGCCGAACCGGTCGCGGCGCGGCGGGCGTTCACGCCCGGCGCCCTGCCGGGGGCGGGCTCCGGCCGGCCCTGGGGTGCCCGTGCCGCGGACCGACTGGTCAGGAACGCGGGGGCTTCGGCCGAGTGCGAGCCGGGCTCGGCGGTGTGGACCAGAAGCGACTGGTCGCTGCCGCCCCGGACGTCGAGCGCCTGGAAGTCGAGTTCGAGGTCGCCCGCGACCCGGTGACCGAACCTCTTGCGGCCCTGCCGCCGCGCCCGGACCCGGTGATCCGACCACCAGGCGCCGAAGTCCTCGTCCTCAAAGGACAGTTCGCCGACGAGCCGGGCGAGGTCGGGATCGTCCGGGTAGCGCACGGCGTCCATGCGCAGGTACGCGACGCACTCCTGCGCCGCCTTCGCCCAGTCCGCGGCCGCCGCCTGAGGTCGTTGCCGTTCACGATCGACCCACTGATGCTCGGAGGCCGCGAGTCGCGCGATGCAGCCGGCCGGCCGGGCGGCGGGTCGCGGCCCGGACCGGTGTGACCTCGTTCGACCCGCTGCTCGCTGGTGGTCGGCGACACGTTCGTCCACCGTGACGAGAGCCACCTGGCGGAGTCCACCGCGAAGGCCCGACACCGCTGCTCGCGGACGCGGCGGAGGCCGCCACGGGGCCCGGCGGCCGGGACGGGGCCGCGGCTCAGTAGACCGTGACGTCCCAGTGGTTGCCCTCGTCGCAGTACAGGTTGCCGGAGGCCGCCTGCCACTGCGGATAGCCGTCACCGCGGTAGCCGATGTAGGTGAAGCTGTTGTGCACGTAGCCGTCGAGACACGAGTTGTGCGCGAGGTCGACCTTGTAGCCGTTGTAGTGACTGTAGGTGCCGGACGCGTGGCCGACCTCCGTGCCGCCGGTGATGTTGACGGCGCAGCCGCTGGCCCGCTTCAGCGTGACCATGGCGTCGACCGTGCCGGAGTTGATCTGGTCGAACGAGGTGCACGTGGAGTTCGAGCGGGTGGTGCAGTTGCCGCTGGAGCTCCAGGTGATGCCCGCGGCGGAGAGCTTGGTGGCAGCGGCCGACTGGGTCATCTTGGTGCCGCTGGCCTGCGCGGCCGGAGCCGCGAGGGCGAGGGCTGCCGCCGTGAGCAGCGCGGGGACGGCGAGCAGGCGAGGACGGATGGACACGGAGCCTCCTGGTGGGGGAGAGGCGGACCTCTGGTGGGGCAGAGGCGGACCTGTTGACCTGGCGCCCCCACGCTAGCGGGAAACGGCGGCGGGACAAGTGGGCGTCCCCGCCGCGCTCTTGGATCGCGCGCGCCCCGTGCGGAACACCTGGGCCGACGCACGGGGGATACGTTCGCGGCAAGGCAGACGCGCGCTTGACCACCTCCTCGTTCCTCGTCCTGGGCATCATCGACAAGCTCGAGGAGACCAGCGCCTACGAGGTGAGGGTGGCAGCACGCGAACACGCTATCCAGCGACGCCGCCGGCCGAACCCGACCGGGGTTTGACCGCCCCGGCCCTGCCCGAAAGTGTGAACGTCCCGGTCGGACGGCGTGTCGCGATGTTCGGGACCGGCACGCTTCGACTCCCGGAGGCGCGCGGAGAGCAGGGGGCAGATGTGGACCAAGGGCAGCAACGGACTCCGTTACGGCACCGGGCGCGGTACCTGTTCGACAGGACACTCGCCCGCAGCACGGGGACCCTGCTCGGCTGGCTCGCCCTCTGCTGCCTGGCCGTCGTCGTCCCCGTCAGCACCCTGCTGGTGTGGACGGACCCCGACGCCCCGCGATCCGTCTCCGGACGCCTCGCCCAGGTGTGGCGCACCAGCGCGGAGACCCTGCGTCTCGGCGCCGTGACGGGCACGCTGCCGCGGATGCTGCTGTCCGTCCTGCTCGGCCTGATCGCCCTGCTGTGCGTCTCGACCGTCGTCGGAGTCGTCACCACGGGACTCGGCGAACAACTCACCGAACTGCGGCGCGGCCGTTCCCGGGTGCTGGAACGCGACCACGACGTGGTGGTGGGCTGGAACGACCAGATCGTCACCGTCGTCCGCGAACTGACCGCAGGCCGGGCCGGCACCGGACGGCACGTGATCACCGTGCTCGCCGACCGGGACCCGGCCCGGACGGAGGCGGCGCTGACCGCCGCACTCGGCGTCACCGAGGGCGTCCGGCTGGTCTGCCGCAGCGGCACGCTCACCGACCCCGACGACCTGGCCCTGGTCACACCGGCCGCGGCCCGGGCCGTCGTGGTGCTGCCCGCCGAGGACGCCGACGGCGACCTGACGACCGTACGGACCCTGCTCGCGCTGCACACCCTCCTGCCCGACGGACCCGGCCCGCGCGTGGTCGCGGCGGTGCACGACGGCCGTTACCTGCCCGCCGCCCGACTGGCGGCCGGTCCGCGCGGCACGGTCCTCGAAACCGACCGGACCGCCGCACGGCTGCTCGTCCAGTCCGCGCGGCGCCCGGGGATGCCGTCGGCGCTGCGCGACCTCCTCGACTTCTCCGGGGCCGAGTTCCACGTGACCGAGGTGCCGGACGCGGTCGGACTGTCCTTCGAGGAGGTCGCCCTCCGCCTCGACGCCTCCTGCGCCGTCGGACTGCTGCGCCGGGACGGCCGTCCACTGCTCACCCCGGCGCCGCGGACGGTCGTGGAACCGGGCGACCGGCTCGTCACCGTCGCCCACGACGACCGGCCCGTACCGCTCCTGGACCGCTGGGCACCGGTCGACACGACGGCCCTCGCACCGTCCGGGCCCGCGCCCGAACCCGCCACGCGGCTCCTGCTGCGGGGCTGGAACCGCCGGGCTCCGATGATCGTGGACGCGCTGTGCCGAACCGTCCGGCCGGGCTCGACCCTAGACGTCGTCACGGACCCGGGCACCGACCTCCAGCTCGCCCTCGCGCGACACCTGCCCCTCGACCCCGACCCCGACGTCCCGGCGCTCACCGTCACCCACCACACCCGCGACCTGGCCGCCCCCGAGGCCCTGCACGACCTCGAACTCTCCGGCTACGACAGCGTGATCGCCCTCGGCACGGACCACGGGCCCGCTCCCGAGGGCTCCGACGCCCCGACCCTGCTGGCACTGCTGACCCTGCGGTCGTGGGAGGAACGGACGGGACGGGTGCTGCCGGTCGTCGCGGAACTGCACGACCGCCGCAGCGGCAGGGTCGCCCCGCTCGGCCACGCCTCCGACGTCGTCGTCCGCGGCGAACTCACCGCCCTGGTCATGGCCCAGATCGCGCACGACCCCCAACTCGCCGCCGTCTTCGAGGAGATCTTCACGGCACGCGGTGGAGCGCTCGCCCTGCGCACGGCCGACCACTACGTACTCCCGGGCCGCGAGGCCGCGTTCGCCACGGTGGTCGCGGCGGCACTGGAACGCGGCGAGTGCGCCATCGGCTATCACGCCCACGTTCCGCGAACGGCCCGCCGATACGGAGCCGTTCGGCTGGCCCCGGGCAACTCCGAACGACGCGTGTGGCAGGCCGAGGACGAGGTGCTGGTCCTGACGGCGGGACCGGGCCGCGACGACACCGACGCGGACCGGCGGGTGCTGCCCGGCCCGAGACCGCAGTGGTCCGAATCGGCGGGATCGTCCGAATCAGGACCGGGCGAGGAGGCGGGTCTGCGCTGACCGGCGGACGCCGTGCGGGGTGGCGTCCTGGGCTGTGCGGCGCGCGGGCGGTGGACGGGGTCGTAACCGGTGGTCCTTGCCGATGGTGCTCTCGCTTTCGTTAGAGGGTGTAGCGAGAGTGATTGCCTATCGCCCACTCCTGTGTTAGAACATCTAACGAACCTGATAGGCGCTTACGTCGGCGGAGTTCGCCGCCCCCTCAGGCGCCCCGTCACCTCGCGAACCGACACCAGGAGGACTGCCGTCATGAAGCTCCGTACGAACCGCGCCGTGGCCACCCTGATCGCCGCCATGGTCACCGCCGCTGCCCTCGGCACCACCGCCTTCGCCGCGCAGCCCACGGGCCGGCACATGCCCGGCGTCGTCACCGAGTGGTCCGCCGCCTGGAACGGCACCGACCCCGAAGCCCTCGGCGCCCTGTTCGCCGCCGACGGCACCTACACCGACCAGGCCATCGGGGTGACGTTCCGCGGCCGTCAGGAGATCGCCGGGTGGAAGGCCCGCACCGACGGCCTCATCGAGAACGTCCACGTCACCGTCCGCGCGGCCTACCGGGACGGCCGCCACATCACCGTCGAAGGCGTGTACGCCGGCCACATCAAGGGCGCTCCCGAGCCGTTCGCCGTGCCGCTCGCGACCCTGCTCACCACGGACGGTCGCCGGATCGCCGCGGACCAGGACTTCTACAGCCTCGGCGCGGTCCTCGCCCAGTCCGGTCTTCCCGCCGACTGGACCCCGCCGGCCGTGTGAGCGGGCGAGCGAGGAGGGACTTGGAGTCCTCGGCCCGCGGTGTACCGGTCCGCGAGTTCATCACGTGCCCGGAACTGTGGCTTCCATCACGGCGTGTGTGATCTTGTTCTGGTGAGATCACCGGGTGCTCGGTTTCATCCTCCGCCGCCTGCCCTTCTGGGTCCGCGAGCCCGTGTACATCGTGATCGGGTCCGTTCTCGGTGTACGCATCCTGTATCTCGCCGTTCGCGATCACCGTCTGGTCCTGGCCGGCCTCGGCGTCGTGTTCCTCGTGTTCGCCGCCGTCCACGTCGTCATGGTGGTCCGGGCTCTGCGTGCGCGTAGGGAGCGGATGCGAGCGGGGGCCGTCGGCAGGGTGGACACGACGGTCACGGCTCCGGTCGCCCAACTGCAGCCGCAGCCGCAGCCGCAGCCGCAGCCGCAGCCTCTGGCCCAGCTCCACCCCTCGCAGTCTCAGCCCCACCCCGTACCTGGAACCGGGCCGCATCCCGGCCCCTACGTCCAGGAGAAGGAGCCCAACGCGTGGGGCCAGGCCGCGGCGGCCATCGCCCTGTTCGGTGTGCTCGGGGCCGCGCTGTGGCTGGCTCCGCGCGTGTTGCCGTCCGACGAGAGCATTCCGGAGGCCGCCGCCGCGTGTCCGGCCGGTGAGCACCGGGAACTGCCGAAGGCCTACCAGCGGACGCCGCGGCCCGTGACGGGCGAAGTGCTGTGCGAAGCGCTCAACAGCCCCGACCTGGCCGAACTGTTGGGAACACCCGGAGAGGTCGCCACCGCGGCCACCAGCAGCGACGACACGGCACCGCTGACCGGCGGCAAGGTCGCCAACCCGGAGGCCCAGATCACGTTCGACACGTACACCGTGAACGTGTCGGCCACCTACAACGAGCTGACGACCGAGCAGTACGTGAAGCTCATGAAGTACGGCGACGAACAGAACATCAGGACGCTCAAGGTCCTCGACCGGCCCGCGGTCCTCTCCTCCGACCACACGATGAGGATCGAGATCAACCTCGGGAGCACCGGAACCGGCGGATCCGGTGGACCCGTCGGCCAGGGGCCGCTGGCCAGGACGCTGTCCGTGGCCCTGGACCGCGAGGACCGGGGCGGCTCCTGCGACATCACGGTGTGGAGCCAGTCCGGGGCCCTGCCGGACGACAGCGCCCTCCTCGGCATCGCCGAGAAGATTCTTCCGAGGATTCCGGAACGATCCGCCTGACCTGACGCGCCCGACCCGACGCGCCCGACCTGACGGTCAGCTCTCCTGGGCGTCGCGGTCGCCGGTCTCGCGCTGACGGGCGCGCCGGGCGTCGCGGTCGAAGATGCCCAGGATCTCGCAGGAACCGCCCTCGGCGCCGATCGCGTGCGGCATCATCGGGGGGAATGCGGCGGCCTGGTTGGTCTCGACGCGGAACCGCTCCTGTCAGGCGACCGGTCCCTGCCCGGTGCCGATTGGGAGCTGCCCTGTTCGGGAGGAACCCACCATGACGAACCGGTCCGGAGAGACCGCCGCACCCGGCGGCCAGGGCGTCCCCGACGCGCGAAGGCTGCGGGCGATCCTGATCGCGGTCTCCGTCGCGCTGATGGCCGTGATCGCCTCGGTGTCCGGGCTGAACGTCGCGCAGCACGACGAACCCGCACGACGACGCCGAGGCGCAGCGTCACGACGCACGCGAGTGCGGGGACCGGCACGGGAATCGCCGGCTCCGCGATCCGGCCGCGGGGAGCGGGCGTTCGTGTCGCGACCGCCCTCGCGACCGGGTCCGCCCGGCCGCGGTTCGGCGGGCTACGGCCGGGCGGACCCGGTCGCCCAGGCCACCACCCGCCGTCAGCCGGGCTGGTTCAGGCCGTCCAGGTCCTGCCCGGTGGCGAGCCGGGCCCGTACCGTGACGTGGGGCCGCTCGGGCGCGGACAGCGCCAGTGTCCGGCCGTCCCGGGCGGCGGTCACGTCACCGGTCACGCGCAGAGCCGTCACCGCCCTGCTCCCGGCGGCCAGCACGAACCAGCGCCCCCGCGGCGACCGCCAGCCGGCGGCGGCCACGACATGCTGGCCGAACCGGCTGCACGCGGCGGTGGACCGGGCGCGCGCCACCGTCCGCACCTGCTCGGCGGGGCCGTCCCGGCTGGTCCGCAGAGCCACCGTGACATCGCCGGGTCCGCGCCAGGAGTCGGCGCGGGCGCAGGTCCACACGGCCTGCCCGCCCCCGTCGGGCAGGTCCTGCTCGGCGAAGTCCCAGGCGTTCACGGCCCGTACGCCGGCCCCGCGCAGCGACGTCAGCGCGCACGCCTGGTGCGCCCAGGCCAGCAGGGCGGGACCGCCGGTGGCCTCCCGCGGCTGACGAGGCGGGTTCCCGTGGCCGGGCAGGGGCGTGTACGTCAGGTGTACGGGGGAGAGGTCGCCGACTCCCGCGAGCAGGAAGGCGTGGTGCTCGGCGATGCGCTCCGAGGACCGCAGCTGGAGCACCGGACGGCTCGCGCAACCACCGGCCCGTACCTCCGGGACCGGCGCGGTGACCCCGTCCTTCGCGACCGCGAGCGGCCGGGCCAGCACGTCCGGGCGCAGCAGGTCGCGGGTCTGCGCCCCGGCGACCCACGGCGCCAGCAGATAGCGCGCCGATCCCCGGGAGGCGGTCAGGGTCACGGCCGCCGCGGTCGTCACGTCGGCCTCGTCGACTCCGGCGAGGCTCAGCGAGGACCGGCCGGGACCGGACTCCTCGTAGCGGGCGAGGCGTTCGCCGTCGTACAGCAGCACCACGGCGGTGTCGTCGACCTCGCCCGCGTACAGCAACCGGGGTGCGGTCACCGGGGCGTCGGGGCGCGTGCCGGGGGAGAGGGACAGCCGGGTGCCGGTGCGGGCCGGTCGGGCCCACGCGGACAGGGCGCGGCCGAGCAACGCCTCGTCGCGCAGCCGGGAACCGCGGGCCGGCCAGGCCGTGAAGTCGACGCGTGAGGTGTTGTCCCAGACGGTGCCGCCGGTGCGCGGCAGGTCCGCCGGGCCGTACCCGGCCCGTACCGCGGACGTCGGCATGCCGTCGGAGGGCGCCGGTCCGCCGGGCAGGGTCACCGCCAGTCCCGCTCCCGCGATCGAGCAGACGGCGGCGGCGGCCAGGCCCAGCCGAACCCGGCGTCTGCGGCGCAGCAGATCGGTGGGACTGGCGTGCAGCGCGCAGGCGTTGAACTCCGGCGATGCCAGCAGCGCGGCAGCGACCGGGCCCGCGCTCTCGTCGAGCGTGTCCGCCGCCCGCAGGGCCGTGTCCGGGTCCGGCACGCCGGCGCCCGCCAGCACCTCGTGCGCGGCCTCGTCGTCCAGGCCGTGCATCGAGCGCAGCAGGAACGCGGCACGGCAGGCCGCGGGCACCCCTGACAGCCGCTGGGCGAGGGCGAGTTCGTCGGCACCGCCGGACCGCGGGAACAGCCTCAGGCCCACCACGAGCGGCAGCCTGGGCACCAGCGGTATCAGGTGCCGGCGCGGACCGTGGTCGTACGAGAGCGCGCCGCGCACGACGGCCACGAGCAGCGCGTGCTCGACGGGTACGCCACCCGGCCGTTCCGTGCGCGGGTGCGGGACTCTCGCGCCGTGGCCCGGCCGCGCTCCGGTCAGCGCCCGCTGCACGAGGGAGTGGGCGAGGACCACGCGGCGGTGGCGGCCGAGGGCGGCGGGCAGCAGGAGGTGTGCCAGGCGGACCAGATCCCCGTACTGCTCGACCAGGACGGACTCGACCTCGTGGACCGGCGGCCTGGCACCGCGTGCGGGACGTCTGGGCGAGCGAAGGTGCATGGGCTGAGCGCTTTCGGACGGGACGAGAGGACGCGGTGGTATGCCACTCCGTCAAACGAGTGAATCCGGAACGGGTCACAGCGCGCCCGTGACCTGCGGCGCCCGGTACCGTTCCGGGCGTGTCGGCCGCCCGGTGCCGTGAGCCGGGCAGGCGGCGGTGCCTTCTATAGGCTGGCCGCGTGACCACAGCAGACGACCAGCAGCGGCACGCCTCGGCGGCCGGACCCTCCGGTGGGGCCGCGCGGCCGGAGCTGCAGACCCTCGCGGTCCGGTTGCGCCGGATGAACGGTGAGATCAACCGCCTGGTCCACGGTTTCGCCGGCGAACAGGGCCTGCACCCCACGGACGTCCAGGCGCTCGCCGCGATCCTCGACTCCGACGATCCGATGACTCCCGGACGGCTGCGCGAGCACCTGGGACTGACCTCGGGCGCGGTCACCGCCTGCCTCGACCGGCTCGAACGGGCCGGGCACATCCGCCGGGTCCGGGAGAGCGCCGACCGCCGGGTGGTGCACCTGTACTACGCGGCCGACGCCAAGGCCGCCGCGCGCCGTTACTTCCGGCCGCTGGCCCAGGCGGCGGAAGCCGCCCGCGCCCGCTTCTCCGACGAGGAACTGGACGTCGTGCTGCGCTTCTTGGCGGCCATGAACGAGGAACTCCTCCCGCTGAGGTCCCCCGGCGCCTGACCGGCGGACCGGCGACCGTCGAGTCCGCCAGGGCTCGCTCGCCCATCGGATCCCGTCGGGTCCGCCAGGGCTCGCTCGCCCATCGGATCCCGTCGGGTCCGCCAGGGCTCGCTCGCCCATCGGGATCCCGTCGTGTCCGGCCGCCTTCGGCCGCATCCGGTTGCATCCGGCGGGCCCTCGTGGGCAGAAGGAGCGGCGTCACCTATGATCTACCGGCATCCATATATCTTGATGATTGAGATTGTTTCTTGTTGAGATATCTGCGATGTCCGCTGTCCGTTCTCGTCCGCGCCGCCAGGAGAGTCATGTCCCGCACCTCGCGCCGAGCCCGTTTCCTCGTGCCGCTGCTGTTGCTGATCGTCTGGCTGGGCGTCGGCGGAACCCTCGGCCCCTACGCCGGCCGGCTCGGCGAGGTCGCCACCAACGACCAGGCCGCCTTCCTGCCGCGCAGCGCCGAATCCACCCAGGTCGTCGCCGCTCAGAAGGAGTTGCGGCAGGACGAGACGCTGCCCGTCATCGTCGTCTGGACCGCCGACGCGGGCGGTTCCGTGCGGGACCGGCAGTCCGCCGCCACCCGCGCGCTCGCCTCCCTCGCCGGCACCTCCGGTGTCGTCGGCCGGGTGTCGCCGGCCCTGCCGTCCGAGGACGGCGCCGCCCTCGAAGGCGTGGTGCAACTGCGGCCGGACCTCGGCGACCGGCTGCCCGACACCCTCGACCGGGTCCGCTCGACCGCGCAGCGGGTCCCCGGCGCCACGGTCCGACTGGCCGGACCGGCCGCCGCCCAGGCCGACCTGTCCGACGCGTTCGCCGGCATCGACGGACTGCTGCTCGTCGTCGCCTTGGTGACCGTGCTGGTCATCCTGCTGCTCGTCTACCGCAGCGTCCTGCTCCCGCTCGTCATCATCCTCGGCGCCGTGTTCGCCCTGGGCCTCGCCTGCGCCATCGTGTACGTCCTCGCCGACCACGACCTGGTCCGGGTGGACGGGCAGGTGCAGGGCATCCTCTCGATCCTCGTCATCGGCGCCGCCACCGACTACGCCCTGCTGATCACCGCCCGGTTCCGGGAGGAACTCGTCGGCCACGCCGACCGGTTCGCCGCCGCGCGGGCCGCGCTGAGCCGGTCGTGGGGAGCGGTCGTCGCCAGTGCCGCGACCGTCGCGCTCGGTCTGCTGGCGCTGCTGCTCAGCGACCTCACCAACAACCGGGCGCTCGGACCCGTCGGCGCGATCGGCATCGTCTGCGCGGTCCTCTCCTCGCTCACGTTCCTGCCCGCCGTGCTCGTCCTGCTGGGCCGGGCCGCGTACTGGCCCGCCGCGCCCCGGCCCGCCGACGACGCGTCCGAGGCGCGCGGAACGGGGCGGCGCGGCGGGCACGGCGTGTGGCGGCGCGTCGCCGCGCTCGTCGACCGGGCGCCCCGCAAGGTCTGGGCGGTGTCGCTGGCCGGACTGCTGCTGTGCGCCGCGTTCGCCCCGACCCTCGCCTCCAAGGGCATCGCCCTCGACGAGACCTTCGTCGACGACGCTCCGTCGGTGGCCGCCCAGCAGACCCTGGCCCGGCACTTCCCCGGCGGCTCGGGCAACCCGGCCGTGGTCATCGCCAGGGCGGACCGGCTCGACCGGGTGCTCTCGGCCGCCCGTGCCACCGACGGCGTCGCCTCGGCGTCCGCGGTCACCGCGTCGGGACGGCCCGGCGGAGACCCGCAGGTCGTCGACGGGCGCGCGCGGGTGGACGTCACCCTCGACTCCGCCGCCGACAGCGACGCCGCCGAGAAGACCGTCGCCCGGCTGCGCACCGCCCTGCACGCACTGCCGGGCGCGGACGCGAAGGTCGGCGGCTACACCGCCCAGCGCTACGACACCCAGCGCACCGCCGTGCACGACCGCACCCTGATCGTGCCGGTCGTCCTCGCGATCATCTTCGTGATCCTCACCGTGCTGCTGCGCTCACTGCTCACCCCGGCGCTGCTGGTGGCCACCGTGGGCCTCAACTTCCTGGCCACGCTGGGGGTGTCGTCGCTCGTCTTCCGTCACGTCTTCGGGTTCACCGGCACCGATCCCTCGGTTCCGCTGTACGGGTTCGTGTTCCTGGTGGCGCTCGGCGTCGACTACAACATCTTCCTGATGTCGCGGGTCCGCGAGGAATCGTTGCGGCACGGGGCGCGCGAAGGCGTGCTGCGCGGGCTGGTGGGCACCGGCGGCGTGATCACGTCGGCGGGCGTGGTGCTGGCGGCCACCTTCGCCGCGCTCGCGGTGATCCCGCTGACCTTCCTCGTGCAGATCGCGTTCATCGTGGCCTTCGGTGTCCTGCTCGACACCCTGGTGGTGCGGTCCCTGCTGGTGCCCGCGCTGGTCCGGGACCTCGGAGAGTCGGCGTGGTGGCCGGGCCGGCTCGGCACCGGCCGCACGCAGCGGTCGCGCACCCCTGAACCGGAGGGGTCGCAGGTCGCCTGACGGTTCCACGAACCGGCCCGCTCGCCATGTCGCTCCCGTGTCGCGACGCGGCCGTGGGCCGGTTCCGTGCTGCCGGTCCTCCGCGGGCCCCGCGGACCGGCGCACGCCGACGGTCGCCGCCTACCGGTGTGTGCGCAGTCCGTCGAGGATCAGCGCGAGCATGTGGGGTGCCCGGTCCACCGGGCTGGACGCGGCGCGCCACAGCGCTCCCGTGAGCTGGAGGAAGTCGCCCGGGTCCGCGTCCGCGCGGATGCTCCCGTCCTTCTTGCCGGCGTCGAGGAGTTCGGTGATCGCGGTGACGACCGGGCCGTAGCTCTGCTCGGTGATGGTCTGGTGCGCGCCCGGGCTGAGGGCGTCACCGAGGCCGTGCTTCCGGCGCATGGCCTCGACGAGGTCGGTCGTCCAGAGGCGGAGCGCCTCCAGCGGCGGTACGCGATCCAGCAGGTCGGCCACGGTGCCGACGATCCGCGTCACCTCGTCCTGGTAGACGGCCAGGACCAGCGCCTCGCGGGTGGGGAAGTTGCGGTACAGCGTGCCCGCGCCGACCCCGGCGCGCTGGGCGACCTGATTCATCGAGGCGCCGCCGTCCTCGGCGAACGCCTCGCGGGCGGCGGCGAGGATGCGTGCCCGGTTCTCTCGGGCGTCTGAACGGACCACAGGACCTCACTTGCTAAGCGGAGAACTCTCCACTACGTTATCCGGAGAGTTCTCCGCTTACTTTAAGGGGCATCGTGCGGTTCATCAAGCTCGGCACCACCGGCATGGACGTGTCACCCATCGCGATCGGCGCCATGACCTACGGCGAACCCGACCGCGGCCACCCCGTCTGGTCGATGGGCGAGGCCGATGCGCGTCCGCTCGTCAAGCACGCGCTGGACGCGGGGATCAACTTCTTCGACACCGCGAACATGTACTCCAACGGCTCCAGCGAGGAGATCCTGGGCCGCGCGCTCAAGGACTTCGCCGACCGCGACGCCGTGGTCGTCGCCACGAAGCTGCGCCACCCGATGCGCCTCGGACCGAACGGCCGCGGCCTGTCGCGCAAGGCGGTCATGACCGAGGTCGACCACTCCCTGCGCCGCCTCGGCACCGACTACATCGACCTGTACCAGATCCACCGCAACGACCACGGCACCCCGTGGGAGGAGACGCTCGAGGCGCTCAGTGACCTCGTGAAGGCGGGCAAGGTCCGCTACCTCGGCGCCTCGTCCATGCACGCCTGGGAGTTCGCGAAGGCGCTGCACCTGCAGAAGCAGAACGGCTGGGCGCGGTTCGTGACGATGCAGGACCACTACAACCTGCTCGCCCGCGAGGAGGAACGGGAGATGATCCCGCTCTGCCTGGACGAGGGCGTCGGCACGGTCGTCTGGTCGCCGCTGGCCCGCGGCCGCCTCGCCCGCGCCTGGGACGACGCCCGCTCGACGGCACGCTCCCAGAGCGACGGAGCCTACGCGGACATCCTCTACTCACCCGAGCAGGAGGCGTCCAACCGCGCGATCATCGACGCCGTCGGGCAGGTCGCCGACGCCCACCGGGTCAGCCGCGCGCAGGTCGCGCTGGCCTGGCTGCGCCACCAGCCGGTCGTCACCGCACCGCTGGTCGGCGCCGGTTCCGTCCGGCAGATCGACGAGGCCGTGGCCTCCCTCGACCTCGAACTCACCGAGGACGAAGTGCGCGCCCTCCAGGCCCCGTACACCCCGCGTCACGACTGGCAGGGCGTCTCGGACGAGGCGGAGATGGAAGCCGTCCGCAACCGCGTCCCGGGCATGGCACTCGCCTGACCGTCCCACCGGACGCGGAGGCCCGCCGAGGTCTCCGGAGCCTTCCGACGCGCCACCCGAGAGCCGAAGAGACGCCGACGAGGCGCCGAAGAGAAAGAGATGACGATGACACGAGTACTGATCACCGGAGGGACGGGCTTCCTGGGAAGCTGGGGCGTCCTGACCCTCCTGGAGGCCGGGTACACGGTACGCACCACCGTCCGCGACCCGCGGCGGGAGCCGGCACTGCGCTCCTGGCTGCACGCCGCCGCCCCGTTCGACGACGGCCGTCTGACGGTCGTACGGGCGGACCTGGAAGACCCCGACGGCTGGGACGACGCGGTCGCCGGCTGCGACTACGTCCTCCACGTCGCCTCGCCGACCCTGCGTCACACGCCCGCGCACGACGACGAACTGGTGACGCCCGCACGGGAGGGGGTCCTGCGGGTGCTGCGCGCGGCGCGTACCGCCGGAGTGCGCCGGGTCGTCCTCACGAGTGCCTTCGGCGCCGTCGGGATGGGGCACCCGCCGCGCTCGACCCCGTTCACCGAGGAGGACTGGACCGACGTCGACGGAGATGTCCCGCCCTACCAGCGTTCCAAGACGCTCGCCGAGCGGGCCGCCTGGCGGTTCGTCGAGGCCGAGGGTGCCGGAACGGAGCTGACGGCCATCCATCCCGTGGGAGTCCTCGGACCTCTCCTCGGCCCCGACGACCCGCCGTCCCTGCGGGTGGTGCGCAGGATGCTCGAAGGACGGGTGCCGGCCTGCCCGCCTTTCGGCATGGGCTTCGTGGACGTCCGCGACGTCGCGGACCTGCATCTGCGCGCCATGACCGACCCGGCGGCGGCCGGCGAGCGGTTCCTCGCGACCGCCGTGCCGAGCATGCGGGTCGTCGAGATCGCGCGCGTCCTGCGGGAGCGCCTCGGCGAGCGCGCGGCCAAGGTCCCGAGCCGTGAACTGCCCCTGTGGCTCGCCCGCGCACTGGGGGTCGTGAACCCGGAGATGCGCCTGCTCAGGCATCAGCTCGGCCGGGATCTCCGCGCCACGAGCGCCAAGGCCGAACGGCTCCTCGGCTGGCGGCCGCGGCCCATCGAGGACACCGTCGCGGAGACCGCGGAGAGCCTGCTGGCTCTCGGCGTCGGAGGATGACCTCGGCACGATCCACCGTTCCGGGACAACGGTGCCGTGACAGACGACGGGCCGAACCCGTGGGGGTTCGGCCCTGTGCGACCTCGTCGGCTCTGGCGTTCGGTGCGCCGGGGGACGGGTCCCGGGAGCGCGGGTCCTACGGCGCGGGGCCGTCGTGGCGAGCGCTGAAGGAAGTGCGAGCGTCACCAGTAGTGGCGGCGACCACCCACCGCGTGGCCCACGGATCCCAGGACCCACAGGATCAGGCCTATGACCAGCAGGACGATGCCGATCGTCCAGAGGATACCGATTCCAGTGAGGAATCCGACGATTAGCAGGATGACACCGAGTGCGATCATGATTCCTCCAGCGGGCAATCTTCCGGAACCTCCGAGTACCCGCCTTCCCGGGGACTACGCCGACGATTTCGGCGGGACTGCGCCGACGATCTCGGCGGGCCCGGTTCAGGTGTCGTACGGCGGTGACGCGGGCTCGGTGAGGATGGTGCGGAGCGCGGTGCCGAGTTCGGCGCGGAGCCACGTGTGGGCGGGGTCGGTGTCGTACCGGTGATGCCAGGCGACGATCACCGGTACGGGCGGCAGGTCGAAGGGCAGGGCGCGGGCGCGCAGCCCCAGCCTGGTCCAGGCCGGCCTGCACACCTGTTCGGCGACCGCGGTCACCAGGGTGCTGCGGGCGGCGAGTTCGAGGGCCGCGCCGCTGGTGGGCAGGGCGGCGCGGACACGCCTGCGGAGGCCGAGTCCGGCCAGCGCGTCGTCGACCGGGCCGGTGAGCCGGCCGCGGCGGGAGACGGTGACGTGCTCGGCCTCGGCGAAGCGCTCGGGGGTGAGCGGGCCCGTGGCCAGCGGATGGTCCGCGCGCATCACCGCCACCATCCGGTCCGTGCCGACGGCCCTGCTGGCGATCTCGGGCCGCTCCGGCGCGGCGGCCCCCACCTCCAGATCGGTCTGTCCGCGCGCCAGGTCCGCGACGTCGCCGGAGGGTTCGGCGAGGAATCTGATCGACACGTGCGGCGCGCTGTCGGCGACGGCCGCGGTCAGCAGCGGGGCGAGGGCGGAGACGAGCGCGTCGTGGCAGCGCAGCGTGAAGTCACGTTCCAGCGTCGCCAGGTCGAGCGCGGTCACCGGGGTGAGCACCGCGGTGGCCCGCATGACCAGGAGCCGGGTCTCCTCGCGCAGCGCGAGCGCCCGCGGGGTCGGGGTCATGGTGCGCCCGGTGCGGACGAGGATGTCGTCGCCGGTGGCCTTGCGGATGCGGGCGAGCGTGCGGCTCATGGCGGGCGGCGACAGGTGCAGTCGTTCGGCCGCCGCCGCGACGCTGTTCTCCTCCAGCAGGGCGTCCAGGGCGACCAGCAGATTCAGATCCACATGCACCACGGTAACTGATGGCCTTACAAGAGTGCACTGGCAATCATGTCACCGCGCTCGTAGCGTTTGAGGCGTCCGGGGCCGACAGGGTCCGGGCTCCTTCTCCGAAAGGGCCGCATCATGACCGTTCCCGCCGCCACCGGCACCCCCGCGCTCCCGGCCGCCTCCGCCGAGGACCGGGCGCTGCTCGCCGCCGTGGTCGAGATCGCCGCCGAGGCGGGCCGCGCTCTGAAGGCGAGGTACTCGACCGCTTCCCGCCCGGCCGGCCGCCAGGACATGGTCCGGACCAGTACGGCCGACGGACAGGTGTCGCTCGACATCCTCCGGCCGGCCCTCACCGCGCTGCGGCCCGAGGCGCGCTGGCTGACCGACGCCTACGAGACCACCGAACTGCCCCCGGGCGAATGGTGGGTGGTCGACGAGGTCGAGGGGAACGTCAACCACATGCACGGACTGCCCGAGTGGGCGGTGACCGTGGCACTGGTCCGCGACGGGCAGACGGTGCTCGCGGTGGTACGCCGGCCCGTCGACGACCTGACCTACACCGCGCTGCGTGGCGGGGGCGCCCGCCTCAACGGCGAGGTGCTGAAGGTCTCGGCGAAGACCGACCTGGACGCCGCGATCGTGGTGACGGGACAGGCCGAGGCCGGCCAGGAGGCCACCTACCGCCGCATCGGCCAGTCGATCACGGCGATGCTCGGCAGCGCCCTGCTGGTCCGCGCCAGCGTGCCCTCCACCTTCCCGATGCTCCTGGTGGCCGCCGGTCATCACGACGTGTTCTGGCAGTACGAACCGGTCCTGCCCGGCGTCGCGGCCGGGGCCCTCATGGTCACCGAGGCCGGCGGCGTGGTCACCCGGATCGACGGCACGCCGTGGACGCCGGGCGCGGACACCGTCCTGGCCGCCGCTCCGGCACTGCACGACCCGGCCGTACGGGTCCTGACGACGATCGCCTGACCGGACACGCGGTCACCGGACACCCACCCTCTCGGGAAAGAGCGGAACCTGCCATGAACGTCACCATCCTGGCCGCCTCCGGCGCCGTCGGCCTCGCGCTGACCCGCCAGGCCGTCGAGCGCGGACACACCGTCACCGCGGTCGCCCGTGACCCGGCGCGCATCACCGTGCCGGACTCGCCGCGGCTGATCCGCGTGGCCGCGGACGTCCGCGACCCCGCCGGGATGGCGCGGGCCCTGGACGGCAGCGAGGTCGTCCTGTCGGGGCTGGGCGTGGCCAAGGGGGACAGGCCCGGCGCGCTCACGGCCGGCTCCCGCGCGGCGCTGGACGCGCGGCCGGGCCGGATCATCTGGCTCGGCGCTTACGGCACGGGTCCGTCCGCACGGGCCGCGGGCCTCGCCACCCGCACCCTGCTGAAGGCGATGGGCGCGGAACTGACCGACAAGGTCACCGCCGACGCGGCCGTGCTGGAGGCCGGTGGCACCGTCTTCCACTCGGGTCCCTTCATGAACGGCCCGGCGAGCCCGGAGCGTCGCACCGTGGGGCTGGACGAGACCCCCAAGCGGTTCTTCCCCGCGCGCGTCAGCAGGGAGACGGTCGCCGCCGCCATGCTCGACGAGGCCCGGTCCCCGCGCTTCACCGGCCGGGTCGCCGTACCTCTGGAACGCTGACATACCTCCGACGCTCCAGCCTTTCGGGGGACCAGGTGGGGGCGAGAACGCCCTCCGGAGCGGCCGGCGGAGTGGCGAGGGTCACTAAATGCCTCCGGGTCGGCCTTGATGACCTCCGCGTCGGCGGGTAAATGCTTGTCGTCCTGCAAGCATTTGCCCGGCGGCGACGGCCGTTCGGGCAGGGGAGAACCGCGGAGTTGTGATCACGATGGAGTACTCGGGAAACGGGCGTCCCGTGCCCAGGGAGATGCCGGGCCTGGTCCGGCAGGCGGAAGTCGCCAGGCAGATCGCTCAGCTGAAGCAGGAGATCGACCAGCTGCAGGAAGCGATCGCCTCGCACGCCGTCATCGACCAGGCCATCGGCGTGGTCGTCTCCCTGGGCAAACTCTCCCCGGAACAGGGGTTCGAGGTACTGCGGACGGTCTCCCAGCACACCAACACCAAGCTGCGGAAGGTGGCCGCGCTGATCGTGGACTGGCCGGGTGGCGGGGCGTTGCCCGACGCCGTCCACCAGGCCCTGAAGCAGGCCCTGACGGAGGTGGACCCCTCCTGACGGGCCCCGGCCCCGCACCCCGCCGGGTCCCGGGATCACAGCCTCGGCGGTCCCGCCTCGACGCGCCGCAGCCCGCGTGCGAGGAGAACGGCGGCCGGCCGAGGCCGCCTGCCGGCTCGTGTCCGTCGGCCACCGACGGCATCCGGCCGCCGAGCGGTGCGGACCAGGCAGGCGGACGGCGAAGGCTCCCGCCCGCGGCCCTTGATCGGTAGGCTCGGTCCATGGGCGAGGACTGGCGGGCGGACCGGATCGGCGCCGCGCTGCGCGGGGAGAACCCGACCGTGATGCGGCGGCTCCCGTCCGGCTTCGCGGTGATCGGCGATGTCCAGTTCCTGCCCGGCTATTCGGTGCTCCTCACGGACCGGCCGGGCGTCCGGAGGCTGTCCGACCTACCGAGGGCCGAGCGCCTGTCGTTCCTTACCGGTATGGAACGGCTGGGCGAGGCGGTCGAGCGGGCGTGCGGCCGGCTCGACACCGGCTTCCGGCGGGTCAATCTGGAGATCCTGGGAAACACGGACCCGTTCCTGCACGCCCACGTCTGGCCGAGGTACGACTGGGAACCCGCCGACCTGGTGACCAAGCCCGTATGGCTGTATCCCCCCGACCGCTGGAGCCACGAACGCTTCGGACTCGGCTCCGAGCACGACGCGCTGCGTGCTGCCATCGGCGGCGAACTGGACCGGTTGGGTTCGGTGGAGCGGCCGTAGCGAGCACGCCCCCGGAGCGCCTCCGCGCTCGCGCGGGATCCGTGACGTAGCTCCGTCAAGGCGCGGGCGTGCGATGGCGTGATGCTGCCGGCCGTCGACGTCGAAACGATCCGAAGCGGGCAGAAAGGGCCACTGACGGAGAGAGCGTGCGGGTGAGCCAGGTGCTCATGGCATGTTGACCTCCCTGCTGTCACCCAGGGAGGTCCGCTTGACCAACTCTCCCGCCCCCAGGGGCTCCACACCGGCCTATCCCAGGTGGTCGGACCGTCTCATACGCCAGCTCGACACCTTCGCGGCCAGGAGATCCGGAGCCGAGCGCGTGCCCGCTCTGGTGCTCGGCAGACAGGACGGCGGCGACCAGAGATGGCCCGCCTACGTCATCCGCGAGTACGAGCACCGGCTGGCCCGAGGGCACGGCAGCGCACGCGGCCAGGTCCCGCACGCGGTGGTCGACGACGCCGAACTGCACGGCGGCTTCGTCCCGGCGATCGACCGGGTGGCCCTGCGGTTCCAGCTCACCATGCCGTCCGGGCGACTGCGGCTGCGGGCCTTCCACACCTGCCGGGCCGTCCTCGAGTCCGAGCGCGGCACCGGAGACCTGCACTCCCAGCAGCAGCCCATCGTCGACAGCCTGTACACGGAACTCCTGAAGCGGCGAAGGACGTTACGCGCCGGAGCGCACGCTGCGGACTTCCTGGGCGGGCACGTGCTCACCGGCTGGCTGCAGTGGCTCGTCGCCGGCATGGCCGTCGGGGTGCCCAAGCTGTTCTACCGCTGGTACCTGCGACACCGGGGCCTGCGGTGGGTGGCGGGCGAATTCCGTACCGCCAACTTCCTGGACGCCGCGCTCTCCTTCTGCCGGGACGGCGAGCTGGAGCGCGAGGACCCACGCGTGCGGCGCATTCTGCTGCGCGCCCTCCTCACCGACCTGCGCACAGCGACCCGGCGCAGGTCCCCGCTGAGCCACCTGCGGTCGCGTCGGCCGTGGTCGTTCGTCCTCCTCGTCCCGCAGATCGACGGCGCGGACGGACCCGGCCGGGCGCTGCTCGGCACGTTCGCGGAACTCGCCGGCGACCATCCGACCCGGCCGCTGCTCGTCCTGGCCGGCTGCGCGGGTCCGGCGCCGGACTACGCGGTACCGCTCGACACGGACCTCGACCGGCCGAACGGCGTCGCCGACAAGGTGTTCGCCCTGCTCAGCGGGGACAGCCATGAGCCCGTACGGCTCGTCCTGCTGCCCGCCGACGACGACAGCGAGGGCACGGCCAAGAACAAGATCGAGACGGGCGCGGGCGTCACGGCCCGGGCGGACCGTCCCTCCGACTGGGTGCGTCCCTCGGTCGTGCCCGTCCTGGCGCTCGCGACCGCCGTGTTCCTGCTGGCACCCTCGTCCCTCTGGCCGGGCACCGCACACCACGCGCCTCCGTCGTGCGTCACGGTCCGCACCGGTGAGCGAGTGGGTGTCACCGACGGCGAGGAGTGCGACCTGGCCGTCCCGGGAGACCCCGGCAGGGAACTGCGCGACCTGGAAAGCCAGGTCGCCCAGGAGAACGCCCGGATCCCCGACGGGCGCTACCGCACCCTCGTCTTCCTCGCTCCCCTGAGCCTGCAGAAGGGCGTCTACGACGATCCGCCGCTCGGCCTGCAGATCCTGCGCGGCGCGATCGCCCAGCAGCACAAACTGAACGCCGGCGTCCGCCAGAACAAGATGCCCGTCCGCCTGCTCATCGCCAACACCGGCCAGTACTTCCAGTACGGCGCGCGCGACCGCGCGGCACCGAAGGACCCGGACATCGCACAGATGATCATCAGCCGGCAGCGGACCGACCACATCGCCGCGGTCATCGGCATCACCCAGAGCCGTTCCGAATCCCTGAAGGCGGTCCGGGAACTCGACCAGGCCGGCATCCCCGTCGTCGCCAACGGCGTGTCCGGCAGCACCATGGTCGGACCCGGCTCCCCCCAGCGCTACTTCCAGATCTCGGCACCCAACACACGCCTGGGACCCGTGTTCGCCGACTTCATCCGGCACTCGCCGCGGATCCACCGCCTCACCAGCGACACCCCGCACGCAGTCGTCGTCTACGACCCGACCGACACCTCCTTCAGCACGGACCTCAGGAACATCTTCCTGCGCGCCTACCGCGGGTACGGCGGCATCGACGAGGTCACCTACAGCGAGAAACCCGGCGCCACCACACCGGACAGCATCGCCACCGACGTGTGCAACAAGGTCTCCGCCACGCACGGCGTCGTCGTCTACCTGGCACGGTCGGGCGTCCTGCCCAGCCTCCTCAACGCCATGCAGAGCGCCGGCGGCCACTGCCAGCCACCCGAGGGCACGACGATTCCCCTGATCGCAGAAAGCGCCCCGATCGACTTCCAGCTCCGCCCCGCGCGCACGGCACAGGCCTACCCGTACATGACGCTCTTCTACGAGACGTCCAACGCCCCCACGTCGGACCCCCGGGATCCCTACGCCCAGTTCACGCAGGACTTCGCGGACGTCTTCGGACAGCTGAGCGCCGACGCCGACGCGGCGGGCGGGTTCGACACCGTCGGCATCGTCTCCAAGGTCATCGAGAACCTGCTGCCTGCCTCCCGGGACGTCCAGCCCAACGACATCTACCTGTGGCTCACCGCCCACGGCGTGTCCGAATACCCGGGCGCCTCGGGTGTGCTGCAACTGGACGGCAAGAACAAGTACCCGCCGGACAAGGCCGTCTACATCCGCGAGATCACACAGCCGACCGGTGCCACCACCACCCTGCTCAGCTGCGGGATCCTGCCCGACCGGCAGAACCGCCTGACGTGGGGCACCGCACCGGACACCTTCCCGTGCCCCCGCGGAGGCACCGGGTCACCGCCCGGCTGATCACGCCACCGGCGACCGGCGCGCTCTCTTACCTGAAGCACGCGGTGCGACCGAGGTGAGGGCCGAGGACGAGAACACCGTCGGCGCTACCGTTGAACCGGGGTGGGTAGGGGACACGGGTGGAGGCCCATCCGCTGGACCGGTCGGGGGTGTCGGGGCCGCGTCAGCGGGTGGCGGGTTGCTCTCCCTGCTGCCGTGACGAGCGGGCCGCCGTCCGCAAGGCGCGTACGGCGGGCACGTCCCGGTTGGCCGGGAGCCACGCGAGGTAGGAGACGGAGTCGCCCAGGTCGGGGACGTCCACGTAGACGAGTCCCGGCCGCGGGTAGAGGCGGCGAGCCGAGGCCGGCAGGAAGGTGATGGCCCGCTTCTGCAGGACCGCCAGCACCATGGCCTCGGTGTCCCGCACAACGGGACCGAACCGCACCGGAGTTCCGTCGGGACGGGGGTTGACGGTCAGATGGTCCCACCACACGCGGGGCACCTCCCGTGGCATGTCGACGACCAGGCGGTCCGCGAGCTGAGTGAGCGTCAGAGTCTGCTCGGCCGCCAGCGGATCGTCGGCCGCGAGGCACACCACACGTGATTCCGTGCCCAGTTGAAGGCTCTGGAATCCCGCGGGCAGCGGACCGCGCAGGAAGGCCGCGTCGACCTCGCCGTTGGACAGCGAGTCGAACTGCTGGATGAAGCCGACGGTGCGCACCTCCACCTCCAGGTGCGGGTGGTGGTCACGCAGCAGGGCGAGCACGGCAGCGGCGTGCGGCATGGCGGCCTCGGCGCCGAGCGACCCGATCCGCAGCCTTCCGGTGAGCGCCCCGGCATGCGAGTCGGCCACCTGCAACAGCCGCTCCAGTTCGTTGACGACGGCCCGGGACTGCTCGGCGACCGCACTGCCCGCCGACGTCAGCCGTACGCCGCCGCCCAGGCGTTCGATCAAGGGGACGCCCAACCGCTCCTCCAGGACGCGGATCTGCTGGCTGAGCGCGGGCTGCGAGATGAAGTGACGTGCGGCCGCCCGCCCGAAGTGCAGTTCCTCCGCCACGGCGAGCAGCAGGCGCAGTTGGTGAATGCTCGGCTCACGTCGTCTTCGGCGCCGACCGTCCCCGGGAACCATAGAGAGGACATTATCGAACCATCGACTTCTCCTTGTTGACGCCCGTCTGGCGCGGCCGTCCTGTTCCGGGTGAGCATGGAGGAGCGACACGAGCGCTGATTCGCGGTCTGACCCGCCGCGAAATTCCAGGGGGAATGTCCTTGCGCGCCATTCACATGTCCTGCGGCGGAGAAGTCCGCTCACGGTACGGCACGGGTGTGTGTCCGGACCGCTCCTTCACCTGCGTACGCGATGACCCGAGACGGGCATGGTGCCGCGACCTGCCGCCCGCCGGCGGCGGCACCGGCAGACGACCAGGCGCTTGACGTACGCGTCGAGCCGAAGTCCCCCCACACTGCCCATTGCGAGAGAGGCATCCGTGCTGCGCCTGCACTTCGCCACCGACGACCTGAAGAAGATCCGGATCCTGCGCAACCCCGACCCCACCTGGGAGATGATCTGCAGCGTCTGCCGGTTGAAGACGGACGAGGGACCGACGGCGTTCGGCGCGTGGCGCGCCGCGACGCGCAACCGGCTGCGGCGCGACGAGAGACTGCGCGCCGCGCTGCTTCCCCTGCGCGGGCTGATACCCAACGCCGGCTACATACCCGACTTCCTCACGCCCGCCGCCAGCGACGAACTGCCCGCGGCGCTGGACGCGATCAGCGGCACGCCACGCCGTGAGGTCATGAGCCAGCTCACCCGCCTGGACGCGTCGCAGCGTCGGATCGGCAGACCGGGCACGACACCACGCCCGGCGGACACCGATCCGGCCATGATCGCCGGTTCCCTGGGAACCTACTTCGAGACGCTGTTACGGCCCCACTGGCCGCGCATCCGGGCCCTGGTGGGAGCCGATGTCGACGTGCGCACGGCGGCGTTGCTGGACGGCGGTGTCCAGGAACTCTTCGCCGGTCTCGCCCCTCTCGCCCGTTGGCGCGACCCGGTCCTGGAGGTGGACTACCCGGTCGACCGTGATGTGTCCCTGGACGGCCGAGGACTCCTTCTCGTCCCCTCCTTCTTCTGCTGGCGGCGCCCGACCGCGCTGGCCGACCCCGACCTCCCGCCGGTGCTCGTCTATCCGGTGGCCAAGCGGCCCTGGGACCTCGCCCAGACCTGGGGAACGGGGGCCACCCGCCTGCTCGGACGCACCCGCGCCGCCATCCTGTCCACGGTCGCCCGCCGCGACGGCCGGACCTCCTCGGACGTCGCCCACGCCGTGGGGGTGGCGCAGTCCAGCATCTCCTACCAGATCGCCGTCCTGCGCGAGAGCGGCCTGGTCAGCAGCCACCGCACGGGAAAGTACGTCGTCCACACCGCGACCCCGCTCGGCCTGCGGATACTCGACGCGGGCTGACGCGACCGCCTTCCCCGGCGCTGCCCTTGGTTTCCGTGGCGCTGCCCTTGGTCCGTTCCGTGAACCGGACGTCGCCGAAGTCAACTCGCGGCAGGACGCCGACAGGTGGGCCAGCCCGACCCCGCCGCCTTGTCGGTCGGCTTCGGCGGGAGCGGCGACGGGCCGCGCCGCCCGCGGCGGCCGGTGCCGCGCCGGGGTGACGGCGGGGCACCGGCGTACCGTCACGGACTGCGGATCGATTCAGCGAGGAGTGCCGAAGTCCTGGGTCCAGTAGCTGCCGGGCCCCGCGAGGCCCACGCCGATCTCCTTGAACGAGCAGTTGAGGATGTTCGCCTTGTGGCCGGGACTGGCCATCCAGCCCGCCATGACCTGGTCGGCGGAGGCGTACCCGTAGGCCACGTTCTCGCCGTACGAGCTCCAGGTGTAGCCGGCACCGGTGATCCGGTCGCCGGGGGAGGAGCCGTCGGAACCGTCGTGCGACATGGTCTGGTGACGCGCCATGTCCTCGCTGTGCGCCTGCGCGACCTTGGACAGGGTCGTGTTCAGCGTCAGCGCGGAGCAGCCGACCTTGCCGCGTTCGGCGTTGACGAGGTCCACGAGGCGCGCGACGACTCCGGACGCCGTGCCGGCGGCCTTCGGGGTGCTCGACGGCTTCGGTGCCGCCGAAGCGGTGGCGGTGGCGGTGATCCGGGGGCCGGGTGACGGGGTGGCGGTGGTCCGAGGAGCCGTGCTCCGTACGGTGTGCCAGGGTGCCGCGGCCTTCGGCCGGTGCGCGCTGGTCTTCCCGGGGCCGCCGTGCGTGTGCGGAGCCTTCCTGGCGCCGTCGTGCGTGCGCGCGGGCTTCGCCGTGCTCTTGCCGCTACGGGGTGCCTTCGTGGGGCCGGCGGAAGCGCTCGGGGTCCCCGTGTCGCTCGATGCCGTCCGCGCGGGTGCGCCGCCCTGGTCGGAGTTCCAGGGACGGCCCCAGCTCGCGTCGTTCCACCAGTTCTTGTGGTCGAGCAGGTCCTGCGTGGCACCGCTCGCGGCGCTGTCGGAGCGCTGTCCGCCACCGTTCGGCCAGTCCGTGCAGGCCAGGGCGACGGACGGTACGCCCACGGTGCCCATGGCGACCGCCGCGACGACTATCCGCCGGAAATGCGCGTTCTTGCGATGTTTACCCATGTCTGAATCCGCTCCCGAGCTGCGGCGGTGTCCTGCGGGTCGTCATTCTTGGGATGCCTTCACAGTGAGCGCAAAGGGCCTGACTACTAAGACGCTTCGTAGCCTTGGTCGGCCCTTGCCTGCGGGGTGGGGTGCGCTGATCGGGCCTCCCTGGCCTCGTGGGGATCGCTGTCGGTCCGTCAGAACCGTTACCCGTGGGCGGAACGGCCGAAGGGGGCTCGCGGGCGCAGAAGCGTGGATCAAGGCGTGAGGCGTGCGCGTACCAAGACGGACAAATCCCATATGTCGTCGCGGTGATCGCTACTATCCGACACGGCTAGATCACGGACCGCTGTGACGGATGTCACGGAACCGGTGCATTCCGGCTCAGGATCGGGCGGCTGCCGGGGGTCAGGGAGCGGAGCGGCGGCTGTCGCGTCGGCCGGGCGCGACAGCTCACCGACCCGCGCCAGCGCGTGCCCGCCGTCGCCGGCGCACCACCACACGGCCGCGCCCTCCCACTCCGAGCCGTGCACACCGAGGCGGTGGCGGTCGCACACCGGCCAGACCCGCCAGGTCCGTTCCAGCAGGCTCTCCTGGATCAGCACCGCAAGGCCGGTCAGCGCCGTGGTCGGGTCGTCGCACAGGTACGGCGGGACGGGTCCGCCCCGGTCGAGCCGCTCGCCGTCCGCGAGGCGGACGCCGGCTCCCACCGGGTGGCAGTCCTCCAGGACCTCGATCTCCGGCTCGCCCCGGATGCCCCGCGTCGCCAGGTCGCGGGCGACGATCCTCAGCGCGGCACGCAAGGTGTCCAGGCGCTCGGGAGCGAGGTCGAAACCGGGGTCGAAGCCGATGTCGTCCAGGATCCGCCGGGCCAGGACCGTCATCTCCGCCGGAGGCACCTCGGCCGGATTCCGTTCGACGACCTCGACGACGGCCTCAGTGCGCAGGGACCAGTCGAACAGTTCACAGGCGAGGGCGACGACGTCCCGCGGATCGGGCCCGCCCGCGCGCAGGCCGAGGTGCACCCGCCGCGTCAACGGTTCGGTGGCCGCCTCGTAGTCGGCCGTGGCATCGCTCACCGGCCCAGTATCCCGGTGTGCGGCGAGCTTCCCGCCAGTGGTTTTTCCTGACGTACGGGCGGCGTCCGCACTGCTCCTGCCCACCCCTAGACTCACGACGTGGCATTCACGAGCACCCCGCACCACTGCTTCCTGTGACCGGAAGGCGCTGAGGGCGAGGCCGGACGGCGTCGCCCTCCCCGGTGTGCCCGCGTCCGTCACGCCCCCCCTCGCCGTGTGGTCCTTCCGGCGGCGGGCGACGTTCGAGCGCGCGCGGGCACGGCTCCTTTTCCCTCCGCCGTTGCCAGGAGTGCCTCGTGCCCGTGCCGTTTCCCCCTGCCCTCGAACTCTCCCTCGACCTGCTGCGCTGTCCGACGTGCCGCACCGGCCGTCTGTGCCCCGACCGCGGGGCACTGCGCTGCCCGCTGGGCCACACCTTCGACATCGCCCGCCACGGCTACGCCGGCCTGAGCACCGGTGCCCGCGCCACCAGCGGCGACGACACGGCCATGGTCCAGGCCCGGGACCGCTTCCTGTCCACCGGCGCCTACGCGCCGATCCGTACGGCCGGAGCCCGCCTGGCGGCCGACGCCGCCTCCGGGGCGGCCACGGTCGTGGACGTCGGGTGCGGCACGGGCTACTACCTGGCCGGGGTGCTCGACCGCCTGCCCGGCGCCCGTGGCCTCGGTCTGGACACGTCGGTGCCCGCCCTGCGCGCGGCGGCCCGGGCCCACGACCGAGCGGCCGCCGTGGCCTGGGACGTCTACCGTCCCTTCCCGCTGGCGGACAGGGTGGCCGATGTCGTCCTGGACGTGTTCGCGCCGCGCAACCCCGCCGAGTTCCACCGGGTACTGCGCCCGACGGGACGGCTGATCGTGGTCCGTCCCACCGGCCGGCACCTCGCCGAACTGCGCGATCGGCTGCCCGCGGCGGTCACGGTCGACCCGGCCAAGGAGCTGCGCCTGCACCGGGTGCTGGACCCCTTCTTCGAGGGCGCCGTCACCGAGGGAGTGGAGTACACCGCGCCGTTGACCGCCGCGGACGCCCTGGATCTGGTGGCGATGACGCCCAGCGCACGGCACGTGAGCCGCGCGGACCTGGACGGCGGCGGTCTCCTGCCCGACGAGATCACCGTGTCCGTGCTGGCCACCGCCTATCGGCCCCGGTGACAGCGGCGTGCGTGCGCGTCCGCCGCCCGGCGAATCCGACGGCCACCCTCGCTCATCGGTGGCATCCTCCGCTGGCTCCGCGCCGGGATCCCCACGGGATCCGCCCGAGCGGACGATGCCGCGGTCACCCGGCGGCGGCCTCGCGCGTGCGCTGGTGGTGACGGCGAGCCTTCATCCGGTTGCCGCAGACGGCCATCGAGCACCAGCGGGCCCGGTTGGTCTTGCTGCGGTCGATGAGGTACAGCCGGCACTCCGGGTTGTCGCACGCCCGCAGCCGCCCCGGCATGGACTCCTGCAACGCGCTCCAGGCGAGGACCGCCGTCACCGCCAGCCGGCGCGGCGCGGGCACGTCGAGGCGCCATGTCACGCCGGCGGCGGTCACCTCGGGGTGCGAGGTGACGTCCGCGAGCAGCGGCGCCAGTGCCGTGGCGGGCCGGCTGCCGGCCGCCACGTCCTGGAGGAGATCGCGTGCCTGGAGGAGGTACCGACGCTCTTCCTTGCCGCCGCTGCCCCCGTGTGCGCGCTGCCAGGAGCTGGCCGCCTCCGGGTCGGCCAGCAGGTCCTGGACCGCGCCGTCGACGACGGGAGTGCTGTTGAGCAGTTCCAGCAGCGTGACCTGCTGGTCGTCCGGGCCGCTTGCCATCGCCACCTCTTCCTAACCTGACCGATCCACTTGAAAGGTTACACCTGACCGCTCGTGCGCCGTGAAGTCTAACCCGTCAGATCGGCTTGACTGGTTAGGTCGGGCGTGCTCGACTGAGTGGGTAACCAGTCAACCGCGAGAGAAGGGTTAGGGCATGGTCTCCGCAGTCCATCACCGCACCGCCGTCGTCGACGGCCTCGACGTCTTCTACCGGGAGGCCGGGGATCCGCAGGCACCCGTCGTGGTCCTCCTGCACGGCTTCCCGACCAGCTCGCACATGTTCCGCGACCTGATCCCCGCCCTCGCCGACCGCTACCGCGTGATCGCACCCGACCACATCGGATTCGGCCAGTCCGCCATGCCGGGCCTCGACCGGTTCCCGTACACCTTCGACGCCCTCACCGACATCACCGCAGGTCTGCTCGCGCAGCTGGGCGTCGACCGGTTCGCCATGTACGTACAGGACTACGGCGCCCCCATCGGCTGGCGTCTGGCCCTGCGGAACCCCGAACGCGTCACGGCGATCGTCACGCAGAACGGCAACGCCTACGAAGAGGGCTTCGTCAAGCCGTTCTGGGACGGCGTCTTCGCCTACACCGAGGCCCCGGGGCCCGAGACCGAAGCAGCCATGCGCGGCGCGCTCACCCTGGAGAGCACCCGCTGGCAGTACCTGAACGGAGTCGCCGACCCGAGCCTGGTCAGCCCGGACAACTGGGTGCACGACCAGGCCCTGCTGGACCGGCCCGGCAACGACGAGATCCAGCTCAAGCTCTTCCGCGACTATCCCACCAACGTGGACCTCTACCCGCAGGTCCACCGGTACTTCGCCGACTCGCAGGTCCCGCTGCTCGCGGTCTGGGGCGCGAACGACGAGATCTTCGGCCCCGACGGCGCCCGGGCCTTCGCCCAGGACCTGCCCGACGCCGAGATCCACCTCGTCGACTCGGGACACTTCGCCCTGGAGAGCCACCTGGAGGCCCTCACCGAGCGCATGCGTGACTTCCTGGCCCGCGTCCTCGCCTGACGGCCGCGCCCGCCCCACCCCGTACCCGGAAGGAAAGCCCCATGGGACTGTCCTGGCAACAAGGCCCCCTCTCCACCGGCGCGATCGGACATTTCCTCACCCCCGAACCGCTGCCCGAGCGCCTGCTGTTCGCCGAACGGCTGCGCCGCCGTATGCGCGTGAGGTTCAACGGCGCCTGGATCGCCGACAGCGAGGACGTCGTCCTGCTGCACGAACCCGGCCGCTACCCGGTCGCCTACTTCCCCCGCGAGGACGTCCAGGAGACGGCCCTCGCCGGCGACGGCAGGGTCACCCACCACCAGGACCTGGGCGACACCGCCTGGTACGCGGTGAGCGCGGGCGGCCGCACCACCGAACGCGCCGCCTGGGCATTCACCGCGCTGCCCCCGCACGCCCGCGACCTCGACGGCCGGGTTGCTTTCGCCTGGCGCGCCATGGACGCCTTCCACGAGGAGGACGAACGCATCCTCGGGCACGCCGCCGACGCCTACCACCGCATCGACATCCGCACGACCTCGCGCACGCTGGAGGTCCGCGCCGCCGGCGCCGTGATCGCCCGCTGCGCACATCCCGTCGTGCTCTACGAATCCGGGTTCGCCCCGCGTTGGTACGTCCCCCGCGCGGACATCGACGAGACCCGGCTCAGGCCCGTCGAGGGCCGGACCTTCTGCCCCTACAAGGGCCTGTGCGACTACTACGACATCGGCGACGCGCACCGCGCCGCCTGGACGTACCCCGACGCCTACCGCGAAGTGGACCGGATCGGCGGCCTGGTGTCCTTCGAGGCCGACAAGGTCGAGGTGCGTCTGGACGGCGAACTCCTGCGCCCCGAACCCGGACAGCGCGTCGTCCCGCACGGCGCCGACCGCGGACTGGACGCCGAAGAGGCCAAGGCCCGCTGAGACACGACCCGTTGACGCCGAACAAGGGGTTCCCGCGGCCACGAACCCGAGGGACAAGTCATGCTCGCCAGGCACTTCGCGTCCGCCATGCCGGCCGACGGCTCCTTCGTCCTGCTCTCCGGAGTGGCCGCGCTCGAACCCGACCCCCGAGGACGTCGCCCACGCCGTACTCTTCGCCCTAGCGAACGCCTTCCTGGCCGGCACCTGCCTGCCCGTCGACGGCGGCCAGCCCCTCCGGACCGCCACGGGTGGGTGACGCGGGACCGCGGCGGCGCCAGCGCCGCTCGAACGGCCCGATCAGTTGTGGGTGAGCTACGAAAAACAAGATCCAAATGCTGAACAAAAGCGGTCTTATGGGCGTGTTCCCGTCCTGACGGTGCAATGGTGGTCAATCCACGGCTGAGCCCAGGGAGTCGACCATGCCCCAGCTCGAACCCGCCGACATCGGCGGCCCGTCGCCCGACCGGGACACCCTCGCGCCCGAGTCCGTCCGCACGACGGAAGGCGGTGCGTGATGGCCCTGTCCACGTGCCGGGGCATCGACGTCTCCGAGCATCAGGGACCGCAGAACTGGGCGACCCACAGACGGGACGGCGTGGCCTTCGGATTCGCCAAGGCGAGCGAGGGCGAGCGCAGTCACGACAGCCGCTTCGCGCAGCACATCTCCGGCATCATCGCCGCCCAACTCCTGCCCGGCAGCTATCACTTCGCCTGGCCCAACCAGGACGCCAAGGCCGAGGCGGCGAACTACGTCGGCGCCGTCAGGTCCTACGCCGCCGCACACCCGGCGTACACGCACTGGCTCGACCTGGAGGCCTACCCCGACCGGCGCAACTACGCGGGCCGGTCGGCCGCGCAGATCCGGGCCTGGGTGACGACCTGGATCGCGGCCGTCCAGGCGGCGTTCCCGAAGCAGCGGATCGGGATCTACACCTCGGGCGACGACCTCGCCGCGGGTCACGTCCCGGGCGGTCTGCCCCTGTGGTACCCGGCCTATCCGTGGGGAGCCGCCGACTACTCGCGCGCCGAGGCCGCGCCGCAGCCCGAACCGTCCGGCTGGAAGCCGCTGCTGTGGCAGTTCACCAGCACCCCGCTGGACCGATCCATCGCCTACCGTTCCGAGGCCGCCCTGCGGGCCTGGGCCGCCGGTACGACGGCGAGCACCGACGAGGAGGACCCCGTGCCCGACGAAGTGAACCTCGGCATCGCCCAGGCCTACGAACTCGCCCCCGGTGCCTGGGACTCGATCGAGTTCACCACCGAGTGGAACGACACGGCCGACGAGCACGCCACCGGCGGGAGCGTGTTCGTGCGCGGCGCCTGTCGGTTCACCGGCTCGGTCAGTCTGCGCATCGCCGGCCTGCCGGTGGGCGAGACCGTCCAGGTGCGCATGTCCGAGTACGAGGGTGACCGGCACATCGCCGACCACCCGATCGACGAGGCCGTCGGCACCCGCGGTGACACCTTCCACGTCACTCCGCTCACCAAGCACCTGGCGGCCGGCCGTGGCATGCGCGTACGTCTCTTCAACAACGGCGGCACGCCGGTCACGGTGCAGTCCGCGGTCCTCACCGCACTCTCCTGGCCGACGAACTGACCCGCACCCGACCGGCGGGAGACCGTGGGGCGCGCTACCGGCGGACCGCCGAGATCAGTCCGCCGGGTCCCTCGTCGTGCTGCGGCGGAGTTGCGACCGGGCGGCCGTAGGCCGCGGCACGCTCGCGCAAGGTGTGGGTCGCGGCCTCCCAGCCGTGCCCGGCCAGCCAGGCCACCGGGTCGTCGGGCATCTCCGAAACCCACAGGGACGCGGCCGACCCCGGCACCGCGTCCGCGCCGAAGCGCTCGATCACGCCACGCGACCCCAGCGTCAGCCCCATCCGGCTGCCCGGCGCCGACCGCGCGCCGACCCGGGACAGCAGCGACTCCACCGCGTCCTCGGGCAGGTAGATCAGCAGTCCTTCGGCGATCCACACGGTCGGCTCGGCCGCATCGTGCCCCGCCGCGGCCAGCGCGCCCGGCCAGTCGTCCCGCAGATCCACCGCGACGGTGATCCGCTCGCACCGCGGGACGGCCCGCTCCCGACGCAGCACCGCGGCCTTGAAGTCCAGTGGTGCGTCGGTGTCGACCTCGAAGAGCCGGGTGCCCTCCGGCCAGTCCATCCGGAAGGCCCTGCTGTCCATGCCGGCCCCGAGCAGCACGACCTGGCGGACCCCGGCCGCGGAGGCCCGCTCCAGCAGGTCGTCGAGGAACTTCGTCCTGACGACGATGGAGAACGCCACGCCCAGCCGACGGCGTCGCGCGGCCTCGTCACCGGGCGGCGGCACAGCCGAGGGCCCACGCCCGCCGGCGGCGGCGAAGGCGTGCGCCAACGGGTCACGGAACAACGCGTCCCGCCGCTCGGTCTCCACCGCCCGCACCCGGGCGACCCCCACCGCCGTGGCCCACACGCCCGACGGCCCCTCCCGCTCCTCAGTCACCGCGCCAGCCTAGTGACCGGTCCCGTACGGCCCGACGGGCGGGCCCGGACCGAGGCGCGGGCGGGGACGCCCTTGCGAGGGCGGCTTGCGCACCAGTCGGGTAAGTCGACGATCTTCGGAGGGCGGAATCTCCGGAGTCCGTGAGGGCGAACGGCAAGGCGGCCAAGAGCGTCGAGCTGACCACGTGGGAGAGGCGCCCGCGGGCCGCCCGGACCAAGGCTCCGGCCCGGCGAGCAGGTCGGAGCCCCAGGCATGGGCCGGGGCGGACCCGCGGGTGCTTCCCGGTTCAGCCTCGGGGGGTCACCATCGACTGGACGTCGGACAGTCCGCGCCAGTCGTTGGACGCGACGGTCGCGTGGGCCTTGGCGAGCAGGGCGACACGGGCCTTGGCGTCGGCGACCGGGGGGTTCGTGGCGTCCAGGGCGGGCTGGACGTTCTGCGAGTCGGTCATGAACAGCAGGTAGTGGTGGGTGTCGTACCAGCTCGTGTCGATCGAGCCGTTGAGGTACGTCGACGCGTCACCGTCGAACACCACGAACCACGGCCGCAGCGAGGTGTCGGAGTAGCGGGTGCGGGGGTCGCCGGCCTGGGCGTTGTGGACCGCCGGGAAGATGTTCGCCTGGGCGGTCTTGCCCTGGGTGTGCAGGTCGCGCAGGTAGCTCGCGTACTCCTTGTCCGTCCACAGGGTGTCGGTCGGGTTGTTCTCCTCGACCGTGCCCGGGATGATCTCGAAGACGACCTTGCCGGCGAGTGCCTGTCTGGTGGGCCAGTTGTTCGCGTTCGCCGCGTCGTCGAGCGTGGCGTACTGGCCGCCACCGGGCTTGTTGAGCAGGTCGTTCGGCTTGTAGACCAGGTTGCCGAGGTGGGCGCTGATCGACTGGTCGAGCTTGGCCGCGCTCATCCCGAAGGTGGACTGGAAGCCGGCCTTCATCTCCAGCTTGATGATGAGCGGCGCGTGGCCGGGGTGGGCGCCGAGCCAGACCCGCACGTCGTCGAGGCAGCTCTCCAGGTCCTTGTTGGCGCTGCCGGTGTAGAGGTCGGCGGGGGTGGACGCGTTGACGCAGTTGTTCTTGTTGCTCGTCAGGCTGTCGTGGCTGACCTTCCACTCCTGCGTGAAGAAGTCGTCCCACACGTCCAGCTCGATCATCGAGGTGCCCGTGTCCAGACTCTGCGCGAGGTAGGTGAAGGCGGCAGGGTCGTACGTGTTGTGCAGACCGGACGTGGTGGCTCCCGAAAACGGAAGCGCCTCCGGCCCGGTGGTGTCGGCGGCTGCCGTACCGCCCGCGCTGCCCGCGAGCGCCAGGCACGTGGTGAGTGTGCCCATCAACGCCGTGCGCAGCCCGATGGAGCGCCGACGGTTCTGCTGACCGGTCACGTGTCCTCCTGTGGGTGATGTCCCGGAGGAACTCTGGCCGCCACTCATGAATCGACAGAGACATGACATGTAACGCGGGCCGGATTCCCTCTGTCACATCCATTCACTCCAGCGGCGTTCCGCACCCGTCATCACCCGATCCCGGGCCCGCCGCGGGCAAGAGTGGCCAAGTAGCGCCGCAGTGGCCGGATTTGATGCGGTGGCCCGAGGGGCGCTGCCGTTCGGCTCCTCTGGTCGTGTCCCACCGGCCGGTCGGGTTCAGCCTGTCGGGCCCGCGCCCTGCCGGTGCGTCAGGCGGACGTGATGCGGCACCTGATCGAGTGGTTCCCGTCCGCGTCGCTTGGGGCAACCGGAAGACACTGCCTTCCCTGACAGGGGCCGCCGCCGAAAGACTTCCACATGCTGGACACCTGGAGGGTGAGATGCGACGGCTGGCCCACTTCCTCGGGATCACCGTGGACGAGCGCGCCTGGCCGGACCGGATGCACGCCCGCACCTTCGCCGAGATGAAGGGGAACGGGGTTCCCGGAGTGCGTCAGCCGGGCGGCCGGGTGGGCACGACGAGGTCCCGGCGCAGGGTCATCACCAGCGTGCCGTCCTGGTTGCGGCCGCGGGTCTCCACGCCCACCTGTCCCCGGCCCTCCCGGTCGGGGATGTCGTGCTTCGCGTACACCTCGCTCTCCGCGTACAGGGTGTCGCCGTGCAGCAGGGGCGCGTGGTGCTCGATCTTCTCGAAGCCGCGGTGGGTGATGGCACGCCCGGCGACGTCCGCTTCGGACAGGCCCAGGAGCAGGGAGAAGACGTAGCTCCCGATGACCAGCGGCTGCCCGTACCGGGTCGCGGTCTTCGCGTAGTGGGCGTCGAGGTGCAACGGGTGCCGCACCATGGTCAGGAGGGAGAACAGGTGATGGTCGTACTCGGTGACGGTCTTGCCCGGCCAGTGGCTGAAGACCTGGCCGATCTCGAAGTCCTCGAAATATCTGCCGAAGGTCACTGAGCACCTCTTCAGGAGCGCGGGCATCGACGCGTGGCACGGTCGCGGACCGGCCAGGGCACGGAGATCCCTTCCACGCCGGTGCGGTCTCGAAGCCTGGGCCGCCCCGCGACGGGGCGCGGCGGCGCGTCATCGGCGCGAGTGGGCTGCTCAGAGACGGCGCGCCAGTGCAGTCACCGGCACCGTGCGGGTGACGGGACTACGCCGCTCGCGCTGCCGCAGGCCGCCCGGCCGTCTCCGCCTCGTGCTGTGCGCGCTGCCTCGACGACGGATGTGGGCGCTCCTGCTGTCGTTGGTGCCGCCCGAAGCGACCGTGGACAGCGCCGAGGCGTCCACTTCCGCAACTCCAGCCCGGACGGCCTCATCCAGAACTCGACGATCTACCGACGTCACGAACGCCGCCTCGTCCTGCAGGACGACGGTGTACGCCGGGAACACGGTGACCGGCGGCAAGGGGCTGACGAACACAGCCGTCACGCCGTAACCGATCGCGCGGACCGCCGGCCTGTCCACCGCCGGGCGGGCCGGCGGTCCCGCGACCGCCGCCGAGGCGGACTGGCCGGCCGGCCTCAGCCGGCCAGCCCGATGGCCGTCCGCGTGTCGCCGCGGGCCGCGTCCAGGCGCCGGGTGGCCTCCGGCGCGGAGATGCCGGCCAGGAGCATGACGATGGCGGTCTTGGCGTGGCCGCCCGCCGCCCGCAGGGCCTCGGCGGCGCTGTCGTGGTCGGCGCCGGTGGCCTCGACGACCATGCGGCGGGCGCGGTCGACGAGCTTGTCGTTGCTGGCCTTCACGTCGACCATGAGGTTTCCGTACACCTTGCCGATGCGGACCATCGACGCGGTCGAGAGCATGTTGCAGACCATCTTCTCGGCGGTGCCGCCCTTGAGGCGGGTCGACCCCGTGAGGATCTCGGGTCCGGTGGGGACCTCGATCGGGATGTCGGCGTACCGGCTGACGACCGCGTCGCGGTTGCAGGCGATCGACACCGTGACCGCGCCCTTGGCCGCCGCGTGCCGCAGGCCTCCGACGACGTACGGGGTACGCCCGCTCGCTGCGAGCCCGACGACGGTGTCCCGGTCGTTCACGCCGATCTCGTCCAGGTCGGCGACCGCCCGCGCGGGCTCGTCCTCGGCCCCCTCGACCGCCACCACGAACGCGCCGGGGCCGCCCGAGAGCAGGCCGACGACCTGCTCGGGGGAGGTGCCGAAGGTGGGCGGGCACTCGACGGCGTCGAGCAGGCCGATCCGGCCGCTGGTGCCGGCGCCTATGTAGATGAGCCGTCCGCCCCGGCGCAGGGACTCGGTGACCGCCTCCACGGCGGCACCGATCTCCTGGAGCGCGTCGCGCACCACGAGGGCGACGGTCTGGTCCTCCGCGTTCATCACTGAGAGCAGTTCGGTCACCGGCATGCGGTCCAGGTCGGCGGTCCGCTCGTTGCGGGTCTCGGTGCCGAGTGCGGCGAGTGAGCCGAGCGTGCTGAGGTCCACGGCGCGGTCGTCCTTTCAGGGGTGGTGCTCTGGGGGGTACGAGAGGGGGATGGGGGCCGGTGGTCAGGTGCCGGACGGTGTCCGGCGCGGCGGCTGCCGGCGCTTGCGGCGCTGCACGGCCCCGTAGGTCTTCTGGAGAGCCACGGTCGTGGCGTCGAAGGAACGCTGGGCGACGCCCACGAACAGGCAGTCGACGACGGCGAGTTGCGCGATGCGGCTGACGGTCGCCCCGGAACGGAACGGGGTCTCCCGGGCGCAGGTCGTCAGGACGAGGTCCGCGCTCTCGGCGAGGGTGGAACGCGGGACGTTGGTGAGGGCGATCGTGGTGGCGCCGCGCTCGGCGGCGGCCTGGAGCGGCTCGACGGTGTCCTCGGTCTCCCCGGAGTGGGAGACGGCCAGGGCGACGTCGCCCGGACCGAGGAGCGCGGCCGCGGTGAGGGCCGCGTGCCGGTCCGTCCATATGAAAGCGATGTGGCCTATGCGGTGCAGCTTCTGGTGGAGGTCCTGGCCGACGAACGCGCTGGCGCCCACGCCGAAGATGTCGATGCGCCGGGCCCCCGCGAGGGCGTCCACCGCGCGGCCGAGCACCTCGATGTCCAGTTCCGCGCCAGAGTCCTCCAGCGCCCGCACCTCGTTGTAGATGATCTTGCCGACGATGTCGGCGAGGCTGTCGGTGGCGCTGATGTCGGTGCCGGGAGCCGGACGCTCCCCGCCCACGGCGTGTTCATGGGCGGCGGCGGCCGCAAGTGCCAGGCGCAGTTGGGGGTAGTTGCCGACGCCTATCGCACGGCAGAAGCGCATCACCGTGGCCACCGAGGTGTCGGCCTGTTTGCCGAGGGCGCTGATGGAGAGCTCCGACGCCTGCCCGGGATCGGCCAGGACGGCTTCGGCCACTCGCCGCTCCGACGGGGCCAGGGACGGCAGGGCCGCGCGGATCCGTGCCAGGGTCGCGGCAGGCGAGGTGTCCTCTGCGGACTGGGCGGTTCGGGGTGGTTCCTGGCGGGCCATGGGCCGTCCCTCCTGAGTGGGTGGCGACACAGTAACCATGCCGTTCGCGGTGCGTCAAAAATTTACGTACTCAATTGCACGACGTTACTTATTGACATACGGATGTCGGCCTTCCGATACTCGCTGCACCGCGATCCGCGCCGGTCATCGTGCCTGTGGCCGTTCCATGACCGTCAGACGCGACGGATCCGTACCGACACGAAGGTGTGCCGTGAAGACAGCAGCAGTGGCGGTGGACCTGGGCAAGACCGGCTGCCGTGCCGTGCTGTGGCACGACGGCACCGATCCCGCCCCGGCCGTCCACGAAGTGCCCGGAGCCCCCGGCCTCGCCGCCGACCGGGGAGTGGAACTGGCCCGTGCCGCCGTACGGGCCGCCGTTCTTCCGCTCCTCCACGGCCCGCTGCGGCTCGCGTCGGTCTGCGTCGGCGCCGCGGGAGCGGCCGCCGCTCCGGAGGCCGCGCGGGAACTGGCCGGCCGGCTCCTCGACGACCTGCCCGCGGACGAGGTCGTCGTCACCAGCGACGCCGTCACCGCGCACGCCGGCGCCCTCGGCGGCCGCCCCGGAGTGGTCCTCGCGATCGGCACCGGCTCCGTCGCCGTCGGCATCGGCGACGACGGTTCGTACGCCCGCGTCGACGGCTGGGGTCCCTGGCTCGGCGACGAGGGCAGCGGTGCCTGGATCGGCTCCGCCGGACTGCGCGCGGCACTGCGCGCCCACGACGGCCGGGGCCCGTTCACCGCACTGCTGGCCGCCGCCCGGGCACGCTTCGGCGACCCCGACCGGCTGCCCTCGGCCCTCGGCCGGGAGGGCAACCCCGCACGCACCGCCGCCACCTTCGCCCCGGACGTGGCCCGCGCCGCAGCGGCGGGCGACCCGGCGGCCTGCGCGATCGTGAAGGAGGCGGCCACCGCACTCGGCGAGGCCGTGCTCGCCGCCGCTCACCGAGTCGGCGGCGACGGCGTCCTGCCCGTCACGATCACCGGCGGCCTCACCGGCCTGGGCGACCCGCTCCTCGGTCCGCTCGCGTCGGCACTCGCCGGTTCGCCGCGCCCCCTGAAGACGGTGCCCCCGCTCGGGGACCCGCTGGACGGCGCGCGCCTGCTGGCGCTGGACGCGTCGGCACCGCACGAACCCCACGTCGTCCGCGTCCGGCGGACGACCTCCCCTACCCCTGTCCTCTCCGCGCCGGTCTCCCCGCCGGCCGATGCTTAGGAGTGAGCGTGCGCCAACTCGACCTCGTGGTGATCGTCGTCTACCTCGTGGCGATCGCCTGGATCGGACTGCGCCTGGCCGGCCGGCAGAAGACGGCGAAGGACTACTTCGTCGGTGAAGGCCACATGCCGTGGTGGACCGTCTCGTTCTCCGTGGTGGCCACCGAGACCAGCGTGCTCACCGTCATCAGCGTGCCCGGCGGGGCGTACAGCGGGCAGGGCTTCGGCAACGTCGAACTCGCCCTCGGCTACGTGATCGGCCGCGTCGTCGTGGCCACCGTGCTGATCCCGCTGTACAAGCGCGGCGGCTTCGTCAGCGCCTACCAGTACCTCGGCAGCAGATTCGGGCTGAAACTCCAGGGCCTGGCCTCCGTGACGTTCGTCTTCACCCGGCTGCTCGCCGAGGGCGTCCGGCTCTTCGCCTCCGCCATCCCGATCAAGCTGCTGCTCGACGAGTTCGGCGTGCACGCCGGATACCGCGTCATCATCATCGTGCTCACGGTGATCACCGTGGTCTACACCTACCTCGGCGGCATCAAGGCGGTCATCTGGACCGACGCCATCCAGATGGGCCTGTACCTGGGCGGCGCGATCCTCGCCATCGCGGTGCTCTCCGGCCACGTCGGCGGCGACGGCTACTCCAGCGCCCTGCACTCGGGCCACTTCAAGCTCTTCGACACCAACTTCGACCTGGCGCACGTCCTCACCAGCCCGTTCGCCCTGCCCACGGCGATCATCGGCGGTGCGATCTTCGCGATGGCCAGCCACGGCTCCGACCAGCTGATCGTCCAGCGCGTCCTGGCCACCCGCTCGCTGCGCGACGGCCAGAAGGCCATGATCGCCTCCGGTGTCTTCGTCACCCTCCAGTTCGCCGCGTTCTCCCTGGTCGGCGCCCTGCTCTGGTCGTACAACAACGGCAAGGACTTCAAGCAGCTCGGCCTGGCCAGCTCGGACAACCTCTACCCGAACTTCATCCTGCACGGCCTGCCCGTGGTGATCTCGGGCCTGCTCGTGGCCGGCATACTCGGCGCCGCGATGGGCTCGCTGTCCTCGGCCCTGAACTCCATGTCCAACTCGACGGTCGCCGACATCATCCACAGCTTCTTCCGCAGCACCCCCTCCGAGGAGTCGCTGCTGAAGCTCGCCCGGGTGATGACCCTGGTGTGGGCGGTCCTGATGGCCGTCTTCGCCTGCGCCTTCAGCGCCAGCACCGGCAACGTCTACCTCACCGGCCTGACCATCGCGGGCTACACCTACGGCGCCCTGCTCGGCGCGTTCCTGCTCGGCAGGCTCGTCCGGCGGGCCAACGAGGTCGACTCCGTGGTCGCCTTCCTGGTGACGGTCGGTGTCATGACCTACATCGTGCGCGGCGTGAAGATCGACGTGACGGTGGCCGGTGCCACCGTCCCGACGGCGATCGCCGCCCAGTGGCTCGTGCCGATCGGCGTGGTCATCACCCTGGTCGTCGGCGGCGTGATGAGTCTCTTCCACCGCGCCCCCGAACCGGCCGAGCTTCCCGCCGACGACGGCGATCCCGGCCCCGAGCGGATCGCCGTCGCCGCCGGCCAGGAGTGACGGGGCGCCGCCCCCACCCGGTGGGGGGCCGCCGTCGCGGCCCCGCACCCGCCCCGTTCCGACCATCTCAGGGAGAAGCCATGCCGCAGCAGCAGCCGACCCCGCCCGTGCGGCGGACCGCGCCCGGGGAGGCGCCGTGCGTGTGATCGGCCTGATGTCGGGCACCTCCTACGACGCCATCGAGGCCGCCGCCGCGGACCTCACCCTGGACGGCGACACCCTGCGCCTGCGTCCCCTCGGACACCTCTCCGTCCCCTACCCGGACGACCTGCGCCACCTGATCGCGGCGACCCTCCCGCCGGCCGCGACGACCCTGCGGTCCGTCTGCGAGCTGGACACCGGCGTCGGCCAGGCGTTCGCCGACGCCGCCGGCCGCGCGCTGCGCGAACTCTGCGACGGCACGGCCGATCTCGTCGTCTCCCACGGCCAGACCATGTACCACTGGGTGGAGGACGGCGCCGTCCTCGGCACGCTCCAACTCGGCCAGCCCGCCTGGATCGCCGAGTCCACCGGCCTCCCGGTCGTCTCCGACCTGCGCAGCAGGGACGTCGCCGCGGGCGGGCAGGGCGCTCCGCTGGTCGGCATGACCGACACCCTGCTGCTGCGCGGCCTGCCCGGCACACCGGCCGCGCTGAACCTCGGCGGCATCGCCAACGTCACCGTCCTCGCACCGGACGCCGAACCGCTCGCCTTCGACACCGGTCCCGCCAACGCCCTCCTGGACGCGGCCGTACGGCACTTCACGGCCGGGGCCGCCGCCTACGACGAGGACGGCCGCCGGGCCGCCGCCGGCCGCACCAGCCCCGAACTCCTCCAGGTCCTGCTCGACGACCCCTACTACCGCAGGCCCGCCCCGAAGAGCACCGGCAAGGAACACTTCCACCTGCCCTATCTCCTACGGGCGCTGGAGAGCGTACCCACACCCGATCCCGACGACGTGCTCGCCACCCTCACCCGGCTCACCGCCGTCACCGTGGCCGACGCCTGCCGCGCCCACGGAGTCACCGAACTCGTCGTCTCCGGCGGCGGCGCCCGCAACCCGGAACTCCTGCGCGTGATCGCCGAGGAACTTCCCGGCGTGACCCTGCGCGCCAGCGACGAACTGGGCCTGCCGTCCGACGCGAAGGAGGCGCTCGCCTTCGCGGTGCTCGGCTTCCTCACCGTCCACGGCCTGCCCGGCGCCCTTGCGTCGGGCACCGGCGCGCGCCGCGCCACGGTGCTGGGCACCCTCACCCCCGGCCTGACACCGCTGCGGCTGCCCGAACCCGCGTCACGTCCGCCGCGCCGGATGCGCATCACCGCCGACGCCGACCCCACCGCCCCCACCCCCGCCGTCTCCGCCCCGTCCGCCCGCTGACACCGCAGGAGCGAGGACCCATGAGCCCCACCGCCGTCACCCCTCCCGCCGCGGACCGCACCGCGGGACTCGCCGAACTGCTGGCCTCGTGCGTCAGCGACCCGGCCCGCGTGAACACCGAACTGCCACGCCGGATCGCCGCCGCCCACGACGCGTCGCCGTACCTGTTCACGCCGCAGGCGGTCGTGCGCGCCGCGTCCGCCGCCGAGGTCGGCGCCCTCATGGCCGGGGCCCGCCGAGCAGGGCTGCCGTTGACGCTGCGCTCGGGCGGCACCAGCCTGGCGGGACAGGCCGGCGGCGACGGCATCCTCGTGGACGTCCGCAGCCACTGGCGCACCGCCACCGTCCTCGACGACGGCCGGCGCATCCGGCTGCAACCCGGACTGACGGTACGTCAGGCCAACGCCAGGCTCGCCCGGTTCGGGCGCCGGCTCGGACCCGACCCGGCGAGCGAGTCCGCCTGCACCATCGGCGGCCTGGTCGCCAACAACTCCAGCGGCATGAACTGCGGCACCCAGGACAACGCCTACCGCACCATGGAGTCCCTGCAGTTCGTGCTGCCCTCGGGCACCGTCGTCGACACCGCGGCACCCGACGCCGACGCCGCGCTGCGCGCCCGCGAACCCGAACTCCACGCCGGGCTGCTCCGGTTGCGCGACCGCGTCCGTGACTCGGCCGCCTCACGGGCCACCGTCGAGCGGCTGTTCGCGATGAAGAACACCATGGGCTACGGCCTCAACTCCCTCCTGGACCACAGCGATCCGGCCGACATGCTCGCCCATCTGATGATCGGCAGCGAGGGCACCCTCGGCTTCGTCGGCGAGGCCGTCTTCCGTACCGTCCCGCTCCTCCCGCACACCGCGACCGGACTGCTGGTGCTGCCCGGCCTCGCCGAGGCCACCGACGCGCTGCCCGCGCTGCTGGCCGCGGGCGCCCGCACCGCCGAACTCCTCGACGCCGCCTCGCTGCGGGTGGCCCAGCAGTCCCCGGACCCGGTGGACGAGGTGCGCGGGCTGCGCGTCGAGCGACACGCCGCCCTCCTGGTCGAGTTCGCCGAGGACAGCGCCGAGGCGCTAGAGGAACGGGTGGCCGCCGCCCAGCCGGTCCTGGACCGCCTGCCCGCGGCGACCGGCACCTCGCTGGTGCGCGACGCACGCGTCCGGGCCCGGCTCTGGCATCTGCGCAAGGGCCTCTACACGGCCGTCGCCGGAGCCCGCCGTCCCGGCACGACCGCGCTGCTGGAGGACATCGCCGTACCGATGGAACGCCTGACCCGGACCTGCGAGGGCCTCATCGGCCTCTTCGACCGGCACGGCTACCAGGACGCGGTGATCTTCGGCCACGCCCGCGACGGCAACCTGCACTTCATGCTCACCCAGGACTTCGACTCCGCCCCGGAGATCGACCGCTACGCCCGGTTCACCGACGCCATGGTCGACCTCGTCCTGGACGCCGGCGGCACACTGAAGGCCGAGCACGGCACCGGCCGCGCCATGGCCCCCTTCGTCCGCCGCCAGTACGGCGACGAACTCTACGACGTCATGCGGGAGGTGAAGCGGCTGTGTGACCCGCACGGCGTCCTCAACCCCGGCGTCCTCCTGGAGGACGACCCGGCCGCGCACCTCAGCAGCCTCAAGAGCGTCCCCGAGGTCGACCCCGCCGTCGACGCATGCGTGGAATGCGGCTACTGCGAACCCGTCTGCCCCACCGCCGACGCCACCACGACACCCCGCCAGCGCATCGCCCTCCAGCGCGAGATCGCCCTCGCCACCGCCGCCGGTGACGACGACCGCCGCCGGGCCCTGGAAGCCGACTACGCCTACGCGGCCGTCGACAGCTGCGCCGCCGACAGTCTGTGCGTCACCGCCTGCCCGGTCACCATCGACACCGGCGCCGTCATGAAACGGCTCCGCGCCGAACGGCACACCGCGACCGCACAGCGCGCCGGGAACGCGACGGCCCGGCACTGGGGGACCGCGGTCAAGGGCGTCCGCGCGGCGCTCAACACCGCCCACGTACTGCCCGCCCCGGCCCTGCGCGCAGCGACCGGAGCCGTCCGCCGGCTGGGCGCCGGAGAACTCGTGCCCACCTGGGCCGACGACATCCCGCGCGGCGGCCCGGCGCGCCCCGCGCCCCGGCACCCGGCACAGCCGCGGGCGGTGTTCTTCGCCGCCTGCATCGGCAGCGTCTTCGCCGCCGAAGGCACCACCGGCGGCGCCTCCGCCGCGTTCCTGCGCCTGTGCGAACGGGCCGGCGTCCAGGTCACCGTGCCCGACGAACTGCCCGGACTGTGCTGCGGCACGCCCTGGCAGTCCAAGGGCTACACCTACGGCCACCGCACCATGGCGGCCCGCACGCTGGAGGCGCTGTGGCGGGCCAGCGACCACGGCCGGCTGCCCGTGGTCTGCGACGCCTCGTCCTGCACGCACGGCCTGGAACAGCTGCCGGACGTCCTCGCGGAGTCCGACCGCGACCGGTTCGCCGCCCTGCGCTTCGTCGACAGCGTCGTCTTCACCGCCGAGCATCTGCTGCCCGCGCTGCCCGAACCCCGCCGCCTGACCAGCCTCGCCCTGCACCCCACCTGCTCCACCGTGCACCTGGGCATCGACGGCGCCCTGCGCGCCGTGGCCGCGGCGGTGAGCGACGATGTCACCGTGCCCGACAACTGGGGCTGCTGCGCCTTCGCCGGGGACCGCGGGCTGCTGCACCCGGAGATCACCGCGAGCGCCACGGCCGCGCAGGCCGCCGAGATCAACAGCGGAACGTACGACGCGTACGCTTCGTGCAATCGCACCTGCGAGATGGGCATGAGCCGCGCCACCGGCCGTCCGTACCGGCACGTACTGGAACTGCTGGACGAGGCCACCGCCTGAGGCGGCCCCGTCACGACGAAGCGGGACCGGCCCGTACGGACCGGTCCCGCGTGCATCGAAGTGGCCCCAGGGACGGAGCGTCAGTCGCCCTCGGCCTGTTCCGCAGGCTCCGTCGCCTCTTGGAGCGGCGGTGACGGCGGGAACAGACGGTCCTCCAGAATCGGCAGTCCGAAGAGGAGGAAGAGCGGAACCAAGGGGGCGAGCAGGGCTATCACGATCACGAGGCCTCCACGAGAAGCTGGCGATCATGGCTGTTCCTTGGTGGCAGGCCGGCCTCTTCCACCATGCGGCCGAACGAGCAATGCCGCGACTTGGGCCGGGGGCCGGGGCGTCAGCCCCCCCGGCCCGGGAACGCCCCGCGAAGGCCCAGCTCACGCCGCCCGCCTCGATCGGTGCGATGAGTTTCGGGCCGTTGCCCGGTCTGTTCTGTCGACACACGACGGAGGAGGAAGCATGGGCAAGGTCATCGCATCCATCACCACATCGGTCGACGGTTTCGTCACCGGACCCGATGACGGGCCCGAACACGGCTTGGGCAAGGGCGGGGAGCGTCTGCACTACTGGGTGATGGGCGGCCCGTGGACCTACGACGGCGGCCACGACTTCGCGATGCACGGTCCCGACAAGGAGTTCTTCGACGAACTCGTCGCGGCCTTCGGCGCCGGCGTCTGCGGTCGCGGCATGTACGACGCCGCGGGCGCCTGGGGCGGCACGAACCCGTTCCCCGGCCCGCTGGTCGTTCTCACCCACCGCACCGAGGACCAGCCCGGGCCGGAGGCGGGGTTCACCTTCGTGTCCGGGCTCGACGAGGCGCTGGCGCAGGCGACCGAGTTGGCCGGTGGCAAGGACGTGGGCATCGGTGGGGGTGCGGAGGTGATCCGGCAGGCCCTGGCCGCCGGCCGGGTGGACGAACTGGTTCTCTCGACGGCACCGGTCGTCCTCGGCGCCGGTAAGCGGCTGTTCGACGGGTTCGACCACGACATCGACCTGGAGGTGGTCAAGGTGGTCGGCTCGCCGTACGCCACGCATGTGCGGTACGCGGTCACGAAATAGACGGGCGTGCGAGGCGGTCACATCGACAGGGGGTGCCGAGGGCCCCGCCCGCGGGCCCGGCATGCCTGCCTCGTAGCCTCCCCGCATGGCCGATGCTTCGTTCCGGTGCCGTTGTCTCCTCTGCCATGACTACGGCGACCCGGACGAGGCGGGTGAGATGGATCTGCGGATCATCGAGAACGTGCAGCCGCACGGATGGCACGTCATCATGGTTCCCGAGGACGAGACCGGGCCGGGATTCGCCTGCACGATCGGTCTGCGCACTCCCACGGCACCCCGGAACTCGCCCTGTTCGGACTCGATGTGTACGTCATGCACCAGATCCTCAACCTCCTTGGAGACAAGGCTGCAGGTGGCGGGCTTCGTGGCGTCCCGCAGACCCCGGGCCGGGTGTGCCCGGGATCTGCGGGTGCTCCTGCGGGCCGGTCGGCGGGTAGATCTGTCAGCTGGAGTGGAGGCTGTGGGTCGCCGCGAGGACGGCCTGCTCGGCGTGGGTGGCCGAGCGTCGCCATTCCGGAGCCACCGCGGAGTACGTGGTGACGTCGTGCCAGCGGCCCTGGGTGTGGAACAACTCGCGCAGGGTGGCCTCGGGGCGGAGGCCGGCGGCGAGCATGACCTCACGCATGCGTGTGTGATCGGCCCGATGGCCGGCCCAGATGCGGTGCAGCCCCAGCGGCCCGAAGCCGTACGCCATCAACAGCCGTCCCGCCTCGTGCCCGTGGCCGCGCACCGAGGCGTCGGGCAGCAGGACGAGCCCGGTGAGCATCGCGTTGCGGCCGTAGTCCTCGACCAGCAGTCCCATCGTGCCGACCATCACGTCGTCGCCCGGCGCGCAGATGGCGAGGGTGTGCCGGCGCCGCGGATGGGTGTAGGGCTGGGCGAGGCACTGCGCGAAGGCGTCCTGCGCCTGACGGGCGTCCATGCGGTCGATGCCGAGGTAACGCGTCAGGACCCGATGGGTGTGGATGCGTTCGAAGGCGATGAGGTCCGTGGCGCGCAGTTCGCGCAACCACAGGTGCTCGCCGTGCAGTTCGGGGAGGTGGGTCACGGCGCGGCCCCGACCGGCGCGGAGTGGTCGGCGGAGACGAGGTCTTCGAGGTCCACGTAATAGCGTCCCGAGGGCACCGGGCCGCCCAGCAGGATCCGTCGCGCGGTGTCGGTGACCAGGGCGCCGCCGAGCATGACGCCGCTGGCCAGTTGCGGCCAGCTCGACAGGGTGTCGCCGATCCGGCCCAGCGCGTCGACCATGGCCGGGCTGAGCCGGTCGGCGTCCACGATCCGCAGCAGGACATCGAGCGCGCCGGCGGAGTCGAGACCGCGGACCTCGTCAGCGGTGAGTCCGTCCACGCGGCCGTGGAAGAGCGGCCGGTCCGGCTCCTGGTCGAAGCGTTCCACGTCCAGCATGCCGCGGTCGTTCATGTCCATGAGGACCGGAACACCCCGGGCGCGGGCGCGCTCCCGGGCGGCGACCTTCGCCCACAGGGTGTCGCACTCCTCGACGAGGAGGTCCAGCCTGCTGCCGGGGGAGGTGCCGAAGAACTCCTCGACGGTCTGCTCCGTCAGGCCCTCGCGGTAGATCTCGATGTCCAGGTAGGGGTCGATCTCGACCATCTGGCGCGCGCACAGGACGGTCTTCTCCACACCCAAGTCGTGGACCCCGGCGCGCAGTCGGTTCATGTTGGTCAGGCCGAACCGGTCGAAGTCCGCCAAGCGGAACGATCCTCCAACACCCTCCATGGCACACGTGAGCGCCGCGCTGTTGCCGACGGACAGCCCCAGGACGCCGATCCGGCGACCGAGCAGCGCCTGCTGCTGCGCCCGTGTGATCCGGTCCCGGTTGCGGTCGGTCCGGACCAGGCGGAACTCGTCGGCCGGCAGCAGGTGCACCAGCCGCCCCGACCACGGATACCAGACCCAGGTCCCGTAGGTCCGGCGGCGATGCTCCGGACACACGGCGGCTGCGGCGGCCGCCACGCCGCGGGCGTCCGCCAGTGCCCCGGGCCGCAGACAGCGGACCAGTTCCTCCAGTTGATCGGCGATGCGGTCATGAACCTCGCGCACCGCGCCCGATCGCAGCAGAGCGGCCAGAGCCGCGTCACCCGCCGCGTCCGAGGCGTCGAACAGAACGGGCAGATAGGCCTCTTGGCCGTCCCGGAGCGCTGCCGGGTCGGGCCACGTGGTTCTGAGAGCGGTCGTATCCGAATGAGTCACGAGGCGCGAAGCTAGCAGCCGAACGATCTTGGAAACCTCTCGTCACTCCGCGAGCGCACCCTCGAATTCATGCGCGATCCCTGCACGTCCGCCCACGGCGGCCCCGCGTGCCCGTGCCCTGCGACGAGGAAGGTTGTCCCGGCCCGCGCGCACCTTCCCGCGATCCGTCGCCGATCGGGCAGCCGCCTCGGGTGCCGTCCCGGGATCATCGCCGCGGACGCCCCGCGCCCACGGACTATGGAGAATTCGTGGCTTTGGTGTTCGGTCGGGACGCCGTGCCGGAGCAGGCGTGGGGATCGCTCGTCGGGGGCGATCCGGTACTCCTCACAGGGCCGGCCGGGATCGGCAAGAGCGCCATCTGCCGTGCGCTGGCCGACAGGGCGCACCAGGCGGGCTGGTGCCGGCGTGCGCACCCGCCGAGTCCGAGACCGCGCCGGCCCTCGCCGCCCTGGCGGATCTGCTGCGGCCGCTCGAACCTGAGGTGACCGGCCTCCCCCCTCCGCAACGCGCAGCCGTGGAGGCCGCGTTGCTCACCTCCACCGTGAACGCCACCGTCGACGAACGGGCGTTGGCTGCCGCCACACGCTCCCTGCTCGCCACCGCCGGCGAAGGCCTGTGAACTCCTGCCGAAGAAGGACGCCGAGACGCCGGCGACGGTCCCGCTCGACGACGGCGTGGAAAGCCCGCCGAGCGGCCCGGGATGCCGCTACACCGCACCGACCAGCGGCCCGGTGGCCCAGGTCGAGATCCACCTGGGCGACGGAGCTAAGAAGGTCTACGACATCGACCGCACGCTGGACCACCCGTTCACGCCCGTCACCGGGGCCGCTGCGGAGGCGTACCAGGAGGAGGACGCGGTCTTCTTCCGCAAGGCCACGACCTGGGTGGCCATCCGCCTGGTCCGGCTCAACGATCCCGAGGCCAACCGCGAGCCTCTCTCGGACCTGGCCCGCAAGGTCGCGGCCCGGCTGTGAACCGTCCCGTGGACTGCAACAACCGCCCGCACCAACGGTGTTCGAGATGCGTCGCATCGACGGTGGACGGTTCGACGCCGCGTGCGGGCACGGGTGACGCCGGGCTGTGGACGGCACGGCACGACGACGGGGGCCGACCATGGTGTTCGACGGTCGGCCCCCGATGCGCGGGTGCGCTTCTCCGGGTCAGAGGGCGCGGCGGTCCGTGTAGTAGCCGCCCACCTGCTCGTGGTAGCCCGCGTCGCCCACGTGCTTGTCCTTGTCGAACTCCGGCGAGTCCTTGATCTCGTCCTTGGTGAGGTCGACGAAGACCTTCCGCTCGGTCTGGTCGATGGCCCGCACCGTGCCGGCCGGCAGCAGGACGTGCTTGCCGAAGATCCAGACACCGGTGTCGACCACCAGATAGGAGGAGTTGACGTCGTCCGAGTGCTTGTCGACCTTGCCGATGCTGCCGTCCGTGGCCTCGACCTTGTATCCGATCAGGTCGGTGCCGGGAATGTGGCCGGAAGCCGGCTGGTAGCCCCAGATGCTGTCAGTCATAAATCTGCTCCCTCACGAGAACGCATTGCACGCTGAACCATGTCGATGACAAAGCGGCTTGACGTTCTTTCGGAATTCGGATGCTTTTCCTCGAAGCGGCGAGTGCCCATGGTCCGTGACCCCATGCATCCGCACGCGCAGAAAATTCGAAGACCGTGAAGAACGGTGACAGGGGCCGTGGTGGCGGTGGCCGGTCGTGGGGCGGGAGAGGCGTCGGACGCCGTACGAGGTGGTAGAGGAGTTGGTCAGAGCTCTTCCTCCATCCGGATGGCGTCGCGCAGATCGTCCCCCGTCTTCTGAGGGCGCCCTTCCTTCAGTTCGAGCAACGCGGCCGCGATGCTGTCGAGTTTGCGCTGGAGGGCGTGTTCCGCTCGCCGCTCGGAGTTCTTCAGCAGGGCCAGCAACAGCAGATTCACCGACGTCATGATGTCGCCCACGAGGATTTGCCAGCTCAACGGCAGGCCGGCGATGTGGACCGCGACGAACAGCATTACCAGCAGAAGGCAGAAACCGTAGAACGGCGCGGAACTCGTGATGTTGGAGGCCGCCTCGGCGAGATTTTCGAACCAGCCTCGCCCGTTCCGGCTGCGCTCCGCCGGATGCGGCACGCTCACGCTCTTTCGCTGCGCCATCACGACTCACCCCGATCGGCTCGCGGAAGGTGCCGCCGGCGCTCCGGCTCACCCCGCCCGTCCGGCCGTCGTCTCCGGCCCCGTACATGCCGTTCCATGGTCGTCACCCTCCGTATGTCTGCGCATTCGTCCGCGGTACCCCTCCGTATGGCACGTGATGGCGCACGGAAAACCCGCACACCGACTCGATCGTTCCGTCGCAGGGCCGGGTACCCGGCACCCGATACCGCAGACGTCCGCCCACGTGGGGCGACCGTGCGTGAGGCGACGGCGCGGCCAGGCCGTCCCTGCCGGGCCCGCGCCGGGACACCGCGGAGCCGACGCCGCCGCCCTGCGTAGACGGCGCCTGCCACGGGTACTCGGCGCGCGAGTCCGGGCCCGGCCGCGAATCCAAGGGCACCGGCCACTCTGGGAAGGCAGGACACACCATGGGTGTGCGCACGTGGATCAGTGGCTGGCCCGCCTACCGTCAGCTCACCGGGGACGACCCGCTCGGACGGGGCCGGGCCGCGATGTCGGCCCGTACCGAACGTCTCCGGCCGCGAACCGAGACCGCCGACCGGGTGGTGCCGTCCGTGTGCCCGTACTGCGCGGTGGGGTGCGGTCAGCAGATCTACGTCAAGGACGACGAGGTCGTGCAGATCGAGGGGGACCCTGACTCGCCCGTCAGCCGAGGCCGCCTGTGCCCCAAGGGCTCGGCCACGCTCCAGCTCACCACCGGCCCGGCCCGCCGCCACCAGGTGCTGTACCGGCGGCCGTACGGCACCGACTGGGAGCCGCTCGACCTGGAGACCGCCATGGACATGGTGGCCGAGCGGGTGATCGAGACCCGGCGCCGGACCTGGGAATGGGAGTCCGAGGGACTGCGCACGGCGCGCACCCTCGGCATCGCCAGCCTCGGCGGCGCGACCCTCGACAACGAGGAGAACTACCTGATCAAGAAGCTGCTGACCGGCCTCGGCGTCGTACAGGTGGAGAACCAGGCGCGGGTCTGCCACAGCTCCACGGTCGCGGGGCTCGGCACCTCCTTCGGGCGAGGCGGCGCCACCACCTTCATGCAGGACCTCCAGCATGCCGACTGCATCGTCATCCAGGGCTCGAACTTCGCCGAGGCGCACCCGGTGGGCTTCCAGTGGGTGATGGAGGCGAAGGCCCGCGGCGCCCGGGTCATCCACGTCGACCCGCGGTTCACCCGCACCAGCGCCCTCGCGGACCTGCACGTCCCGATCCGGGCCGGCAGCGACATCGCGTTCCTCGGGGCGATCATCAACCACGTCCTGACCGAGGAGAAGGACTTCCGCGAGTACGTCCTCGCCTACACCAACGCCGCCACCCTGGTGAGCGAGGACTTCCGCGACACCGAGGACCTCGGCGGCGTCTTCTCGGGCCTGGACGAGGACGAGCACCACTACGACCCGAGGAGCTGGCAGTACGAGGGCGTCGACGTGCAGCAGCCCACCGGCGACGTCGACGAGCAGTACGAGGAACGCGTGCGCGGTTCCGGCGGGCCCGAGGCACACGGTTCGGGCGGCGCCCAGACCGCCGGCCGGCCGCCCCGCGACGAAACGCTGCGCGATCCCCGCTGCGTCTATCAGATCCTCAGACGCCACTACGCCCGCTACACCCCGGAGCTGGTCGAAGAGGTCTGCGGAGTACCGCCCGCCATGTTCCGCCAGGTGTGCGACGCCCTGACCGCCAACTCGGGCCGCGAACGGACCAGCGCGTTCGTGTACGCGGTCGGCTGGACCCAGCACTCGGTCGGTGCCCAGTACATCCGGGCCGCGAGCGTGCTCCAACTGCTGCTCGGCAACATCGGCCGCCCCGGTGGCGGCATCCAGGCCCTGCGCGGGCACGCCTCCATCCAGGGCTCCAGCGACATCCCGACCCTCTTCAACCTGCTGCCCGGCTACCTCCCCATGCCCCACGCCCACGCCCACGAGGACCTGGACGCCTTCATCGCGGCCGGCCGCACCGACAAGGGCTTCTGGGGCGACATGCGGGCCTACTTCGTCAGCCTCCTCAAGGCGTACTACGGCGACGCCGCCACCCCCGGCAACGACTTCTGCTTCGACCACCTGCCACGGCTGACCGGCTCCCACTCCACCTACGACACGGTGCTGGCCCAGCTGGACGGCGTGTGCAAGGGCTACTTCCTGATGGGCGAGAATCCCGCGGTCGGCTCCGCCAACACCCGGCTGCAACGGCTCGGCATGGCCAACCTGGAGTGGCTGGTCGTGCGCGACTTCTCCCTCATCGAGTCGGCGACCTGGTGGCAGGACGGCCCGGAGACCGAGACCGGCGAGCTGCGCACCGAGGAGATCGGTACCGAGGTGTTCTTCTTCCCCGCCGCCGCACACACCGAGAAGAACGGTTCCTTCACCAACACCAACCGGTGGCTGCAGTGGCACCAGGCGGCCGTCGAGCCCGACGGCGACGCCCGCAGCGACCTGTGGTTCATGTACCACCTGGGCCGACGCATCAAGGAGCGCCTGGCCGCCTCCACCGACCCGATGGACCGACCCGTACAGGACCTCACCTGGGACTATCCCGTCGAGGGCCCGCTGGCCGAACCGGACGCCGCCGCCGTGCTCGCCGAGATCAACGGCCACGACCCGGACGGCGCGCCTCTCTCGGCGTACACCGAACTCAAGGACGACGGCTCGACGCGCTGCGGCTGCTGGATCTACTGCGGCGTGTACGCGGACGGTGTCAACCAGGCCGCCCGCCGCAGGCCCGGAAGCGAACAGGACTGGGTGGCCGCCGAATGGGCCTGGGCCTGGCCCGCCAACCGCCGCATCCTCTACAACCGGGCCTCGGCCGCCCCCGACGGCACCCCGTGGAGCGCGCGCAAGGCGTACGTGTGGTGGGACGAGGCGGCGGGGGAGTGGACCGGGTACGACGTCCCCGACTTCGTGCCCGGCCGCGCCCCCGGCTTCGTACCGGACGAGGAGGCCACCGGTCCCGACGCGCTGCGCGGCGACGACCCGTTCATCATGCAGGCCGACGGCAAGGGCTGGCTGTACGCGCCCGCCGGCCTGGAGGACGGCCCACTGCCGACCCACTACGAACCGCAGGACTCGCCCTTCGGCAACACGCTGTACCCGGCGGTGCCCCGCTCCCCGGTACGCCGGCTGCTGCCCAGGGAGGGCAACCGCTACCACCCGAGCGGCGACGAGAAGGGGGCCGAGGTCTTCCCCTACGTCATCACCACCCACCGTCTCACCGAGCACTTCACGGCGGGCGGCATGAGCCGCTGGTCGCCCTATCTCTCCGAACTCCAGCCGGAGTTCTTCTGCGAGGTCTCCCCGCAACTGGCGGCCGAGCGCGGCCTCGAGCACCTGGGATGGGCCACCATCGTCACCGCCCGCAACGCCGTCGAGGCCCGCGTCATGGTCACCGCCCGCATCACACCCCTCACCGTGCACGGTAGGACGGTCCACCAGATCGGACTTCCGTTCCACTGGGGACCCAACGGCGTGGCGACCGGTGACGCGGCCAACGAACTCGTGGCGATCGCCCTCGATCCCAACGCCCACATCCAGGAGGACAAGGCGCTGACCGCCGACATCCGCCCGGGCCGCCGACCCCGCGGCCCCGACCTTCCGAAACTGGTCGCCGCCTACCGCAGGCGGGCGGGCATCACGGCCGACACGGGCACGGGGAGCGTGAAATGACAGACCGTCACCTGCTCAGCGGCAGCGAACCCGACCCCGCCCGCGACTCCGGCCACCCGGAACCACCGCCCCGCGTCGGCTTCTTCACCGACACCTCCGTCTGCATCGGCTGCAAGGCCTGCGAGGTCGCCTGCAAGGAGTGGAACGCCATCCCGGAGGACGGCCTCTCCCTCACCGGGATGAGCTACGACAACACGCAGGGCCTCGGTGCCTCCACGTGGCGCCACGTCGCCTTCATAGAACAGCAGGTCCCGGCGCCGGACGGACGGACCCGACTCCCGCTCGTCGAGGCGGAGTCCGGCCCCGGCCCCGGCGCCGAGCCCGGTGAGATGCGCTGGCTGATGTCGTCCGACGTGTGCAAGCACTGCACCCACGCCGCCTGCCTCGACGTCTGTCCCACGGGCTCACTGTTCCGCACCGAGTTCGGCACCGTCGTGGTCCAGGAGGACATCTGCAACGGCTGCGGCTACTGCGTCCCCGCCTGCCCCTACGGTGTCATCGAACAACGCCCCGACGACGGGCGGGCGTTCAAGTGCACCATGTGCTACGACCGGCTCGGCGCCGGACAGGAACCGGCCTGCGCCAAGGCCTGCCCGACCGAGTCCATCCAGTTCGGCCCCCTGGACGAACTGCGCGAACGCGCCGCGCTGCGCGTCGACGAGCTGCACACGGCGGGCGTGGACGGCGCCCGGCTGTACGGACACGAGCCCGATGACGGGGTCGGCGGCGACGGCGCGTTCTTCCTGCTCCTCGACCAACCGGAGGTCTACGGCCTGCCCCCGGACCCGGTCGTCACCACCCGCGACCTCCCCACCATGTGGAAGCACGCCGGTGCCGCCGCCCTCTCGCTGGCCGGCGCCTTCACCGTCTCGTTCGCGCTGCCCCGTCTGCTGCGCGGGAAGGACACACGATGAGCGACTCCACCGGCCGGCCAGGACCGGACGCGCGGCAGCGGCGCCGCGGGCGCCGCGGCGAGCAGCTCATGGTGCCCCGGGCCGAGTTCCGCTCCTACTACGGACGTCCGGTCATCAAGGCACCGTCCTGGAGCGCCCAGGACATCGCCGGGTACTTCTTCCTCGGCGGACTCGCCGGCGCGGGTTCCGTCCTGGCGGCGGGCGCCCAGCTCACGGGCCGTACGACGACCGCCACCGCGATGAAGGTGTCCTCCCTCGCGGCGGTCTCCCTCTCCGCGGCCGCACTCGTGCACGACCTCGGGGTGCCGAGCCGGTTCCCCCACATGCTCCGCGTACTGAAGCCCACCTCGCCCATGAGCGTCGGCTCGTGGCTCCTCGCCGGCTACGGACCCGCGGCCGGCGCCGCCGCCGCCCTCGCCGTCACCGGTCGGCTGCCCAGGGCCGGCGCCACGGCGACCGGTGCGGCCGCGCTGTTCGGACCCGCCGTCGCCTCGTACACCGCCGTCCTGGCCGCGGACACCGCGGTGCCCGCCTGGCACGGAGCCCACCGCGAACTGCCCTACCTGTTCGTGGCCTCCGCGACGGCCGCCGCCTCCGGCATGGCCCTCCTGCTCGGGCCGGTCCACGAGTCGGCACCGGCCCGCTGCGCCGCGGTGATCGCCGCCGGCGCCGAGGAGGTCGCGACCCACGCGGCCGAACGACGGCTCGGCATGGTCGCGGAGACCTACCACCGGGGACGTGCCGGAACGCTGTTGCGCACCGCCCGGCTGCTCACCGCGGCGGGTGCCGCCACCGGCCTGCTGCTCGGTCACCGCAGCCGGCCGGCGGCCGCCCTCGCGGGCCTCGCGCTTCTGGCGGGCTCGGCCTGCACCCGGTTCGGCGTCTTCGCCGCCGGAGTCGCCTCGGCCGAGGACCCGAAGTACTCGGTCGTGCCCCAACGGGCCGCCGCCGACGCGTCCGGCGAGCCCGGCACCTGACCGCACCCGGCCCCGGGACGTTCCCGGTCGTCCCCCTCCTCACCGTGTTCTCCCGGCCGCGGAGGGATTCGGACGCTGCGTCCGGGTAACCCGGGGGCGGCCCCGTCCGGGTCGGCGCGGCCGATCCGTTCGCGGGCGGGGGCACACGGTGCGGGCCGACGCCTCCGCCGAGCACGGCGCACGGCGGCACGGGGCGCCGTTCGCAGACACCGGCGCCTGTCCGAGGCGGTCGAGAAGAGGGGGGCGCCATGTCCACGCAGTCCGAGTCCGGAGCCGCTCGTGAGGAGCACGGCCCTGTCGGCGGGAGCGTGCCGCGCGACGGCGGTACGAGCCCCGGGGAGGGCTCGCCGACGTCCTGGTCCGTGCTCGATGAAACCTCCCCACGGGATCCGCGCGCGCGACGCCGGCGGTCGTGGGTGACCGTGGGATTCGCCGTGGGCCTCGGGGCGAGCCTGGCGTGGCTGGCCGTCCAGACGGTTCTGCGGGTCGGTTCGATGCTGACCTTGCTGCTGCTGGCCGTGTTCGTCGCGATCAGCCTGGAGCCGATCGTCGTGTGGTTCACCCGCCGGGGCCTGCGGCGGGGCTGGGCCGTCGCGATCGTCCTGACGGGGTTCCTCGTGGTCCTCGGCGGTTTCCTGGCCCTGGTGATCCCGCCGGTGGCCAAGGAGGTCTCCGCTCTGATCGACGCCGTACCGGGCTGGCTGCAGCAGGTCCACGACCACGATTCGGCGATCGGGCGCCTGGAGGACCGCTATCACGTGGTCGAGAAGGCGCAGCAGCAGATGGGCTCGGGAGGCGGCGCGAGCGGCCTGGCCGGGGGAGTCCTGGGCGCCGGGCAGCTGGTCCTGAGCACCCTCACCTCCACGGCGATCGTGATCACGGTGACCCTGTACTGCATGGCAGCGCTGCCGGCCATCAAGGAGTTCGGCTTCCGTTTCGTGGCGGCCAGCCACCGCGAGCGCGTCGAGGGCCTGGCCGAGGAGATCATGAACCGGATAGGCAAGTTCATGCTCGGCAACCTCGTCACCTCAGGGATCGCCGGAGCGGCGACCTTCGGCTGGTGCGCGGCCACCGGCGTGCCGTACGCCGCCGCGCTGGGCATCTTCACGGCCCTCATGGACATGATCCCGATCGTCGGGTCCACCCTGGCCGGCATCGCGGTCAGTCTCGTCGCGCTCTCCGTGTCGCTGCCCGTCGCCATCGCGACGGCCGTCTTCTACATCGTCTTCCGGGTCGCCGAGGACTACCTCATCGTGCCGCGGGCCATGAAGTTCGCCGTCGACGTCCATCCGCTGGTCACCGTGGTGGCCGTGCTGGTCGGCGGTGCGCTCCTCGGCATCATCGGCGCCCTGGTCGCCATCCCGGCGGCCGTCGCCGTCGGCCTGGTCCTGGACGAGTACGTGTTCCCGAAGAAGGAGCGGACCTGACACGGGCCCGCCGCACGGTGCCGGCGGTCCGCCGCCCGAAGGGTCCGGGACCGGCGTCCGGGTCCGGAGCGTCTGAAAGGGCTCGGCAGGGGTACGCGTACCGGGTCGGCGACCGGTCCGTCCGTCGAGGACGACGGCGGACGCGCCCGAAGAGGCCCCGGCCCCGGCGTGGCCGCGCGAGGCCCGTGCCGCCGACCGACACATCCGCCGCCCTCCGTGAAGAGGGCGTTCCCACGCAGAGGAGAGTGCCACCGATGGCCACCGTGTCCCTGACCGGAGCGTCCGCCGAGGACGCCGCCACCGTCTTCGCCCTGCTGCGGTCCGTGTTCCCCACGGACCGTCCCGCGGACGACGCGCCCGAGGAACAGCCGGGCGGCCGCGCGGCCGTGTGGAGCGCGGAGTTCGAGCCGACACAGGAGTGGGCCAAGCCCGGTCCCGTCACCTTGGAGGGCCCGGTCTCCGCCACGCTCCAGGGCGACTACGTCGCCGTCGGCCGGCTGGTCGAAGCCCTGAGCGCGGCGTTCGCCGTGGACCGGCAGGGCGGGGCGTCCGGAGACCAGGAGAAGGAGGTCGACCTCAGGCTCGGGACGAGGCGGTGAGGGCGGCGGGAGCCCGTCCGGGGGTGGTCGAACCACGAGGAGATGAGTGGCATGGTGCAGGTCGGATACACGATGATGACGGAACAGGCCGGTCCGCGCGAGCTGGTCGGTCACGTGGTGGGGGCCGAGCGGGCCGGGTTCGACTTCTCGGTCACGTCCGACCACTACTCTCCCTGGCTGTCGGCCCAGGGCCACGCACCCTACGCGTGGAGTGTGCTGGGTGCCGCCGCCCAGGCGACCGAACGCATTCCCCTCATGACGTACGTGACGTGCCCGACGACCCGCTACCACCCGGCGGTCGTCGCCCAGAAGGCCGCCACCGTCCAGCTGCTCTCCGAGGGACGGTTCCGGCTGGGCCTGGGGTCCGGTGAGAACCTCAACGAGCATGTGACCGGGCAGGGCTGGCCCGCCGCGCACGTGCGGCTGGAGAAACTGGAGGAGGCCGTCGAGATCATCCGCGCGCTCCTCGCGGGCGACAACGTCAACCACCACGGCGCCCACTTCGACGTCGAGAACGCCAGGCTCTGGGATCTGCCCGGCACGCCTCCGCCGATCGGCGTCGCCGTCTCGGGGGACCGCTCGTGCGAGGTCGCCGGCCACCTGGCCGACCTGCTGATCGCCACGGAACCCCGGCCGGAGCTGATCTCCGCGTTCGAACGCCACGGCGGCACCGGCAAGCCCAAGGTAGGCCAACTGCCGATCTGTTACGACACCGACCGCGACGCGGCGATCGCCCGCGCCCACGACCAGTTCCGCTGGTTCGCCGGAGGCTGGCCGGTCAACTCCGAACTGCCGGGCCCCGCTTCCTTCGAAGGCGCCACACAGTTCGTGCGGCCCGAGGACGTGGCCGAGTCCATTCCCTGCGGGGACGACGTGCAGGCGGTCGTCGAGGCCGTACGCGAGTACGTCGACGCGGGATTCAGCGAGGTCGCGCTCGTCCAGATCGGCGGCGACCACCAGGAGCCCTACCTGGAATGGGCCGAGCACAAGCTGCTGCCCGCCCTGCGTGAACTGTGAGACGACGAGGACACCGGATGACCACGAAACGCGCCGCGATCTTCGACATCGACGGCACGCTCGTCGACACCAACCCCCTGCACGTCGTCACGTGGTGGGAGGCGTTCCGGCAGGCGGGCCACCACGTCCCCATGCGTGAGATCCATCGCGCGGTGGGTCTCAGCGGCGGCGACCTGCTGGACCATCTGCTCGGCGACGACCGCGACCCCGCCGAGGACGATCAGCTCTCCGCGGCCCACCACACCCTCTACGCCACGTACTTCGAGCGCATCCCGGCGCTGGACGGGGCCGGCGACCTGCTGCGCGCCCTGGCCGGGCAGGGCTGGGAGATCGTCCTGGCCACCTCGGCGGGCGGCGCGGAACTCTCCGCGCTGCGGCGCGCCATCGACGCGGACGACGTCATCCTCGGGGTCACCAGCGCGGACGACGTCGACGACGGCAAGCCCGCGCCCGACCCCGTCCGGCAGGCCAGGGCCATCGCCGGGGTCCCGAGCGATCGTGCCGTGTTCGTCGGCGACAGCGTCTGGGACATGCGGGCCGCCGTACGCGACGAGGTGACCGCGGTGGCCGTGCTGTCCGGCGGAATCCCGCGCGCGGACCTCGAAGAGGCCGGCGCCCGCGCGGTGTACAAGGACCCCGCGGCCCTCTTGGCGAACCTGGCGACCAGCGCCTTCGCCGACGTGCGGTGACCCTGCCGGGCACGCCCTCGGCGGCGTCCCGGCCGGGGTCGGTCAAGCCGCACGGCCGGGGGCACCGGACACGACGTCCGGTGCCCCCTGCCGCAACGCCCGCACGAGGAGGAGCTGTTCTACGGCGGCGAACCCCGCCCGCCTGCCCCCGAGCCGTCAGTGGCCGTCCGGCGTGAGGAAGATGGGGTTGGTCAGGGCCGCCATCGGACCGAACATCAGGGCGTCGCCCATCGTGTTGCCCTGGCCCGGCGATCCGTTCGCCATCGGGTGACGCACCTCGGCGCGGACGTAGGCGGCCAGGGAAGCCGTCGTACGCCACACCACCGTGCCCTCGCCCGCGGCGTTCACCGACTCCTGGTGCATCTGGCCCTCGTCGGTGATGAAGCGGACGGTGCCGTTGGGCACGCCCCTCACGTCCAGCCGGATGTCCACCGGCGCCTCGGCGGGCACCTTCAGCGTCTCGCCGATGCCGGCCTGACGCGCGTTCCCGCTGGCGGTGAAGGTGAGCTGGACGGCCGAGGACTCGGCGATCCAGCTGCGCCCCGCGCGGATGCCGTCCATGACGGCGTCGGTGCTCAGGTCCTCGGCGAGGACGACGTTGTGCGGCAGGCCGATCACCTGCGGCTCGCTGTGCGCGTCGCTGTTGCCCATCGCGGGGATCCACCGCCCGCCCGAACGGACGGCCTCGCCGATCTTCTGGTCCCAGGTGCTGATGGCGTGCTCGTCGTCGTACGTCCACGGGCCCGTCCACACCTCCGTGGCGTCCGCGTCGTCGAAGCCGAACTTCCACTGGCTCGCGACGTAGGCGCAGTACATGTGCGCCGGCACCACGAGCCCTCCGCCGCGCCGGACCTTGCGCGCGAAGCGCGGGAACGCGTCGTCACGGTTGCGGTAGCGCCAGTCGATCCAGTCGCCGGGAGGCAGGCCGAGGGCCAGCCAGTGACCGTTGCGGGTGGTGACCTCCTCGCCCGTGATGATCAGCAGGTCCGAGTCCGCGTACTCGCCCCAGACGGCGTGCGCGGAGGAGGTGTTGTGGTCGGTGGACACCATGAAGTCCAGGCCGGCCGCACGCGCTCCGGTCGCCACCTCCGCGGGCTGCCGCTTGCCGTCGGAGTGGACCGTGTGCAGGTGGCAGTCCCCGCGGTACCAGGCACGGCCGCGGCCCTCGGCGCGCCGCGGCGGGTAGGCGCGCGGTGCTGCGGGACCGTCCGGGCCGTACGTCAGCGTGATCCGGACCTGGTAGTTCAGTCCCTGCGGTGCCACCTGGTAGGGGCCCAGCACCACGTGCCAGGTGCCCTGCTTGACGGGCCCGGGAAGGTATCCCGGCGTGGCCTCGCTGTTGCTGATCTCGAACGAGGTCCGGGCGCCACCGGACCAGCCGCGGAAGCCGCGGCCGCCGAGCGCGATGCCGCGCTCGTCGAAGATGCCGACGTCACAGGAGTTGCCCGGGGTACCGGAGGGAACGGCCGGCTTGTCGTAGGAGTACGACACGGCGATCTTCTGCACGCCCTTCGGCACCTCGACCGGCAGGTGGACGAAGTCGGCGACACCGGTCTCCAGATGCCCGCTGATGGTGCGGGTCACTTCGCCCGACTGCGGCGGGGTGCCCTGCACCGCGGCTCCCGCGCTCGGCGCGAAGGAGACCGGCTCGAGGGTCAGCGCCGCGGCACCGGCGGCGGCCGCGGTCAGGAAACGGCGCCGTCCGGGCGCACTTGCCGCGTCGTCGGTCCGGTCGACGTGGAGAACGTCCACCTCGTGTTCGCAATGTCCGTCAAGACACATGGGCCCTCATCGTGGTGCGTGGTCGCTACATGGATGCGCGCCGACTGTCCAGGGACGTGGTGAACGCAGGGTGAGCGATGAGCGGCCGATCGGGCAATTGACGTGAGAACATGTGGGTTTTCTCGTACCGACGCTGGATCTGCCGGTGCGGTCGGCCGCCTGGGCGCGATGATCGGTGTGTGCTCCCGTACGCGGCGCGCGCCTGGCGGCCGTGCAGACCGGGCCCATGCGCGCGGCGGTCGAGGAGCGGTTCCGCCGGGTCCTGTCCTTCCACAGCGTGTCGCAGAGGCGCGGGCGATGGCCGCCGCGGTCCCGGCCACGGCGACCGTTCGGCCGTCAGACTCGGCGCCTGGCTCGACACCACCCGCCGTCGCGCCGCGAAACCCAGCGACGAGCGACGCGACGCCCTCGACGCCCTCGGCATGCGCTGGTGAGCCGAGGCGGACCGTCCCGGCCGCACCCGACCGATCCCGGCGCGCCACCGGAGCCCACACGGGCCGCCGGTCACGTCTCAACGCGCGTGCACACGGCGTGACACCGGTTCCGGGGCGCCGGACCGCTCGGTGGCCCTGGTGAGCTGGAGAGGCGTGAGATTCAGCAGCCGCAGCAGTGCGGCGGTCTGCTGTGCGTCACCGGTCCACTCGTTGCGTGCCTCCGCCCGCTCGTACTGGGCGGTGTCCATGGCGATGGAGCCGGCCAGCTTGGCCGTGGTGAACTGCCGTGCCAGACGGTGTTCCGTCAGCGTGCGGGGCTCCCTGATCCCCATCAGGTCCGCGGTACGGCACCAGAGCACGTCCGCGAGAGCGAACAACTCCTGCTCCGTCGGGCTGTTCTCGCCGGACTCCCACGCGTGGAACCGTGCGATGTCGACGCGGACCCCACACGCCGTCAACTGCTCCACCACCTGCCGAGGTGACATCCCCAGACCCTGTCTGGCCGACTGCACGGCGGCGGGCGAGAACGGGGGTCGATTCACGGGGCGGCCTCTCTTGGTGCCAAGCGGTGCGGACCTGCGCCGGTGAATTCCTGCAGCTGCGGTGCCGGTCCGGAAGTGCGCGAGGGTGGGGGACCCCGTGCGGGCGCCTCGCGTGATCATGCTGCCGGACAGAGTGTGTCTGCCACGTACCTCCACTGGCGACACATGCACCACACCTGTGCACGGCCGACCCTCACGCCTGCCCTGCCGACCGCCACAACCCACGGTGCCGTGGGTGCGGCGGGGCACACTCTCCATGATCAACAGGGCACCGTCGAGGACCGCTCCCGCACGGCGCGTCCGGGTCACGGATGGAACCGCCACCGGCCTTCGGTGACCACGTCCACCTCGCCGTCCCGGACGCGAACGGCCGTCTCGTCGTCGATGAAGTAGAGGGGGAAGTCCGCCCGCGCCGTGATGCGATCGGCCCAGGCGTCGTCCCGTTCGGGGAAGTCGGCCGAGTACAGGTGGGGCTTGAGGTACCAGTCGAAGAGCCCGAACGGCGGCTCCACCGAGGTCGCGCCGAGCACGTGGAGGTCCTGGGCGTCCCCGATGACGTCGGCGGAGTGTGCGGTGAGATGACGGCTGAAGATCATCGAACCGGCGCTGACGCCCACGTACACCCGGCTCCGTAGGGCCTCCAGGAAACCGTCGGCCAGGCCGTTGCCGGTGATGCTGCGCGCGAGGTGGTAGTGGTTGCCGCCCTCGACGTAGACGACGTCGGCGTGGAGCAGCCGGTCGATCACCATCTGCCGGGGCAGGCCGTTCAGTTCCAGGACGTCGAACTCCCGCCAGCCGAGACCGTGCAGCCGGTTCATGTCCGCGACGACCCACCCGTGATCCCCCGGCTCGGCGACCGACGCCGTCGGAACGAACACGACGTTCGCCGACCCGAACGGCTTGCCCAGCATGTCCCGCAGGGCATCCCGCAGCGTCTCGTTGCGCAGGCCACTCGCCGTCAGCAGAAGGTTCATCGCACGAGCCAAGCACGACCGGCGAGCCCGTGCAACGAACTCGCGATCACCGCGGCGCCGACCGCCGGCCGGCGCTCGCCGAAGATCACGGAGCAGGCCCCGGCCGCCGGCGGACGACTCACCCTCCGGCCCCGCTCACAGGAAGCGCCGGAACGGGGTGACCGAGGCCTCCTTGACGCGCTGCCACACCGCCCGGCGCCGCCAGCGCGAGAGGTCGATCTCCGTGCTGCGCTGGAGGTCCGCGTCGTAGTCGCGGTCGAGCGTGGCGGTGAACTCCTCGTCCAGGACGGCGAGCATGACCTCTTCGTCGTGGTCCATCGACCTGCGGTTGAAGTTGGTGGACCCGATGAGGGAGGCGACCGAGTCCACGGTGATGATCTTGGCGTGCATCATGGTCGGCTGGTACTGGCGGATGTGCACACCCGCCCGCAGCAGCCGCGTGTAGTGATGCTGACCGGCCAGCTGGCAGGCGCGCTGGTCGGTGTGCGGCCCCGGCAGCAGGATCTCGACCCGCACACCGCGGCGCGCGGTCTCGCACAGCAGGTCGATGAAGTAGGTGTCGGGGGCGAAGTAGGCGGTCGCCAGCCGGAAGCGTTCCTCCGCGGAGGTCAGCATGACCCGGATGAGGGTCTGCATGTCCTGCCAGCCGATGCTCGCGGAGCCGCGGACGACCTGGACCACGGACGAACCGGTCTGCTCGTGTTCCGTGAAGAGGTCACGGTCGTCGAAGAGTTCGTCGTGGCACTCGGCCCAGTTCTGCGCGAAGGCCGCCGCGACACCGTCCACGGCCGGACCGCGCACCTGGACGTGGGTGTCGCGCCATTCACCGGGGTTGCGGGCGTCGCCGCACCACTCCTCCGCGATGCCGACACCGCCGGTGTACGCGGTGTGCTCGTCGACGATGAGGGCCTTGCGGTGGCAGCGGTGGTTCTGCTTGAACGGCGACAGCCACACGGGCTTGCGGAACCAGGCCACCTGCACGCCCGCGTCACTCATGAGGTCGAGCAGGTGCCCCTCGATCTCCTTGGCGCCGAAACCGTCCAGCAGCAGGCGCACCCGTACCCCCGAGCGGGCGCGTTCGGCCAGGGCGGCGGCGAAGTCGTGGGCGATGCGGCCCCGCCAGTACACGAACGTCATCAAGTCGATGGTGTGCTGAGCGGACCGGATCGCCCCGAGCATCGCCGGGAAGATCTCGTCGCCGTTGCGCAGGGGGACCAGCTCGTTTCCTTCGGTGGCGGCCACCCCGATCAGCCGCTCCAGGCGGCGGCGCAGGCGTTGCTTGCGCGCCTCGGTGTCGCCGGGCGCCCCCTCGTGAACCGGAGACGCCTGTGCATCGTCGACTATCACGCCGAATCCCCCCACTGAGCCATGAATAGGAACCTCGTGGGCTCCGGTACGAGCCCGAACAACCGGATGCCCCGTCGGCACCGCCCCACTCCAGCGCTGGTCGCCGCGCCGCCCGTGGGAGACCGCACCGGAGAGCCGGGTGCCGGTGGTCGGCTCAGGGGGCCCACCGTTCCGTGCAGGCCAGGCAGATCCGCGTGTTATCCCACTCGGACCGTGCCCGCTGTGCCCGTTCGGAGAGCCGGTGCGCCACGAACCCCCAGACGGCGCCCGCACCGAGCAGGCCGACGCGGTCCAGAACCTGGCCCTCATCAGCCAGCTCAGGCGCACCGTCCGACGCGCGCCGGTGAGCGTGCCGACACCCACCGCAGCGGTCATCCGGCAGCCGGGCGGGGCTCGTTCGACCAGGGGTCAGGGCCGGCCGTCCGTCCACCGAGCGCCCAGTCGTCCTGAACGGCAGGGCTGAGCGGACGTATCGGGGGTATCCGGATCAGGTCCGGGCGCGGAGCCTCGCAACGGGAGTGCCGCGCCCGGCACGACGGAACGCATCAAGCACCCGGTCGGCGGCCCTCCATGGGCGCAGGACCGGCGCCGGCTCAGGAAGCCGGGTGGCCGTCGCTGACCACACTCGTCCCCAACGAAGAAGGATCGCCGTGGAAGGTTCGTCGCTCCGGGCAGTGGGCTGGGCCTGCTCGCTGCCCCTGGACAGCGAAGTGAAGACGGCTCGCGACTGGGCACGTGAGCACCTGGAGGCCCGAGGCTGGACCAGCGCCGCGCCGGACACGGTGGACTCGGTGCTCCTCACCATCTCCGAGCTGGTGACCAACGCGTACCGGCACGCGCACAGCAGTGCCCAGCTGGTGATGGCCTGTGACGACCATTGCCTGCATGTCTCCGTGCACGACAAGTCCGCCGTCCTGCCGGTCCGTCGGGAGGCGGGCGAGGAGAGCCTCGGCGGCCGGGGCATGTTCCTCGTCGACGCCGTGGCGGACACCTGGGAGGCTCATCCCTGCCGGCACGGCAAGTCGGTCAGCGCGTGCTTCCGCGTGCCGGACAGGGAGGCGGACGCCCGGCACTGACGTGGCACCGGCGCGCACGCCCTGCGTGGTCACCCCGTGCGGCGGGCCAGCAGCGTCGAGTCCTCGACGGTGACATCCGCGCCCTCCCGGACCAGCGTCCGGGGCCGCTGCTGTGCCGCGAGCACCTCGAACCCGTCCGGCAGCCCCGGTACCAGGTCCTCGGCCAGGAACATGGCCCGCAGGTGCAGCTCGGTGAGCTGAGTGTGGTGTGCCGTGGGGGAGTGGCCGACCACGAGGAGATGGCCGCCGGGAGCGACGGCTTCGGCGAGCTGCCCCACCACGTCCACCATCGCGCCGTTCGGCGGGTGCAGGTAGTGCGTGGTCACCAGGTCGTAGGTCCGTCCGCCCGCCGCGAAGGCCCGCGCGTCGGTGCGCCACCAGTCGGTGCGCTCGGTCACACCGGCCTCCTCGGCGTGCCGGGCGGCCCGCGCCAGACCCGCCGCCGAGAAGTCCGCGCCGGTGACCGTCCATCCTTGACGCGCCAGCCAGATCATGTCACCGCCCTCACCGCAGCCGACGTCGAGAGCGCGTCCGGGGCGCAGCCCCTCGGCCACGGCGACGAGCTGCGGGTTCGGCGTTCCGCGCCAGATGGACTCCTTGCCGGCGTACCGTGCGTCCCAGCCCGCCGGTTCGAACATCGCGGCCTGCTGATCGGCCGCTGTGGTCTTCTCCGTGCCCACGAGACGTCGTCCTTCCTGCTTCCTGGGGAACTGGTGCGCCGGTCGATTCCGTTCCGGGCGCCCAGACCGGATCCTGCCCAGCGACATCGGGAACGGCCACAAACGTTGCCGAGTCGGCAAAAGCTCGGCTCCGCCGGCCGCCCCGGTCATGCGAGGTCGATGCCCAGCTCGGTGTCCGGTCGGCAGGAGCGGCAGGCGGCGAAGCCCCGGGGATCGTTGACGAGCACATGGCGGGCGAGGTCGGCGTCGATGGGCTTGCTGCCCGTGAATCCCCTGTCGCACCTGCTGGTGTGGATGGGCGCGGGCTTCGTGGCACTGGTGGGCCGTTCGACGATGAAGCGGGTCGGTCGTCGACCACCGGCCTCACGACGAACGGGGGCCGGAGGCCGCTTGGGTGCGGAGGGCGCGGACGGCGTGGATGCCGGAGATGCCGGAGTTGTTGGAGATGCTGGAGATGCTGGAGATGTCACTCTCGGCCCGGAGGGCGCGGTGCGGCGGGTGCCGTCGGCGTGGGTGATCGCGGCCAGGACGGCGCTGCGTTGCAGGCGCAGATAGGTGGCGACGGTGTCGGTGTCGGCGATCTGCCGGTCGAGGTGCGCCAGGATCGCGCGAAGGCGCGGTGGATCCGGAGGCAACTCGTTCATGCGTTCGATTCTACGGCCTGCGGCGCGCACCGGAACCAGGGCGGTCACCTGCGGTCCTGTGAGGCGAGATCCTGGCCGCGCCGCTGCCCGGCCCCGCCGGATCGCGAGGTGGCGCGGTGGCCGGGACCGGTGCGGAACCGGAGCCGCCGGGCAGGTGGTGGATCCGGTTCCGCGGCCTTCCGCGGCTCTCTCGCGCAGGCGCCGTCGGCACGCCATACTCACCGGCATGAATTCCGTCAGTGGTGGTGAAGAGAGGCCGCCGGAGCCGGGCACGGCACCCGGTGGAACGCTGCCGCGCCTCGTCCAGCGCGAGCAGGGCGGGGCCTGGGTGGTGGCCGCCGTCGGCGCGTTCGACCTGAACTCGACGCCCACATTGGCGGCGGCACTGGAGGCCGGCGCCCGCACGCACGCGCGGGTGGTGCTGGACGCGACCGGCCTGACCTTCGCGGATTCGACCGTGCTGAACCTGCTGCTGCACTTCCACCGCACGGCCGTGCTGCGGGTGGCCGGTCCCGCGCCGCAGCTGGCGCGGGTGCTTGAGCTGACGGGAGCGGACGCCGTCCTGGACGTCCGGCCGACGCTGGAGGAGGCACTGGCCGACTGACCTGCCCGCCTGGGACCGGCGCTCGCGTGGCCGTCGTCCGCCGGGTCAGTGCAGGTCGAGCCAGACGACGATCCCGGTGAGGTCGGACAGCACCGCGGCGACGCCGGCGCGGACGGCGGCGGCGCAGCGGGCGGCGGTGAAGCTCGACGGGTCGTACGTGGAGGACATGCCCAGGCCCTCGCCGCGGAAGGACGCGCCCGACCAGTCCACCGAGGTCACGTTGGCGGTCGGCTCCGCCAGCTCCGCGCCCACCACCAGGAATCGCTGGGACAGGCGGCTCGGGGTGACCGTGGCCAGCGGGTCGATCAGGTCGTTCCCGGCGCCGACGATCAGATCGGCGCCCATCCCCAGCGACTCGGTGACCTTCGGCAGCAGCTCGGACGGGTGCGCGGCGGTCACGGTCCGCAGGTCCACGTGCTCCTCCTCCGCCCACGACCGGACCGCCGTCACCAGGGTCCTGGTGGGGCGGTCCTCGCCCGAGGTGAGCAGCACCACCCGGTAGCCCTCGGGGGGATGGACGCCGTCCCAGGAGCCCGGCCGCGGAGTGACGGTCGCCTCCGGCGTCGGCGGTGCGGAGGGGTCGGTGAAGCCCGCGCCGAGCGTGCCCACGGGGGTCGGGCTCGCGTGGGGGCGCGACCAGTCGTCTCCGGAGCCGCAGCCGGTGACCAGGGTGACGGCCGCGGCCAGGGCGGCCACGGCGCCGAGCGGGGTGCGCAACGGGATCGTCCTCCAAGAGGTGACTGCTGGTGCGAGGACATAGTCATATGGGCGGACCCGACGGAGAGGGCCGAAAGGGGGTGGTCGAACGGCTGTTCTTCCATGATTCGCCATCGGTGCGGCCTGAGTTCACCCATCGCATGGAGCGTGCTCGGGCAACCGAAGGAGCTACATGTCACAGCACGCCCGCCGGGTCGTCGTCATGGCCCTCGCAGCGGTGATCGCACTGTTCGGCGCCGTCCGCCCCGCACTCGCCCACGGGTTCACGTCCACCGCGTACGTCCAGGTCGCCGCCGGCGACGAGGGCCGGATCCGGACAACCCTGGACCTCGAGTACGACCTCTACGTGGTGTCCGCCGCCGACACCCAGCACGACGACTCCCTCTTCCGTCAGGGTGACGCCGCCTTCGAGGACGGGGACACCCCGGGCCAGGCCGCCGCCCTGAACGGTCACTCCCGCGCCGCCGTCGACTACGTCACGGGCCGGTTCACCGTCGACTCGGACGGACGCGCCTGCACCCCGTCCCGGCAGGGCGGATTCACCCTGCGCCGGCAGGAGGGTGTGCCCTACGCCCGGCTCGTCCTCGACTGGGACTGCGCCGGGCGCGGCACCGACGCCGTGCTGCGCAGCGGCCTGTTCCCCGACGGCGAGGGCTACGTCCGCGACACGAAGACGATCATCACCTACGAGCTGGAGGGCCGGTCGGGCAGCGCCGCGCTGGACGCCGCGCACCCGTCCTTCTCGCTCGGCCAGGCCTGGTACGCACGGTTCTGGGAGTTCTTCCGCCTCGGCGCGGAGCATCTGCTCGGCGGCATCGACCACATCCTGTTCCTGCTGGCGCTGATCGCCGGGTCGCGGCGGCTGCGCGAGATCGTGCTGGCCGCCACCAGCTTCACCCTGGCGCACTCGGTGACCTTCCTGCTCGCCGCGCTCGGCGTGGTCGACGTACCGGGCCGGGTCGTCGAACCGGTCATCGCCCTGTCGATCGCCGTGGTGGCGGCCTGGTACCTGTGGCGGTTGTGGCGCGGGCACGGCCGGGCCGCCGATGTCGAGGCGGTGGCGCCGGGACGGCTCGGACTGGACCGGGCCGGCTGGGTGCGGCTCGGCGTCGTGTTCTGCTTCGGCCTGGTGCACGGACTCGGCTTCGCGGGCGCGCTCGGCATTCACGAGGCCTGGTCGTGGACGCTGCTGTGGTCGCTGCTGGTGTTCAACGTCGGTATCGAAGCGGTGCAGTTGGGCATCATCGTGATCGTCTTCCCGCTGCTGGCGCTGGTGCGCCGCCAATCCCCCGCGGCCGGGCTCTGGCTGACCGGAGCCGTTTCGGCGGGCGTCGCGGTGATGGGCGCGATCTGGTTCGTCCAGCGTCTCGCGGGTGTCTGAGCGGGGACGGAAGGGCCGGGGTCACGGCCTGTCCGGCGTCTTGGGGACCTGGGAAGTTCAGTGCGTCCCAAGATCGCATTTACGAGCGGTTTACCAAGCGAAGAGAAGTTCTTGACGTCCATTTATGCACTCCGTGCACCAAAGGAACGTAATCGATGAGATCAAGACCCTCCCCGCAGGCCTCCGGGCCTGCGCGGCGCCGCGTGGCCTCCGGGGCCGCGGCGGCATTCCTGGGTGTGGCCGTGGCTCTCGGCAACGGCCTGGCGACTCCCGCCGCTGCCGCCGAGTCCACCACGCTCAGCGGCGTCATCCTCGGTGTCGGCGCGAACGAGGCGCAGCGCACCGTGACCTGGTACTCCTCGGCGGACACCGCCCAGCAGGTGCAGTTGGTCCCGACCGCGCGGCTCGTGAACGGCGCGTTCCCGGCCGACGCGACGCGCTTTGACGCCGTCGGCGGCGCCAACATCGCCACCAGCGGCGGCTACAACCGCCACGCCACCGTCACCGGCCTCATGGAGCACACCGCGTACTCCTACCGGGTCGGCTCCGAGGGCAACTGGTCGACCACGTACGCCTTCAAGACGCAGGACTTCGAGGGCGACTACGACTTCCTGTTCTACGGCGACCCGCAGATCGGCTCCTCCGGCAACACCGCCAAGGACCAGGCCGGCTGGCAGGACACCCTCGACGTGTCGCTCGGCGCCAACCCCGACGCCGAACTGCTGGTGTCCGGCGGCGACCAGGTCGAGACCGCCAACACCGAGTCCCAGTGGAACGCCTTCCTGGCGCCCGACAAGCTCCGCCAGTACCCGTGGGCCGCCACCATCGGCAACCACGACGTCGGCGGCAAGGCGTACGAGCAGCACCTGTACACGCCGAACACCGACCGCACGGCCCCGTACTACTCCAACGGGAACCCGGCGTCGAACACCTCCGGCGGCGACTACTGGTACATCTACAAGGACGTGCTGTTCATCGACCTGAACAGCAACAGCTACGCCACGTCCCAGGGCGGCGGCGGTGACGCGGCGCACGTCGACTACGTCACCGACGTCATCAACAAGCACGGCTCCGAGGCCAAGTGGAAGGTCCTCGTCTACCACCACGCGATCTACTCGCCGGCCTCGCACGCCAAGGACGGCGACAACAAGGTCCGCCGTACGGACTTCCCGACGACGTTCTCCAAGCTCGGCGTGGACCTGGTGCTCCAGGGCCACGACCACAGCTATTCCCGTAGCTACCTGATCAAGAACGGTCAGAAGGAGAACCCGGACGAGCAGCCCGGTGCCGCGGACGTGTACCCCGGTCCCGGCGGTGTGCTGTACGTGACGTCGAACTCGGCCTCCGGCTCGAAGTACTACGACATCACCAAGCCCGACAGCAGCGGCACGAGCGGTGCCGGCAACGGCGCCGACCCGCTCAACCCGGACAGCTACTGGTACAACTCGGTCCAGAATCAGGAGCACGTCCGCAGCTACGTGAAGGTCGGCGTCCGCAAGGACAGGCTGGTCGTCGAGAACCTGCGCAGCGGCACCTGCGAGGCGCCCAACGCCTCGGTGGAGCTCGGCCAGGTCTCCTGCACCAACACCGCCGAGGGCAAGCCGGTCGGCTCGGTCGTCGACAAGGTCACCGTCCACCCGTACCACGGCGACTCCCAGGACCTCCAGGTCGACGTCCCGGACGCGCCTCCCGGCGAGTTCGGCTGGACCATCGACGGCTACAACGGCCTGGTGGATCTCGGCACCGCCAAGGACCACGACGGCGAGTACTTCCAGGCGGCCGGCCAGATCAACCCGATCCTGGTCTCCGACAGCCGTCGCTCCCAGGCCCCGTGGTCGGTCTCGGCCGGCGTCAGCGACTTCAAGGACGCCGACAAGACTTTCTCCGGCGCCTACCTCGGCTGGACGCCGAACCTGCTCCAGGCCGGTGCCGGCGCCAAGGCCAGCGGCTCGGTGGCCTCCGGCTACGACGACAACGGCCAGGGTCTGTCCGTCTCGCGCGGTCTCGCCTGGGCCGAGCAGGGCCACGCCAAGGGCAAGGCCAAGCTCGGCGCTGACCTGGACCTGAAGATCCCGGACAGCGTCAACAAGGGCACCTACCGCGCCACGCTCACGCTCACCGCGCTGAGCAGCTGACCCGGTAGCGGTACCCGTGGGGGCGGTCACCGCCGGTGCCCGCCCCCACCTCCGCCCCCTTGCCCCCGTCACGCCCGGCCCCCGTCCGGCGCGTTCCGATCCCGCCGCCCGACACGGCCCGCCCACCGCCGCCCGAGGACCCCAGATGCACGCGCCCACTCCGCGCCGGACCACCACCGCCGCCACCCTGCTCCGCACCGCCCTGCTCGCCCTGCTCGCCACGCTCGTCGTCACCGGCCCGCTGACCGTCCCCGCCGCGGCGGCGGGCGGCGACGTCACCTGGACCGTCCGGACGGCGTCCAACGGCTACGGCTCCGACCGCTCCAGCTTCGCCTACGGCGTCAACCCCGGCGGCCGGATCGAGGACGCGATGGTCGTCGCCAACCGCGGCACGCAGCCGCTCACCCTCGCGGTGTACGCGGCCGACGGCTACACCACCGACACCGGCCGGCTCGACCTGCTCACCCGGGACAGGAAGTCCGTGGGCGTGGGCGCCTGGGTGCACGCCGACCGGACGAACGTCGAGGTCGCGCCCGGCCGGACGGTCCGCGTCCCGTTCAGCGTCACCGTCCCCGCCAACGCCACCCCGGGCGACTACGTGGGCGGCCTCCTCACCTCCCTCAAGCAGGCCGACGACGCCGCAGGCATCAACGTGGACCGCCGCCTCGGCATCCGCGTGAAGCTGCGGGTCAGCGGCGCGCTCCGGCCCCGGCTCGCCGTCGAGGACCTCGCGATCGACCACCACGGCACCGCCAACCCGTTCGCCTCCGGCGGGGCGACCGTGACCTACACGGTCCACAACACAGGCAACGCCGTTCTGTCGGCCCGCCAGGGCGTGGCGCTGAGCGGGCCGTTCGGCTGGCTGAAGGCGAAGGCCGGTGCCGTCGCCGCACCGCCCGAGCTGCTGCCGGGGGAGCGCTGGAAGGTGACGGTGCCGGTGCACGACGTGACCCCGGCGTTCCGCCTCACCGCGACGGTGACCCTCACCCCGCTGCTCACCGACGCGTCGGGCTCGGTCTCCCCGCTTGCACCCGTCCGCGCCACCGCAGGCAGCTGGGCCGTGCCCTGGACCCTGCTGATCGCCGTCCTGGTCCTGGCGGCGGCCGGCACCACCTGGCTCCTGCTGGCCCGCCGAGCCCGCGCCCGCCGCGCGGAACGCGAGAACGCCCGCGTCCGGCAGGCGGTCCAGGAAGCCCTGCGAGCCCAGGAGACCCAAACCCACTGACCCCCCGCCCGGCGGACCTTGAGCATGCCGGGCCCGCCGGTCGGTGCCCCGCGTAGGTCAGGCCGGCGGAAGAGGGGTTGCCGGCCTGACGACCGTACGGTGCAAGGGGACCGCGAAGGCCACGACGAACAGGCCGAAGACGGTGAGGGGCACCAGCGGGAGCAACTGCGCGGGGTCGTCCCTCAGCCAGTGCCGGTTGCTCCACCAGTTCGCGCCGACGTCCACCACCATCACGGCACTCGCCAGCCAGACCCCCTGCCGCCGTACACCGCCCACCAGCACGGCGGTCAGCGGATCGAGGATCACCAGGCCGACGAAGAACACCTGCACCCGGACCTCGGGAATCGACGCGTAGACGTGGACGCCGCCACGGACCAGATCGGCGATGTGCGAACCGGTGCCCTCGGCGAAGCCGGTCAGGTACGCCACGAGAACCCACCGCGCCCACCACGGCTGTGCACCCCAGCGTTCCCGCAGCCCGGCTCCCACCCTGCCACCCTAGACGAGCAGCCGGGTCTGACCCCCGCGATGAGTTTCCGGGCGCGGGGGAGTCTGCCCTGTTGCCCAGCCCGACCGCGCACGAGATCTGTGAGGCAACCATGGCCGCCCACGCGCTACCACCCGTCGTCGACGCCACGACCTGGGAGAACCGGTTGGAGGCACTGCGAGCCAGGGAGAAGGCCGCGACCCGGGAGCTCGACGCCATCGCCGCCGAGCGTCGTCGGCTGCCGATGGTCGCGATGCCCGACTACACACTCGAAGGCGAGGACGGCCCCGTGCGGCTGGCGGACGTCTTCGACGGCCGCCGGCAGCTGATCGTCTACCACCACATGTGGTTCAGCGGCAAGGAGTGGCAGTGCCCGGGCTGCACGGGATTCACCTCCCAGTACACCCGCCTGGAATTCCTCGACGCCTACGACGCGCGCTTCGTCGTCGTCACCCAGGGCCCGATCAAGGAGGCGCTCGCCTACAAGGAGCGGGTCGGCAACCGCATGACGTGGTACTCGACGGCGAACAGCCCGTTCGGCGCGGACGTCGGCGCGCCCCCCGGCGGTGGCTTCGCCGTCAACGTGTTCCTGCGGGACGGCGACACCGTCTACCGCACCTGGCACACCGACGGCCGGGGCACCGAGCAGCTCAGCCACAGCTTCGCGCTGATCGACCTCCTGCCGTACGGGCGCCAGGAGGAGTGGCAGGACTCACCGGAGGGCTGGCCGCAGTCCCCGACCTACAGCCGGTGGGCGTCGTCCGAGACCATCGCCGCGGCCTACGGACCGCAGGCCGGCTGAGTGCCCCGCGCGAGCGCACGCGGTGCGCGGCGTCCGGGTGTGCACCCCGCTCATGTGGCCGTGTGCGCCGGGTGCCGTGCGTGCGCTCGCGCGACACCGTCGGCACGGCGCTCCGCTCTCCTCCCCGTGGGCGGTTTGGGGCCGCGCAGCGGTCCCTGCGGCACCGCGCCTCCCTGACGTACTCGGTGCAGTCGCACGACCGCACCGAGTGAAGGGAGGGAGGGATGCGTTCGACGTCCATGGGCCGCCTGGTGGCCCTCGCCTCGATGGCCGTTCTGCTGGCCGGCGGGGTGAGTGCCGGATCGGCCCAGGCGCAGTCCGCCGCTCAGGCACGGTATCCCGGTGGCCTCGTCACCTACGCGATCGAGTTCTCCAACCCGCAGGAGAAGGACGACAACGACCTGCCCGAACCCTACGGCCGGGTCTTCGTGACCGACGGCGGCCTCCGGGCGACCACCCTGTGGGAGCACCCGGACCTGGACATCAACACCCCCACCGTGCCCGGCCCGGACGGTGCCGTGACCGTCACGGTCTACCACGTCGGCTGATCCCGAACCCGGAGGCCCTGCCCCGTCACCGGAGCAGGGCCTCTCCTCCGTGTCCCGAGCGCTGACAGCTCCGCCGGACGGCGCCTAGGATCATGGGCACGGCATCGCGTGTCGGTCACCGACCGGGTGAGGCATGGAGGTGCCCGTGAGATTGCCTTGCGGAGGCATTCCACACATGTCAGTCGAGTTGAATCACACCATCGTCCACGCCCGGGACAACCGGGAATCGGCCGAGTTCCTGGCACACGTCCTGGCTCTGGAGGTCGGGACCGAGTGGGGCCCGTTCATTCCCGTGGCCACGGGCAACGGCGTCACCCTGGACTTCGCCGCCGTCCCGGCCGAGTCGATCGTCATGCAGCACTACGCGTTCCTCGTGTCCGACGCGGAGTTCGACGCGGCCTTCGACCGCATCCGGCAGGCCGGGATCACGTACTACGCCGATCCGCGGCTGCGGCAGCCGGGAGAGATCAACCACCACCACGGCGGGCGCGGCCTGTACTTCATGGATCCGGCAGGACACGGCATGGAGATCATCACACGGCCCTACGACAGCCACGAGCGGTAACCGCCGGGTTCACGAGGCGGCGGTGCGCCCGGCCGTATATTCCGTGCTGGGTGGGGCCCAAGACGTCCCGGCCTCGGCCACCGTCGCCTCGCGAAGGAGGGCCTGGCCGGGACCACGACGGAAAGGCCAACGCATGACGCGGATGCTGCGAGCGGGCTCCAGGCGCCCCCGGCTGTGTTTCGACGGCTGGATCGCGGGCCTCGGCACCGCCTCCGGAACCCGCGTCGTGCTGGGCCACTGGCCCCGGTCGCCGTTCGGCTCGTTCAGCGACGTGATGGTGGAACGAAGCGACGGAGAACGGCTGTTGTTCGCTCCGACCCGGCGAACGGCCGAGTTCGTCGGCGACACCTACAGCTTCGACACCGTACACGTGCTGCCGGTCGACGTGGCCGTCCTCGCCGGCACCTGGACGGTCACGGCCGGACCGCTCCGTCTGCGCTTCACCACCGGCCGCCGCACCCTCCCCGGCCATCTGCTGCGCGCCGTTCCCGGCCCACTGGCCCGCCGCCCGGCGTGGGCCGCGGTCACGGACGGCATCGCCCGCGCACTGCTGCCCGGGGTGCGGACCCGGGGCAGCGCGGGCGGAGGACGCAGGGAGTGGTACGGCGCGCGGGACCTGCTCTCGGTCCGTGACCTGTCGGGCACCTACGACGGCGAGGACCTGGGCGCTCTCGCACCGGTCGAGCCACCCGTCCGCTTCGGCTTCGGCTCGGTCCCGCACCGGCCCGCCCTCACCCGGGTGACCACCACCGTCGAGACGGAGCGGTCCGCCGCCTTCCCCGGAGCTGACGAGTGAGTCACGTACGACGCCGGCGGCGGTCACGACCACCTGATGCGATGTGCCACAGGACGAGGCGTTCGTGCGTGGACAGCACGACGTCGTCGGGGTCATGGCGGCATTCCACGGTGAGTGCCTCATTACGGTGAGTCCCTCATTCGTCCGTGACGGGACCACCGGACACACCGCCCTGATCGGCATCGGCATCGGCATCGGCATCGGCTTCGGCATCGGCGTCCTGGGGCTGATGCCCGGACGGGCTCCCCGTGGCGGCCGTCCGACGCCTTTGCGCCCTTCGGCGGGCGGCGCCGGAGGATCAGTGGAGGATGCTGACCGCGCGGGCGATCACCAGGAGCGAGGTCAGCAGCGCGGCCACACTCTGCACGCTCATCAGGACCTTGGCGCGCGAGGAGAGCGGCATGGTGTCCGTGGGGCTGAAGGCCGTGGAGTTGGTCACCGACACATAGAGGTAGTCCATCAGCGTGGGTACCCAGTCGGACGACCTGCTGGAGCCGTCCGAGACTTCCTGGACGGCGTCGTGGTTCTCGTCCTGCGAGAACCGGAAGTCCGCCAACGGCAGTGCTTCGCGCGGCACTTGGGTCCGGCTGACCGGACCGCCACGGTCCAGCTCCCAGTAGGCCAGACCGAAGACGAGGATGTTGGTCAGCCAGATCTGCAGCGAGGCCACCAACAGCCCTGTGCCGTCCTTGACTTCGGCGGTGACCAGTTCGTGGATCAGAGTGCCCAGCGCGAGCAGGTTGCTCGCCGCGATCACGGCCACCAGCGTGAGCGACACGACCCGCAACGCCCGCGTCTGCCGGGTGAGCCGCCGTGGATTGACCGCGATGAGCGGGACGAGCAGCAGGAACTCCAGGGCGGGCAGCACGAAACGGGGCGCGACCAGGAGCTGCTGAGGGAGGAAGAGGTACAGCGCGATGGCGGTGAGGGTCGCGGCCACCCCGGGCAGCCGGGCCTCTCCCCGCCGTTCGTGCCGCGGATGCCGGTAACGGGCGTCCTCACGTGCTCGCGGCATGACGCGTACTCCACCCTGGCCTCTACGGCCCGCTGTTCCCGACTGACCTGTGATCCAGTTGTCCAGTCGCGCGCGTCTCATGCATACGTCGGCGTCCCGCGCGCACACTCCGCTCGCGGGACGCGTCGCCACCCCCGGTACCCGCCCTCAGGTGTCAGGCCCGGCGGCGCTCCGCGGCGACGCGGTGCCGTTCGTTGTAGGCGCGGGCCGCCCGGTCGTTCAGCGCACTGCCCGCGGACCGCAGGCGCTCCCCGAGCGTGCGCGGCGCGGCCGGTTCCACGTCGATGCCCGGACTCAGCTCCGGGTCACCCGCCGCGGCGGGCAGCAGCGCGGTCGCCGCGCGGCCGAGCCGTGTCGTGAGCACCGGGGCGAGGCCGTGGGCCTTGTCGGCCACGCGGGCGGCCGGGGTGAGGACCAGACGGAGGCGGCGGCGCTGAACGGCCGTGACGATGCGCTCCGCCGCACGGCGCGCGTCCATCGACACCAGCGGGGTGCCCGCGAGAGCGGAGAACCACGCGAACTCGCGTCGCCGGTCCCCGCCGAACTCGGCGTGCAGATGCGAGCCGGTGCGCATCAGTCCCGGATGCACCGCGGTCACGGACACACCGTCCCGGGCGGCCTCCTCCTGGAGTCCTTCGGCCAGGGCTCCCACGGCGGCCTTCGCGCACGAGTACGGCAGCAGATGCGGAACCGCGAGCAGGCCGCCGACCGAGCCGATGAGAGCGAGCCTCCCGCCGGCGGTGCTCTCGCGCAGGTGGGGAAGGGCTTCGAGGCTCGTGTGGAGCGCTCCGTCGAAGATGGTGGCCATCGCGTCGCCGAACCCGGCCGTGCCGACGGTTTCGGCCGGGGCGACCTGGATGATGCCCGCGTTGGCGATGACGACGTCCACGCTTCCGCAGGCCGCCGCGGTCCGCCGGAACAGCTCGGCGACGGCCCGCTCGTCGCGCACGTCGGTCACGGCGGTGCGGACGGTGCCGGCCGGATGGCGCCGCCGCAGCAGCCCGTCGGCCCGTTCGAGTTCGGCGGCGTCCCGCGCGGCGAGCGTGACACGACAGCCGCGGCGCATCAGTTCGTCGGCGACGAGGAGGCCGAGCCCCCGGGAGCCGCCGGTGACCACGGCGGACAGACCGTCGAGAGGTCCGGATGCGTACGAGGGCGATCCTGTCGGCATGACACTGTCTCCTTGTCCTTCGAGGAGCGCTCCCCGGCCTGCGAGCGGATCGTCCGCGCTCGGTGGAGTACGCCCTGACCAGGGCCGTCGCGCGTCGGACGACTGCCGTCCGGAAACCTGGCCTGTCCGGGGCGAGTGTCCGTCGGGCGTGGCGGGAAACGCCCGACGGGCCGGCGGAAAGCGGCGCGACGGGGCCGCGCCCGCGGTGTGTGCACCGGGCTCGGGTGTACGTCGGAGAGGGGTCCGCCCCGACCCTGACCGCGTTCCGGCGTCCCGAGCCCGGCAGTTCAGTCGCGCAGGGTGTCGGCCGGACCGGTTCCGTAGGCGTCACGGTAGAGGGAGGCGAAGCGGCCGGGGTGGGCGAAGCCCCAGCGGGCGGCTACGGCGGCCACGGTGACCCCGCTGTGCGGATCGGCCGCGACGAGGTCCCGGTGCGCCTGTGCCAGCCGCACCTTGCGCAGGTGGGCCATCGGCGTGGTGTCCAGATGCCTGCGGAAGGCGTACTGGAGGGTGCGGATCGTGACGTGGACGGCGGCCGCCATGTCGGCGACGGTGATCGGCTGGTCGGCGTGGTCCTCGATGTAGGCGATGGCCCGCCTCAGGGTCGCCGGGTGGGCGTCGCCGCGGTCCTGGGCCGTGGGACCGGTCCCGGCGGTGCTCGGGAAGGCGGCGAGGACGTTGGCGGCCAGCAGTTGGCCGGCGGCCGAGACGACGAGGGGTTCCGCCGCGGTGTCCGGGTCGGCGAGGACATGGTCGCGCACGTAGAAGATGGTGGCCTTCAGCCGGTCGCCGGCGGCCCGCGACCGGGGCCGGTGCCCGGTCAGCCGCACCCGCTCGGCAGGGCGCGGATCGGAGGAGGCGGCCACCTGGTCCAGCAGACCGGGGTCGAGCATCGTGATGTTGTAGCGGGCGGTGCAGATGCGTCCCGCGTACGGCAGGTCGTCCGGCGCGAACAGGACGGTGTCGCCGGGGACGAAGGAATCCCGGACGCCGTGGAAGGCGTGGTCCTGGACGGTTCCCTCGTGCACGACGCACAGGCAGATCCGGCCGAGCGGATTGACCGAGTACGACATCTCGAAGTCGAGGTCGATCTCGTCCACGCTGAAGGAACTCGCCGCTTCGCGGCGCACGCGCGCGGTACTCGCGGCGGGAGTCGTGCTCCCGATACGCATCCTCGCGTAGGCACGCGAAAGGAACTCCTCGGTTTCGCCGAGGTCGTCGCTCTCGAACGTCAGCGAGTCCATGCCGTCATCATGCCAGCGCCGTGACCTCGACCCGGAGGCGGTCACCGCGAGACCTCCGCACCGAGGAGGTCGTGTTTCGTTTTCTGGACAGGAATGAGGCGACCTTGCGTTCCTGGTCCCTCTCCGCGGGGCTCGTGCGGGCAGCAATAAGGAAAACGCCGTACCGCGGCCCGATCGAGGAGCCCTCACGACGATGTCCGACGACGCGGAGCGCCGTACCTTCGCGGCGCTCCAGGCAGAGATCGCCCAACTCCGGCACGCCGTCACCGCCCACGCGACGGTCGACCAGGCCGTGGGCGTGGTGATCGCCCACAGCGGAGTGACCCCCGAGACGGCCCGGGAGATCCTCCGGGACGTCGCGCACCGCACCGACACCAAGCTCCGGGAGGTCGCGGAGCACATCAGGCAGTGGCCGCACTGCGGGTGGCTTCCGGAAGAGGTGCGCACCGCCCTGACCGCCGCGGTCCACGCGAGAGTCGAGGGCCCCTCCGGCACCGGGACCTGACCGGCGCGCACAGGCAGCCCACCCGGCGAATCGGGAGCTGTGCGGCAAAAAGGGTTTCCGGCCCGGGCGGACGGAAACCCGGACCGCGATCCTGACCACCGACGAATTCCGTCCCGACCGCACGGCCCGTGCGAACGGGCCGGCTGAGGAGGGCATCGTGACCGCCGACTTCCTGGCCCCTCCACGGCCGCTCCACTGCTGGGTACCCGGCGGTGTCTACGCGCCGCAGACCGACACCCGCCTGCTGCGACGGGCGCTGCGCAGGGAGCACATCACGAGCGAGACCGACGTCCTGGACCTGGGCACCGGAAGCGGCATGCTCGCCATGGAGGCGGCCCGGCTCGGCGGCCGGGTCACCGCGGTCGACATCTCCTGGCGTGCCGTCGCCGTCACATGGCTCAACGCCCTGCTCAACGGCGAACGCCTGCGCGTGCGGCACGGGGACCTGGCGACGGGCCTGCCCGGCGGCCGCCGCTTCGACCTGGTGATCGCCAACCCGCCCTACGTGCCCGCACCGGACGGAGTGCCCTGCCGGGGAGCCGCCCGGGCGTGGGACGCCGGTACGGACGGACGCGCCCTGATCGACCGCATCTGCGACGCGGCACCGAGGATCCTGCGGCCCAGGGGAACGCTGCTGATCGTGCACTCGCACCTGTGCGGCACCGGCACCACGCTCGCCCGGCTGACGGCGGCCGGCCTCCGCGCCCGCGTCGTCGACCGGGCGCGCCTGCCCTTCGGACAGGTCCTGCGCTCCCGCCTCGACTGGCTGCGCGCACATGGCCTGGCCCACGACGGCACGACGGAGGAACTGGTGGTGATCCGTGCCGAACACACCTGAGCGCCCCTGCCGCATCCGCGTCCAGCGCGACGGTCCGCTCCTCGTCGAAGGCCCGGTCGAGGTCGTGGGCGAGGACGGCGAGGTGACCGCGTCGAAGCGGTTCGCCGTCGCCGTCTGCACCTGCCGCCGCAGCCGGATCTTCCCCTGGTGCGACACCAGCCACCGCTGCCGCGGCGAGCGACCGCGAGAAGGCGGATTGCCCCGGGAAGGCGGCGCCGCATGACCCGTAGCTCCGCACCACCCCTGCCGGCCCCCCGCGGCCCGCTCTCCTCAGCCGTACTCGACGCCCTGCGCGGTGCCGACCCGACGGCCGTTCCGTCCCCGGCGCGCTCCTCGCCGTACGGAGACGATCTCCAGCTCGCGCTCTACGCCCTCTACGAACTGCACTACCGGGGCTTCGACGGCGTACCCGACGACCTGGAATGGGACAGCGGACTGCTGGCCGTCCGCCGAGCGCTGGAGGACCGCTTCCTTTGCGCGCTCCGCGCCGACGTGCCGGTCGACACCGACGCCGACACCGCCGAGCGGGCCCTCGACGAGCTCCAGACCGAACCGGCCACCGATCCCGGAGACAGCGTCTCGCACCACCTCCAGGCGGAAGGCTCCCTCCGGCACCTGAGGGAGTACGCCGCGCTGCGCTCGCTCTACCACCTCAAGGAGGCCGATCCGCACGCCTGGGTGATCCCGCGGCTGCGCGGACGCGCCAAGGCGGCCATGGTCGCCATCGAGTACGACGAGTTCGGCGCCGGACGCGCCGACGAGATCCACGCGGAACTCTTCGCCGCCCTCATGGCGGACCTCGGCCTGGACACGACCTACGGCCGGTACGTCGACGCCGCTCCCGCCGAAGCGCTCGCCACCGTCAACCTGATGTCCCTGCTCGGGCTGCATCGCTCGCTGCGGGCCGCCCTCGTCGGACACTTCGCCTGTGTGGAGGTGACCTCCTCGCCGGCCTCGCGCCGCCTCGCGGAGGCGATGCGACGCGCCGGCGCGGGCCCCGCGGCCGTACGGTTCTACACCGAGCACGTGGAGGCGGACGCCGTGCACGAGCAGGTCGTACGCCACGACGTCGTCGGCGGGCTGCTGGAGAGCGAACCGCGGCTCGACGCGGACGTCGTGTTCGGGATCCGTGCGACGACCTGGCTGGAGAACCGCCTGGCCGACCGGATCCTCGGCGCCTGGCGCGCGGGAGTCACGGCACTCCGCGAGCGGGAAGCCGTGACCGCCGCGCTTCCGTGAGGACCGGGTCAAAGGCAACGAGCCCCGCCACGACGACGGGGCAGGGCGGACCTGGGTCGACGAATCCGTCGTCAGCCGGGCCGCCTGCCTGCTGGCCGCCCCCGCGTTGGCCGCCCACGCCGCGAGCCGGTCCGCCCCACCCCGCACGACGGAGTACCGGGTTTGCGGCCCATGACCGGGGGCAGACGGGTGGCCAGCGCTTCGGACCGGAGGCGCAAGCCCAGCGGGATCGTTTCCGAGCTGTCGGCGCCCTCCGGTGCCGCTGTCTCTCCGCTGCGGCAACTCCCCCCGAGAAGAAGTCAGGGGATTCCGGAACCGGGTTCCGGGTCCGCTGGGACCGTCCAGGAGCGATTCCGCATGTCGATCAACACCGCGCCCGGCCGCAGCACGCACGCCCCGTCCCGTCGCTCGCACGACGACGCCCCCGACACCGCCGCCCTGTTCGCCCGGCTCGCCGAACTCGGCGACGGCCCCGAGCGGGAGGCGCTGCGCGACGAACTGGTGGCCGCCTGGCTGCCGATGGCGCACCGCATCGCGGGACGCTTCCGCGACCGCGGCGAGAACATCGAGGACCTGCGCCAGGTGGCCGCGCTCGGCCTGGTCAAGGCCGTCGACCGTTTCGACCCCTCGCGCGGTGCCTTCGAGAGCTATGCGGTGCCCACCATCACCGGCGAGGTCAAGCGGCACTTCCGCGACCGGATGTGGGCGCTGCGGGTCCCGCGCCGGGTGCAGGAGTACCGCAACCGGGTCCGGGTCGCCCGCCGTGAACTGACCGAGAACCCCGGCAGCCCCGAGCCGACCGTCGCCGACCTGGCCGCCCACACCGGCCTGACCGAGGACGAGGTCAGCGCCGGGCTGGAGGCCTTGGAGAGCTTCAGCACCCTGTCCCTGGACGCCGAACTCTCCGCAGGCGACGACGACGGCTACAGCCTCGCCGACACCTTCGGCGACTCCGACGGCTCTTTCGACACCGTCATCGACCGGGAGGCGGCGAAGCAGGGGCTGCGCCGGCTGCCCGAACGAGAGCGCGCCATCCTCTACATGCGCTTCTTCGAGGACATGACGCAGAGCCGGATCGCGGAGAGCCTCGGCCTCTCCCAGATGCACGTCTCCCGCCTCATCACGCGCAGCTGCGCCCGCGTCCGCGCCGAGGCCCTCGGCGGGCAGTGACGCCTCAGCGCCGTCCGCCCGCCTATTCCACCGCCCGCCACCTCGTCCCAGGAGCCCATCCCATGCTCATGCCTCACCCCGCGACCCTGCGCAGCCTCCTCGACGCATACGAGTCGCTCGTCACCGCGGAGACGTCCCCCGAGGACACCGCTTCCGAGGCGCGTCGCCAGGACCTGGCCTACACGCTCTGCGTGTCCACCGGCACGCGGGAGATAGCGCAGGCGCTGCAGGTCGCCCACGCCTACCTCGATCCCGCGCCCGGCAGCACGACGCAGGCCGTCGTCATCCCGCCACCGCCGGCCGTGGCACGGCAGTCGCCGCGGCCCTCGCACCGGTCCGAGAGCGAACTGCGCCCAGTCTGAGCAAGCGCCCCACCCGGCCCGTCCCTAGGGTGGGCCCGTCTCCAGGGCCAGGGCCGCGAGCCGGTCGCCGAACCCTCCGGGGGCCCGCGGGCGCAGTCGCCCCGACGTGCCGACCGGGCATTCGGCGGTGCGCAGGACCCGGTGCCCCCCGGCGCCGAGCGCCGCGACGAGACCGTGATCCTCGCCCACCGGGAGCGGAGGGAAGCCGCCGACGGCCCCGTAGGCCTCGGCGGCCACACCCAGGTTCGCGCCGTGCACGTGGGGGTGGTGCCAGGGGCCGCGGGCCGGGCGGGACGCGGTGTAGAGAAGCTGGTGGCGGGCGGCCAGGCAGGCGCGCCGGCGAGGCCAGTGGGTGACGGTGACCGTTCCCACGACCGCCTCCCACCCCTCACCGGCGCGTGCGTACTGGAAGGCGAGCCACTCGGCCGGGACGACGCTGTCGGCGTCGGTCGAGGCGAACCACACTCCCGCCGGGCCGTCCAGGATCTCCAGGGCGCGCTGTGCCGCCGCGGACCGTGCCACGCCCACGTTCCGGTCCTCGACCTCGACGACGAGGGCACCCGCGCGGGCGGCCGCCCCGACCGTGCCGTCCGCGCAGCTGTCCGCGCCGACCACGGTGATCGTCCGCACCCGTCGCAGGGCGGGGTGCAGGGCGGCGGCGCGGATCGCCTCCAGGGCTCGGGGGAGCCGCTTCTCCTCGTCGTGGGCGGGGAGGAGGACGGCCAGCGCGCGAGGCCTCACACCAGACCTTCCGCAGCGGCGGGGGAGCAGGGGGCGGAGCCGTCGTCCCGGCGGCGCCCGAACGTCTGCAGAGTGAAGTCCTCCTCGCGGTGTTCGCACGAGAGGGCGAGTTCCGGCACGTTCCGGAGGATCACGGCGAGTTCGTCGCCGGTGCGCAGATGCTCGGGGACGGTGTGATTCCAGTGCACGGCGACCAGGGTGCCGCCCGCCTCCAGCGAACGGACGGTGAGCCCGAGCACGGTGTCCAGTTCCTCGCTGTCGAAGTAGTACAACAGCTCGGACAGGACGATCAGATCGAAGGTGCCCGACGGCCACTGCGCGGGGACGGCGAGGTGGCGGACGTCGACGTGGGCCAGGTCCTCGGTCCTGCGGGCCGCGGTCCGCGCCGCCGACCGGACACGGTCGCAGGCGACCAGACGGTCACAGCGTTCGGCCAGTCGCACGGTCAACTCGCCGACGGAGCAGGCGGGTTCGAAAGCCCGCCGGTAGCGCGGGCGGGGGAGGGCGGCGAGGGTGAGGCCGTACTTGCGCTGCTCGTACCAGCGTTCGCCGAGGTGCCAGGGGTCGGACGCCTCGCGGTACATGGTCTCGAAGTACGAGGGCGGGGTGCTCACTGGAACAGGACCTCCATGGGGCGAAGGTGGTGGGCGAGTTCCTCGGGCGGGAGGATCGCCGCCTCGTCGGCTCCGGGTCCGAGCGGCCGGATCTGCGTGGCGAACCGGTCGACGGCCGCCCGCTTCAGCGCCCTGACGTGCGGCGGGAGTTCGAGGCGACGGGCTGTGTGCCAGGGGATCCGCGGGTCTCCCGGCACGGCCCAGTGCCACATCCAGACCGGGTACAGGGCACAGGAGGTGCCCGTGCGGCGGGCAGCCGTCACGGCCGCCCGTCCGGCCGCCTCGTGGTCGCTGTGCACGTCACCGGTCCAGGGCGCGGCGACCAGGTCCGCGGCGCGCAGGTGCGGTGCGAGGGCGGCCACGACCTGTGCCTCGTGCCGGGCCACACCGGTGTCCGGCACGTGAAGGCGGACCACCCGGGCGCGGGCCGCGCCCAGTTCGTCGAGAGCGCACCGGAGTTCGCGCGCTCGTAGTCGTGCGAGGGCGGAGGGTGTCACGATCCGGCTGCGGGGGTGCGAGCCCTCGCCGTCCGTGATCGAGACGATCGTCAGCTCCACGTCCTGCTGCGCGAGGAGGGCGATCGCGCCGCCGAAGCCGAGTATCTCGTCGTCGGGGTGTGCGGCCACCACGACGACCCGGCCGCGGGTCGGCAGGCGGACGTCCGGCATCGACTCCCACCCTCCCCAGCGGCGCCAGTCCGACTCGTCGGTCCCGGGTTCCTGGATCGGGTTCGCCGCGCCCGAGGCGGCCGGGCCGGCGGATGCGAAGTGCCGGCTCATCGGGAGTCCTGCGGGCGGGCGAGAACGGCGCCGAGTTCGGCGAGGTCGCGTTCGCCGTGGTGCTGGCGCAGATAGACGGTGAGGTCGGCCACGTTGCGGGCGTGACGAAGGTCGTGGCACAGGGGCCCGGCCCCGGTGGCCCGGCCGACCCGTGTGAGGACCTCCGTGCAGACCGACTCGACGAAGGCCCGCACGCGCAGGCTGCGTACCCGTGCGTCGCCGGTACGGTCCGTCGGGTCCGCGTCGATGTCGGCGGCCGCCTGTCGCAGAACCGCCGCGGCGGCGTGCAACTGGATGTCGACAGCTCCCAGGTGGGCGTCCGCGTGGGGGTCGGGCCGTCGGGTTGCGGCGCGCCGGAGGGTACGGGCGACGGCGACGGCTCCGCCGTACCAGCAGGCCGCGACTCCTATCCCGCCGTGCTGGAAGCCGGGCCGGCGAACATAGGCTTCGGTCTCTCCGACGGCGGTCGCGGGTACCCGGTCGAATCGCACGCCTGGCGTGTCGCTGCCGGCCATGCCGACCGCCTGCCAGCTGCCCTCGACCGGCACGCAGGAGCGTGGGTCGACGGCGACGGCGAAAAGCCGTCGTCCGTCCGCCACCCGGGCGGTGACCAGGGCGTGGGTGCAGCTGCGCGCTCCTGAGCAGTACGGTTTCACGCCGTCGAGCGTCCATCCGGTGCCGGAGCGAGAAGCCTCCAGGGTCGTGCCGGGCGGCTCCGCGGCCCACACCCCCCAGCGCTGACCGGCCCGCGGCGCCGGCCCGCCGAGTTCGGCGAGGATGGCCAGAGCGTCGACATGTCCCTCGACCAGGCGCGCCAGGCACAGATCCTCCTCGGCGATCGTCTGCAGGGCCGCCAGGCGGACCGCGGTCCGCCCCGACCCGGGCACGGGGAACTCCATCGTGCCGGCGTCGAGCGATCCGACCACGGCGGCGAACCGGTCGGAGGCCTCCGTGCGGGCCTCCTCCGGCGTGATTCCGTCGTACGGTGCGGTACCCGGCTGCTCTTCGGCGGAGAGGCGAGGCGACAACGTTCTACCCGTCATGTGCGGTGTCCTTGCTCCGGGGGCGGTGCGGCTTGGTCCCGGCTCTGGTTTCGGGGCGGATTTCCGGCGAGGCCGGACGTCCTCAGGCCACTGCTGCGGACGCTGCGGCCTCGGGCAGGAGGCGGTGGGCCGCGAGGACGAACCCGACGGCCCGTCGTGCGCACGGCGTCCCGGCTGCCCGGTGAACCGCTCCCCGGGTTTCCTGCCACGCTCTTCTCATGCGTCACCGTGTTCACCGCACGGGGTGACGGGTCGCCGTCGGTCACAGGCTGTGTCCGCGCCCGAGCGTCCGCGGTGAGCGAAGGCGCGGAAGAGGGCCGGGGGAGGGCGGGGAGAAGAGGGCCGGGGGAGGGCGGGGAGCGGACGGCGCCGGACGGCGCCGGGCGGTGCCGGCGGGGGCCGCCCGTCAGGAAAAACACTTCGGCACCGGACGCGGGCGGAACGGCCTCCCGCGTCCGGTGCCGGGTCGCGGTGCGCGCGTCAGCCGGGCCAGGTGCCGGTGAGGCCGCGGACGCCGGTGGCACCGCCACGGGCGACGGCCGCCTTGACCACCGCGAAGACGGCGCCCTGGAGTGCTGCCGCGGTCAGTACCTCGTTCCAGGACCGGTACTCGTCGGTGGCCTTGGGAGCGTCCTCGTCGTGGCCGAGCACCTTCCACGTCTGCCGGAACAGTGCTCCCGCGATCAGGCCGCCGGCCACACCGAGAGCCAGCCCCACCGGCTTGTAAGCGATCTTCGACGCCTTCACTCCGCTCACCTCTTACGGCGGAGGATCGCCCACAGCACGACCGTGGTGGCCGCTATGGCCCACAGCACCTTGCGGTTGTCCTGGGCCAGCCGTGCGCCTTGAGCTGCCTTGTCGGTGACGGGGTCGGGCAGCCGGTCCTGGGCCTGGTGCGCGATGTCGGCGGCCTTGGCCTTGACCTGGTCGGCCTTCGCGGCGGCCTGTTCCTTCACCACGTGGGCCCGGTCCGCGGCCTGTTCCTTCACGGCGTGGGCCCGGTCCGCGGCCTGTTCCTTGACCTCGGCGCCCTTCTGCCGGGCGCGCGCCTTGACGTCGGCCTTCGCCGCGAGGGCCTCGACCGTCTCTCCGAGCTCGGTTCGGGTCTGCTCCACCTGCTCGCGGAGTTCCTCCGGGGTGGAAGCGGTGGGTTCGTCGTGGGGCGGCTGGGTCATCGGTGCGCACTCTCCTTGATCGTGGCCACGTCGGCCTTCACGTTTTCGACCGTCTGCTCGGGCGCGGGCGGTGCCGCCTGCCCGATCTGCTTCTTTCCGCTCCTGGCGAGCACCGCGGCGATCACGCCGAGTACGGCCGTGATGATCAGCCCGGCGGCCCAGACCGGCAGCACCACCGCGAGCGCGGCGATGACGGTGGCCACCAGCGCCTGGAGTGTCAGGAAGCCGACGACACCGGCGCCGCCGAACAGGCCGCCGCCTTTGCCGTAGTGCCTGCCCTTCTCCCTGATCTCCGCCTGCGCCAGCCTCAGTTCGCCGCGGACCAGCTCGGTCAGCTGCTGCGAGGCCCGCTGCACCAACTCGCCGACCGGCTCCTGGCCGGGGCTCTCCGTGCCCGGGCTCGTCGAGGCGTGCTGCGGCTCTGTGCTCGACACGGCGTTCACCTCCCGTTCCGTTCCCGCCCGCCCGGCCTGTCGTGCCCGGCGGTGTGACGATCGCGCGAGTACCCCGATCGGCCGGTTTCAGGACAGTCGTCGCCGGTCCTGTTCGCGGGGGAGAGCGCGGTCTCCTCCAGCCGGCGTACGTCGGCCTCGTCCCAGGTCCGGGTGGAACGGGGCTCGGCGTAGGGCTCCGTGTCGCGTGGCAGGCCGCCCGCGACGGCCCGTTGGCGCGCGGTCTCCGCGTCGAACTCCAGGCCCAGCAGGATGGCCAGGTTGCTGATCCACAGCCAGACGAGGAACACGACGACGCCCGCCATGGTCCCGTAGGTCTTGTTGTACGAGGCGAAGCCGGCGACGTAGAACCCGAATCCGGCGGAGGCCGTCAGCCAGATCAGCAGGGCGACGACACTGCCCGGCGTGATCCACCGGAACCCTCGGACCTTCGCGTTCGGGCTCGCCCAGTACAGGACGGCGATCATCAGCGTGACCAGGAGCACGAGCGCGGGCCACTTGGCGATCGACCACACCGTGAGCACGCCGTCGCCGAGCCCGAGGGTCGCGCCGACCCGGCGGGCGACGCCGCCGGTGAAGACCACGATCAGCGCACCTGCCGCCGCCATCACCATCAACGCCAGGGTGAGCAGGACGCGCAGGGGCAGGATCCTCCACAGCGAGCGGCCCTCCGGCATGTCGTAGACCGTGTTCGCGGCCCGGATGAACGCCGCGACGTATCCGGAGGCCGATCAGAGGGCCAGCACCAGACCGACGACCGCGATGACGGACCCGGCACCGGCCTTGCCCCGCAACTCCTCCACGGCCTCGGTCACGATGTCCCGCGCCGCTCCCGGCGCCGGCGGCCGCACCGTGCGCAGCACCGCGTCGACGGTCGACCCGCCCGCGAATCCCAGCAGCGAGACCACCACCAGCAGGCCCGGGAACAGCGACAGCACGCCGTAGTAGGTCAGAGCCGCGGCGCGGTCGGTCAGTTCGTCCGCCCCGAACTCGCGCACGGAGCCTTTGAGGACGGCGACCCAGGCGCGCTTCGGGAGTTTCGTCGGAGCGTCCGGCGCCCGCCGCTCCACATCGGCTCCGGGCCCCGCCTCCTCGGGCGTCGGTATCGCACGTTCCCCGTCCTCGCCGCTGTCCCGGTGTTCCGCCCGCCGTGCCCTGCGCAGCCTCTCCATGCGTGCCGGGTATCCCCCGGAAGCCCTCCTACGCCGCACCGCGGGAGACGTGACGCACCGTCAGCCCGCCGGGATGCGCCGCCTCCGCGCCCTCGTCCTTCTCATCCGAGCGACGCCGTGATCAGGGCGATGTCGTCGTCCTTGTTCTGCCCGAAGCGGTCGAGCAGCAGGTCGCACATGTCCTCGAGGTCGGTCGGTCCGGCGGCCACGGTGTCGCCGAGTTCGGCGAGGCTGGTGTCCAGGGTGGTGTTGCGGACCTCGATGAGGCCGTCCGTCACCATCAGCAGCCGGGTGCCGGGCGGGGCCGGGAGGACGGCGGGCGGCGGGTGGGGGAGGCCCAGACCCAGCAGCGGTCCGTGCGGGTGGTGGAACCGCGGGCCGTCGTGCGGGTCGATCACCAGCGGCGGGATGTGGCCGGCGTTGGCGATGTGGAGCTGGTGGTCGGGGGTGACGAGGGCGAGGCAGAGGGTCACCGTGATGCCGGGCTGGGACTGGCAGAGCAGCGTTTCGAGCCGTTGCAGGATGTGGTGCGGAGGGTGGCCCTCGATGGCGTACGCGCGCAGGGCGTGGCGGACCTCGCCCATGACGGTGGCGGCGACCAGGGAGTGGCCGACGACGTCCCCGATGGCGAGCAGCAGGCCGTTGACCGTCGGTACCGCCTCGTAGAAGTCGCCGCCGATCTCGGCGTGTTCGGAGGCGGGCAGATAGCGGAAGGCGAGTTCGACGCCGGGGACGGTCGGCATCTCCTTGGGCAGGAAGGAGCGTTGCAGGGCGAGGCCGAGGGCGTGTTCCTCGTTGTAGGTGCGCAGGGCTTCGAGCGCGAGCGCGCTGGAGTTGGCGAGCTGCTGGAAGAACTGCTCGTCGTCGGTGCCGTGCAGGGCGGTGGCGGGAACGGCGAGACAGACCGGCGGGCGGCCGCGCTTGGTCCGGGCGACCGCGAGGGCGACGTCTCCCTGGAGGCGGTCGGCGGGCAGCAGGGCCCGCCATTGGCCGGCCGGGAGGCGGGTGATCGCGATGCCGGTCTCCTCGTGCAGGCAGCGGGCCGTCAGCTGGTCCAGGAGGCCGGGCGGGACCGGGTGGGTGCGGACGGTCTCCTGCGGGCCGTCGGTCGCGCTGTGCACCGCCTGCCCGTGCGGTGAGAGGAACACCGCGGTGGCCGGGCCGGCGAGGACGGCGGCGGCTCCGCCGGTCGCCGCGGAGGCGAAGGAGTGGAAGCCGACGGCGCTGTACACGTTCAGCGTCGCGTTGTTCAGCGCGAACAGGCGTTGCGCGAGCCGTTCGGCGCGTCGGCGGGCGCGGGCGTAGCGCAGTGTGGCGGTGACGGTGGCGAGGAGTTCACCGGGGTCGATCGGCTGGTCGAGGTAGGCGTCCGCACCGCGCCGCAGGCCCTCGGCGTGGTCGTCCGGGCTCATGGCGGCCGCGGAGATCTGGATGATCGGCAGATGGGCCGTCCGCTGGGATCCCTTGACCTGTTCGCTGACCTCGAAGCCGCTCATGTCGGGGAGGAGGACGTCGATGATCGCGAGGTCCGGAAGCGCGTCGGCGGACGTGGTGTCCAGCCGTTCGAGGCCCTGCCGGCCCGTCTCGACGGCCGTGACGGTGTGTCCCGCGCGCTGCAGCCAGCTCGTGAGGAGGTACCGGTTCGTCTCGTTGTCGTCGATGACGAGGACGGTCGCGGGCAGCAGGTCCTCGGCTCTACCGGTCACGGCTCGTTCCTCCCGCATCGTGTTGCTTCGGGTACGCGTGACCGAGATCCGGCAGGCGTATCCGTACCCGCGTGCCGGCTCCGGCCTGGCTGGTGAGGGTGAGGGATCCGCCGAGGAGTTCGGTGAGGGTACGGGCGTAGGGCAGGCCGAGTCCGGTGCCGGGCCGCCTGCTCTGCAACGGGCCGCGGACCTGGTAGAACGCTTCGAAGACCCGGTCGATCTCCTCGGGCGGGATCCCGATGCCCGTGTCGGTGACGGTGAACTCGACCGCGGGGGCGGTGGGTTCGGGATCCGCGGCGACGGTCAGGCGCACCTCGCCCCGCTCGGTGAACTTCAGGGCGTTGGAGAGGACGTTGCGCAGGATCCGGACCAGGAGGGTCTCGTCGGTCACCAGGGCCGGAAGCTCTTCCAGGCCGGGCGTGGCCAGCGTGACGCCGTCCCGGCCGTGGCTGCTGACGAGGAGCCGGCTCAGGTGGGTGACGAGCAGGCGCAGATCGACGGGCTCCGGATGGATGTCGAGATGGCCGGCCTCGGCCTTCGCGACGTCGAGGAGATCGTTCACGAGGGACAGGAGCGACCGGCCGGACGACGCGATGAGTTCGACCTGTTCCCGCTGCTCGCCGAGGAGGGCCGGGGAGCCGGGGGCCAGCAGCAGTCCGGAGAGGGCGACCACGGAGTTGACGGGGGTGCGCAGCTCGTGGCTGATGTTCGTCCAGAACCGGGTCTTCGCCTCGCTCGCCTCCTGCAACTGGTGACGCTTGTCCTCCAGTTCGGAGTGCAGCGCCAGCACACCGCTGTTGGTGGTCTCCAGCTCCTGGGTCAGCTCCGAGTACAGGGCGAGCACTCCGCGGTTGGTCTCCTCCAGCTCTTCGTTGAGCCGGCGCAGTTCCTCGCGCTGGGCGCGGGTCTCCTCCAGGGTGGCGATCAAGTCCCGTGTCTGGGAGCGGAGATGGTCCGCCTCGGTGGCACGGGTGCCGCCGTGGAGGGCGTGAGCCAGCCGGTGGCGCAGCTCGTCCGGTTTCGTGTCCTCGGCGGGGAGCGGCTGGGTGATGACGACGCGGCTGACCGTCGTGCCGGCCTGGTGGTCGACCTGCACGAGCTTTCCGACCAGGTCGAGGGTGTCCCGGGCGGGCGGCGGTCCGCCGTTCCAGGAGAACGTCACGACGAGGGCGGAGGGCCGGTCGGCCGAGTCCAGGCCGAAGGTGACCTCCAGATCACGGCACCCGAGCCGGTCCCGTCCCAGTTCGCTGAGGGCGGTCGCGAGACGGACCTGGTCCTGCCGGTCCAACGCCACCGCCGTGGCCGCCTGTTGAGCACTGCGGCGCAGGCCGAAGACGTCCTGGGCGGAGAACAGGCGGAAGTGCGTCGACCGGTCGGTGGCGACGGACGCCCGGCGCTCGTCCCGTTCGCGGCCGCCCGGGGCCCGCTCAAGCCCGTCGGGTGTCATGATCGCCTCGCACGTCCCAGGTCACCAGGCATCCTTGACGACCACCACACTCGCGTCGTCCCGTCGCACGCCCGCTTCGCGCAGCAGGTGTCCGGCCACGACGAGCGGCGAGTGACCGAGCAGGCCCGGCAGGGTCTCGTGGTCCCAGCGTTCGGTCAGGCCGTCGGAGTGCATCACCAGGGCACCGTGGCGCGGCAGCGGCTCCTCGAACGTCCTCAGGCGCCGCATCTGCGCTCCGACGATCCCGGGAGCGGAGAGCAGGGCGCGGCGCCGCCCGTCACCGATGAGGAAACCGCTGACGTTGCCGATGCCGCAGTACAGCACCCGTCCGGCGGCGGGTTCGATCCGCGCCACGGCGACCGCTCCGCCGCGGGTCCCGCGCAGGGCCCGGTGCACGGCGTTGAGGACGCCCTCCGGAGTCAGGTCGCCCGTCTCGTGGAAGGCCTTGACCGCGCTCTGGCTGGCGCGGGCCGCGAGGGGGCCGTGGCCCAGGCCGTCGCAGAGCATGAGCAGGAGGACCGGCGGTCCGCTCGCGGCGGGCACGGTACGGGTGGCCCACGCGTCCCCGCACACGCTCTCCCCGCTGATGGGCCTGGTCACACCTGCGGCCCGCGCCGGCGGCGGGCCGGCGAGGACGGCGCGGCTCTCGGCGCCGCGGGGCCAGAACTGCGCGGTCATGACCGTGCCGCGGCCCGGTACCGAGTGCAGGTCGAAGTGGTCCGACAGCCGGGCGACGGCGCCGAGACCGATGCCGAGGGTGCCGGCGCTGGAGGTGCCGTCGCCCAGGGCGGCCCGGATGTCCGTCATGCCGGGGCCCGAGTCGATGGTGAGGAACTCCACTCCGGCCTCGCCGCCGGTGCGCACCACGCGCAGCAGCAGCGCCCCGTCGTCGGCGTGCCGTTGCAGGTTCGTGGCGGCCTCGGTCACGGCGAGGGCGACCTCGGCGCAGCGGTGGCTCGTCAGTCCCAGTCTCCGGGCGAGTGTCGCCGCCGCGGCCCGGGCGGCCGGTGCCAGCGAGTCGGCGTCCCGGAACCAGGCCACGTCCTCGCCGTCCACCGTGGCCGCGGTACTCACCGTGCCCACTTGACGATGGTCACGGACGTGCCCTCGCCGGGCACGGTGTCCAGCTCGAAGTCGTCGACGAGGCGACGCGCGCCGCTCAGGCCCAGGCCCAGGCCGCCGCCCGACGTCCAGCCGTCCGTCATCGCCTGCTCGATGTCGGGGATGCCGGGTCCCGAGTCCTCGAACACGGCCGCCACACCCCGCCGGCCGCGCGCGCTGACCAGCCCGGTCCTGGCCGTGCCACCGCCGCCGTAGGTCAGCGTGTTCCGGGCGAGTTCGCTGGCCGCGGTGATCATCTTCGTCTGGTCGACCAGCGAGAGACCGCACTGCTGGGACAGTGTCCGGATGATCTGGCGGACCTGCACGAGGTCGCCGCTGCGCACGATCGGATGAACCTGGAGTTCCTCTTCGGCCGTCCAGAGCGCCGTCATCGCAGGGCCGCACCGGACGGCCGCCGCAGCTTCGCCAGGCCCTTCTCCAGGTCCAGGGCGGTGCTGACACCGCCGAGCGAGAGACCCAGCTCGACCAGGGTGATGGCCACGGCCGGGCGCATGCCCACGACCACGGTACGGGCGTCGAGCATGCGGGAGATGGCGGCCATCGTCGCCAGCATGCGGCCCACGAAGGAGTCGACGATCTCCAGGGCGCTGATGTCGATGACGACACCGCCGGCCGACCTGGCGACGATCTGGTCGGCCAGGTCCTCCTGGAGATTCAGGACGGTCTGGTCCTCCAGGTCGGACTGGACGGACACCAGCAGGACGTCTCCGATCCGCAGGACCGGGATGCGCTCGCTCATCGCTGCTCGCTCCGCTGCGCGACCATGTCCACGCCGGACCGGCGCAGCGCCAGCTTGAGCGCGTCGGCGAGGCTGGCCTTCGTCACGATCCCGTCGAACTCGATGCCGAGCGCCACGATGGTCTGCGCGATCTGCGGGCTGATCCCGGACACGGTGCACTCGGCGCCCATCAGCCGGGCGGCGACGATGGTCTTGAGGAGGTGCTGAGCGACCTGCGTGTCCACGGCCGGAACGCCGGTGATGTCGATGATCGCCTGCTCGGAGCCGGTGTCGACGAGAGCCTGCAGCAGCTTCTCCATCACCACCTGGGTGCGCGCCGAGTCCAGGGTGCCCACCAGCGGTACGGCGATCACACCGTCCCACAGCCGCACGACCGGCGTGGACAGCTCCAGGAGCTGTTCGGCCTGCGCGGTGATCAGTTCCTCGCGCGTCTGCGTGTAGGTCTCGATCGTGAAGAGCCCCAGGCCGTCCAGGATGTGGCCGAGCCGCAGGTAGGCCTGGATCTCCGCGGCGCTGCCGTCCGCCAGGAGCGGTTCGAGCACCTGCTTCAGGGCGAACACGCCGACGGCGGTCTCGCTCGGCGAGAAGCCCTGCCGGGCGCGGTTCCGCGACAGCTCGGTCAGCAGGGCCCGGACCTCGTACATCTGCTCCGAGTGGACGTCGGCCGCACCCTCGCGCAGCGCCGCCACCAGGGCTTCGTAGAGTTCGCGGAGCTCGCGGTCGACCTCGGCCGCGCTCACGCGACTGCCCAGAGTCCGCGACACCTCGGCGACCCACCCGGCGGCGAGGTCCCGGTCCTTGTCGGAAAGGAGCCTCACCAGCTCTGTGGTGTTGCCCGGCTTCGCCATCTGGACGCCCCTTCGGTTTTCGTACTGATGTGCCAACATATGGCGTGTGCAGCTTACGGCACCCCTGTCGGGGTCAGCTCTCCAGTGCGTCGCGCACCGTGGGGAGGCAGGGGATGAGAGCGTCGATGCCGACGAGTTGCAGCACCCGCAGCACGGTCGGCTGTGCGCCGGCCACGCGCAGCCAGCCCTGGGCGTCCGCGGACGCGCGGTAGGCGGCGATGAGCGCGTTGATGCCCGCCGAGTCCATGAAGGTCAGCCGGGTGAGGTCGGCGACGGTCCGCGGAGTGGTGCCGTCGGCCGCCGGCGCCAGGGCCCGTCGGGCGATGTCGCGGGTGGTGTGGTCCAATTCGCCTCGCAGGGCGACGACCCGGATGCCGGCGACGGTGGTTTCGCTGACGGTCAGTTGGCCACGCTGGTCCGGATGGGCGTCTGTCACCGATTCCTCGACTGCGTTCGCTGGAGCGGCAGGGCCGCCGACTCCTGTGCGAGGAGTCACCGCAGATACTACGGGGAACAGCGCTCGTGGAACTGGGCACTTGGAGTAAGAAGAACAAGAGGCGCGGCGCACGTGGCGAACGCCTGCGGGGCAAGGGGAGTGAAGGTGACCAAGCGTGCAGCCTGTCGAGAGTGACGGCGATGAGGAATCACGTGTCCGTCCGACGACCACCGTCTTTTCCTTGGACGAGGACGACTCCTGCATCGCCCAGGCACGCCATCTGGCCGCCGACTTCCTGGCCCGTGCCCGGACCGACCACGGCGTGACGGTGTCGGCACGAGCGGTGGACCTCACCCGGCTCGTGGTCAGCGAACTGGTCACCAACGGCCGCAAGTACGCTCCCGGCCCGCTGTGGATGGAGCTGGGCATCATCCAGGGGGCGGTCGAGGTGACCGTGCGGGACAGCGTGCGGCTGCATCCCGCCGCCCGGCCGGGAGATCCCGGCCGGGTCGGACAGCACGGGCTGGAGATCGTCATGGCCGTCGCCGAGTCGTTCCAGGTCCGCCTGGAACCGACCGGCAAGAGCGTCACCGCCCGTATCGCGCTGGCCGACGGCACCGTCTCGGACGCGCCGCCCGGAAGCCGCTGACAGCCGTACCCGTACGCCGGGACGCGCGCAGGCCAGGTGCGTGGCCGTTCAGGTGACGGTGCGAATGTTCCGTTTTGCCGGATATGGCGCAGGGGAACCGGCAGCTATGACCACCGTCCCCACGCGCCGGACCCCGACCCTCCGTGCCGCCGCCACCGTGCCCCGTCTGCTGCGCTCCTGCATCGGTCTCCTCGACCGGGTGGAGAACGCCAAGGCCCTCGATCTCGTCGCGACACCCGTGCAGAAGGCCGTACGAGCCCTGCCGCTGGGCCCGCTTCGCGACGTGCTCCACGGCCGTCAGCTCGGCCATCCGCTCCATCCGGTGCTGGTGCAGGTACCGATGGGCGCCTGGCTGTCGTCCGTCGTCCTGGACTTCGTGCCCGGCGGCGGACGCTCCGCCCGCGTCCTCGTCGGGGTGGGCACGCTGGCCGCGTTGCCCGCGGGGCTGGCCGGATGGACGGACTGGGCGGAGCAGCACGAGCAGCAGATGCGGACCGGCCTGGTGCACGCGGCCGCCAACGCCGCCGCCGTGTGGCTCTTCGGCGCCTCCTTCGTCGTGCGAGGGCGCCGTCCGCTGGCCGGCCGGGCGCTCGGACTCGGCGGCCTGGTCTGCGCGGGCGTCGGCGGGTTCGTGGGCGGTCATCTCGCCTACCGGCAGGCCGCGGGACCCAACAAGGCGGAGCCCGTGGCCCATCTGGTGCGGCCGGGCTGGCACCGGCTCGGCCCGGTGGACACCCTGAGACCGGGAGTCCCCGAGCGGCGCATGCTCGGCGAGGTGCCCTTGGTGGTCGTCCGGGGCGAGAACGGCGGGATCGACGTGCTGGCGGACCGGTGCAGTCACCTGTCGGGACCGCTGTCCGAGGGCGAGGTCACGGACGGCTGCGTGGTCTGCCCCTGGCACGGCAGCGTGTTCCGGCTCTCGGACGGTGCCCCGGTGCACGGGCCGGCGACCGCGCCGCAGCCGCGCTTCGAGACCAGGACCGAGCCGGACGGCGTCCTCGCCGTCCGGCTGCCGGGCGTGGGCTGAGACGCCGGAAGTCCACGACCGGGGTGCCGGTCACGCACCGTCCGCGGTGCCCGGCCGGTCCTCGCGGTGGCGGTGGCCGGGCAGGAACTCCTGCATCTTGGCCTTGAAGCCCTGGCGCACCATGCCCGCGCGGTCGCTGTCACCCTTGAGGACGGAGGAGGCGGCCGCCTCGATCTGCTCCAGGGTGGCGTGCGGCGGGATGGGCGGGACGGCGGGGTCGGTCACGAAGTCCAGCACACAGGGCCTGTCGGCGGCAAGCGCCGTCTCCCACGCACTCCGGACGTCCTCGGGCTTCTCGACGCGCAGGCCCTCCAGACCGGCCAGCCGGGCGGCGTCGGCGTAGGGGAAGTCGGGAAGGGACTGGGAGGGCTCGAACTGCGGGGCGCCGCCCATGGCGCGCATCTCCCAGGTGACCTGGTTGAGATCCCGGTTGTTCAGGACGGCGACGACGAGACGCGGATCCTCCCACTCCCGGTAGTACTTGGCGGCGGTGATCAGCTCGGCCATGCCGTTCATCTGCATCGCGCCGTCGCCGACGAGCGCGATGGCCGGCCGGTCGCCGTGGGCGAACTTGGCGCCGATGGCGTAGGGCACGCCGGGGCCCATGGTGGCGAGCGTGCCGGACAGCGAACCGCGCATGGCGCCACGCAGTTTCAGGTGCCGGGCGTACCAGTTGGCGGCCGACCCGGAGTCGGCGGAGAGGATCACGTTCTCCGGCAGCAGGTCGTTCAGGGCGTGGACGACGTACTCGGGATTGATGGGTTCGGCGTCCACGGCGGCGCGCCGTTCCATGACCTCCCACCAGCGGGCGGTGTCCTTCTCGATCTTCTCCCGCCAGCTCCGGTCCTTCGCCCCGTCGAGCCGCGGCAGCAGCCGGCTCAGCGTCTCGCGGGCGTCGCCGACGAGGTTGACCTCGAACGGGTAGCGCAGTCCGACCATGTGCGGGTCGATGTCGATCTGCACGGCCCGCGCCTTGCCGAACTCGGGGAGGGACTGGCTGTACGGGAAGGACGACCCGATGACGAGGAGGGTGTCGCAGCCGGTCATGAGTTCGTACGACGGCCGGGTCCCCAGCAGGCCGATGGAGCCGGTGACGTACGGCAGGTCGTCGTCGAGGGCGTCCTTGCCCAGCAGCGCCTTGGCCACTCCGGCGCCGAGCCTGTCGGCCACCTCCATGACCTCCTGGCGGGCTCCGCGGGCGCCCTGCCCGACGAGGATCGCCACCTTCTCACCGGAGTTGAGGACCTCGGCGGCACGGGCGAGATCCTCGTCGGCGGGCACGGGTGCGTAGTGCGGCGTGCCGAGGCTGGAGGGGACCATCTTGAAGGCGTGACCGGGCGCGGAGTAGTCCAGTTCCTGCACGTCGGCGGGGACGATCACGGCCGTGACCGAGCGGCGGGCCATCGCGGTCCGCATGGCCCGGTCCAGCACGTTGGGCAGCTGCTCGGGCACGGTCACCATCTCGCAGAAGTCCGAGGCGACGTCCTTGTAGAGGCTCAGCAGGTCGACCTCCTGCTGATAGGAGCCGCCCATGGCGCTGCGGTTGGTCTGCCCGACGATCGCGACGACCGGCACGTGGTCGAGCTTGGCGTCGTACAGGCCGTTGAGCAGGTGGATGGCCCCGGGCCCCGAGGTGGCGGCGCAGACACCGACGCGGCCGGAGAACTTGGCGTAGCCCACCGCCTGGAAGGCGGACATCTCCTCATGGCGGGCCTGGATGAAACGCGGGTTGTCGTCGGCGCGGCCCCAGGCCGCGAGCAGGCCGTTGATGCCGTCGCCGGGATAGGCGAATACGTGCTCCACACCCCATTCGCGCAAACGCTCGAGGATCTTGTCGGAGACCTTCTGCGACATGTTCGAAGACCTTTCCTGGTGTGCTGAGGGCGATGGCTACGGCATTCGCGGAGAGGGACGGGCGGTGTGCCGGGGCGGCGGCCCGTGCCGTGGGCCGGTCCGTCGCCCCGGCCGGGTACCCGCTGCGGGACCGAGCAAAGACGCGTTCTGCTCCGCGTCGGCGGGCACCGTCAGCGGTCGGCGCGCGCGGAGACGTCCTCCGCCACCCGTCGGTCGACGGCGGATCGCACCAGGCCCGCCGCGAGCGCCGGGAAATCCTCGTCGTCCGCCAGCCGGGCGAGCGCGTCCGGTGACGTCGGGAGACCGAAGCGGGCGGCGCCCTGGAGCGTCTTCGCGTCGGACCGCGGGCCGAGGCCGCACCGGCTGATCTCGGCAAGCTCGCCCCCCGTGGGGTGTCCGAAGGACGGCGGGGTAGAAGACTGCTCGGAACCTGAGACGGGAGGCCGAGGACGTGGACTGGGGTGGGTTCGCGCAGCAGATGGCGGCGATGGCGCGTGATCTGCTGGCACAGGATTCGGTGGGCGGCACACTGGAGCGGATCACGGGTTCGGCGACCGAACTGGTCGAATTCTGCGACGCGGCCGGCATCCTCGTGCTGCACGACCGGCAGGCGGAATCCGTCGCCCCCACCCACCAGCTGGCCGTCGACAGCGACCGGCTCCAGGAACACCTGGGGGAGGGCCCGTGCTTCGACGCCGCGAGGAGTTCGCTCGGCGAGCGGGTCTTCCGGATCTCCGACCTCACCGCGGAGCAGCAGCGCTGGCCCGCCTACGCCCCGCAGGCCCACAAGCTGGGGATCGGCAGCATGATGGGTTTCCTGCTGTACACCGACGAAGAAGACCTCGGCGCGCTGAACCTGTACTCCCGCGAGCCCGGCGCGTTCACCGCCACCAGCGAGACGGCCGGCCTGCTGCTGGCCTCCCACGCCGCGGTGGCCTTCTCCGCCGCCCGCACCCACGCCCAGATGGAAGAGGCCGTCGCCACTCGCCACACCATCGGCGAGGCCATGGGCATCCTCATGGGAGCCCGCCACCTCACAGAGGACCAGGCCTTCGACGTCCTGCGCCGCTACTCCCAGGAACAGAACGTCAAGCTCCGCGAGATCGCCCGCCGCGTCTGCGCACAGGGCGCCCTGTAGCCGCGATGAAGGGGGCTTCTCCGGCTCAAGGGCCGAACCGGAGAAGCCTGGACCGGGCCGGTTCCCCCGGGGGACATCTCCCGCACCCGTTCCTTGCCTCCGGGTCCCCTGCCTGATCGGTCTCAGACCTACGCGCCAGGACCCACCACGCCCGGCGTCCCCACACCCGAGGTTTGCGGTGCGCGATCGGGGGCACCCGGAAGTTCAGTGCTTCGGACCGGAGGCGCATGCCCAGCGGGGACATCCCCCTACTGCCTGGCTCCTCCGGTGCCGGGTCTCCTCGTTGCGGCACCCCTGACCAAGCGTTCAGAGATCCGGAATCCGAATTCCGGGCTTTCGAACATCCGTCCAGGAGCTGTTCGCATGCCCAGCAACACGACCTCCAGCCGGTCCCGCACGCCCGCGCCCACCACGCGCACCCTCTCCCGGCACCCCCACGACGACGCCCCCGACACCGCCACCCTGTTCGCCCGGCTCGCCGCCCTCGGTGACGGCCCCGAACGGGACGCGCTGCGCGACGACCTGGTCGCCGCCTGGCTGCCCATGGCCCACCGCATCGCCGGACGCTTCCGCGACCGCGGCGAGAACATCGAGGACCTGCGCCAGGTCGCCGCCCTCGGCCTGGTCAAGGCCGTCGACCGCTATGAACCGTCCCGCGGCGCCTTCGAGAGCTACGCGGTCCCCACCATCACCGGCGAGGTCAAGCGGCACTTCCGCGACCGGATGTGGGCGCTGCGCGTGCCCCGCAGCGTGCAGGAACTGCGCAACCGCGTACGGGTGGCCCGTCGCGAACTCATCCAGCAGCCGGGCAGCCCGGAACCGTCCCGTGCCGCACTCGCCGCCCACACCGGGCTGACCGAGGACGAGGTCAAGGCCGGTCTGGAGGCGCTGGAGAGTTTCAGCACCCTGTCCCTGGACGCCGAACTCTCCGCCGGCGAGGACGGCCACAGCCTCGCCGACACCCTCGGCGACGAGGACGGCTCCTTCGACACCGTCGTGGACCGGGAAGCCGTCAAGGAAGGCCTGCGAGGACTGCCCGAGAGGGAGCGGGACATCCTCTACATGCGCTTCTTCGAGGACATGACGCAGAGCAGGATCGCCGACAAGCTCGGCATCTCCCAGATGCACGTCTCCCGCCTCATCACCCGCAGCTGCGCCACGGTCCGGGCCCAGGCCCTCCACCAGTGACGCCCGCCGGAACGCCGCACGCCCCCCACCCGCAGCCCGCATCCGAGGAGCTCGTCCCATGCTCATGCCCGACCCCGCCACCCTGCGCAGACTGCTCACGGAGTACGAGACGCTCCTCGTGGCCGAGGCGCGCGTCGACGGCACCGAGCCGCCTGCCCGGCTGGAGGACCTGGTCTACACGCTGTGCGTGTCCACCGGGACGCGGGAGATCGCCGAGGCGCTGCGAGTGGCGCACGACTACCTCGGCCGGCCGATCGACGGCAGCGGCGGCACGGGAGCGGGTGCGGTGACCGGGACGGACCAGGTGCGGACCGTCGTGCCGGCCGGCCATCTGCGGCGCCCGTCGGGAGACACACCTCTCCTACACAGCGGAATCCCGCACACCGGCGAGCCGACCGCCGTACCGGCGGAACGACCGCTCGGAGCGGCCTAGGCTTCGCACGCGGAAGGCGTCCGGCTCGTACGGCGCCCTCCGCGGCCCTTCACCCGTACTGTGGCCCGTCCCGTTTCCCGCGGGACGGGCCACAGCCGTCTGCGGGCGGATCCGAGCCGGTCAGGCGGAAAGGCCCTCACGAAGGTCGCCGGTCGGGACTGCCCATGACGCCGTCCGGGGCGGAAGAACCGACGACGCCGAATCGTCCGCGGCGAGGTCGAGGCCCGACGGCCCGGCTCTCGCCGCGTGCCCGAGGCGACCCTGATGTGGTCCACGATCGTCGTCGTCCTCGGCACGCTCGCCGGTGTCGCGCCGGCGGGGGCCATCGAGACCGCGTGGCGGACGGCCATGGACCTGCCCGACATCGTCCTGGGGCCGGTGACCGGTGGGCCGGTTCGCGCCCGAGGTGGAGGAGGCCCTGGAAGCCGCGCGGGCCCGCTGCCGAAGCGCCCACACGCCCTCCGGATCGCGGGCACCGCCTGTGTGAAGGCCCGTTGAGGAACGCCTGGGCGAACTCCCCTTGTCTGTGAGCCAGATGGACCGGTTGCACGCTCAACTTCGGCCAGGACTGGCCTGTTTGAGTCACCGGAAGATCATTAATGTGTCACGTGAGCGCAGGCATCTACCTGAGGAGTTCCGTGTCCGCTGCACCGCTGGTTCCCGACATCCTTTCGCCCGAGTTCGCCATGGACCCCTACCCCGCCTACGCGGTGATGCGGGAGAAGGAACCGCTCATCTGGCACGAGGCGACCCGGAGTTACATCATCTCCCGCTACCAGGACGTCGAGCGCGTCTTCAAGGACAAGAACGCGGAGTTCACGACCGACAACTACAACTGGCAGCTGGAGCCGGTCCACGGCAAGACCATCCTGCAGCTGAGCGGCCGCGAGCACGCGGTGCGCCGGGCGCTCGTCGCCCCCGCCTTCCGGGGCAGCGACCTGCAGGAGAAGTTCATGCCGGTCATCGAGCGCAACTCGCGTGAACTCATCGACGCCTTCCGTCAGGTGGGCTCCGCCGACATCGTCGCCGACTACGCGACCCGGTTCCCGGTCAACGTCATCGCGGACATGCTGGGCCTGGACAAGGCCGACCACACCCGCTTCCACGGCTGGTACACCGCCGTGATCGCCTTCCTCGGCAACCTCTCCGGCGACCCCGGCGTGACCGCGGCGGGCGAGCGCACCCGGGTGGAGTTCGCCGAATACATGATCCCGATCATCCGCGAACGGCGCGACAACCTGGGGGACGACCTGCTGTCCTCGCTGTGCGCCGCCGAGGTCGACGGCGTCCGGATGAGCGACGAGGACATCAAGGCCTTCTGCAGCCTGCTGCTCGCGGCCGGCGGCGAGACCACCGACAAGGCGATCGCGAGCATCCTGGCCAACCTGCTGCTGCACCCGGAGCAGCTCGCGGCGGTCCGCGAGGACCGGAGCCTGATAGCGGCGGCCTTCGCGGAGACGCTGCGCTACACCCCGCCGGTGCACATGATCATGCGGCAGTCGGCCACGGACGTCGAGGTCAGCGGCGGCACCATCCCGGCCGGGGCCACCGTCACCTGCCTCATCGGTGCCGCCAACCGGGACGAGCAGCGCTACCGCGAACCCGACCGGTTCGACATCTTCCGCGACGACCTCACCACGACGTCGGCCTTCTCGGCCGCCGCCGACCACCTGGCCTTCGCGCTCGGCCGTCACTTCTGCGTCGGCGCGCTGCTGGCCAAGGCGGAGGTCGAGACCGGAGTGAACCAGCTGCTCGACGCGATGCCCGACCTCCGCCTCGCCGACGGCTTCGACCCCGTCGAGCAGGGGGTGTTCACCCGCGGACCGCAGTCGCTGCCGGTCCGCTTCACGCCGAACGCCGGCTGAGAGCCGTCGCCGGTTCCACGGTCGCGCCGACGATCCGGGCAGCCGCCGTACACCTGCCCGGCCCGGCGGCGCGGGCCGCGACCGCTACTGGACGGTCGGGGTGAACCGCACCGGCAGAGACGTCAGTCCCCGCATCCACACCGACGGACGCCATGTCAGGTCCGCCGACTCGACGGCCAGCACCAGGTCGGGCAGGCGCTCCAGCAGCGTCTCCACCGCGGTGCGTGCCATCACGTCCGCGAGGAGCGGCGCCGGATAGGGGCAGCGGTGCTCGCCGTTGCTGAACGACAGGTGCGCCGAGTTCTCCGCGCCGACGTGCGACTCGGGCCAGATCTGCGGGTCGGTGTTGGCCGCCGCGAGGCCGAGGACGAGACAGTCGCCCTCCCTGATCAGGCGACCGCCGAGCTGCGTGTCGCGCACGGCCCAGCGGCCGATGAAGTTCTGGGTCGGGGTGTCCAGCCACAGCACCTCGTTGAGGGCCTCGCCGACGCTCACCCGGCCTCCGGAGACGTTGAGCGCGAACCGCTCGTCGGTCAGCAGCAGCCGGAGCGTGTTGCAGATCCAGTTGGCCGTCGGCTGCTGTGCGGCGGCGATGACGGAGATCAGGTCCTGCACGATCTCCTCGTCACTGAGCCCCGCCGGGTCCAGCAGCATCCGCGAGGTGACGTCCGAACCCGGCCGCTCCCGCTTCTCCTTGACGAGCCGCGTGATCCGCTCGCCGACGCGCATGTACGCCGCCACCGGATCGTCGTCCTCGCCCGCGTCGAGCGAGATCCGCAGGTCGTCGACGAGTTGCTCGGTGTCCGTGCTGTCCTGCGGCATGCCGCACATCCACAGCACGCCACGGGCCGGCAGCGCGTGCGCGTACGTGCTCATCAGCTCGGCCTCACCGCTGCCGGCGAACGAGGAGATCAACTGTCCGGCGATCAGCTCGCATTCACGGGCCAGCTCGAACTGGTCCACGCCCTCCAGCGCCTGCGTGATGACACCCGCACGGCGCTGGTGCTCCGTCCCCTCCGTGAACAGCACCGAGGGCTGGTGGCCGACGTACGGCAGCAGCGGCCAGTCCGGCGGGATGGCGTCCCACTGGTTCCACCGCCGCGAGTCCCGCGCGAACAGCTCGTCATGGCTGGTGACGTAGGAGACCTCGGGGTAGCCGAGGACGAGCCAGGCCGGGATGTCGCCGTCCAGCAGCACCGGCGCGACCGGTCCGTGTTCCCGGCGCAGGGAGCGGTACAGCTGCGAGGGCGTCTGCTGGTACTGGAGGCCGGCCAGCTGCACGGCGGAGCCGTGCGCGGGGCAGCCCGGCGGCGGCGCGGACGGGGAGCCGGTGGGGTCGCTCACGGTGTGCTCTCCTGGGACAGGGCCATTGAGTAGAGGTGGTCCACGAGGGTGATGAGGACCTCCTTGCAGGAGGACCGGACCCGGGCGTCGCAATCGACCATCGGGACGTGCTCGCCGAGGGCGAGGGCCTTGCGGATCTCTTCGAGCGAGAAGCGGCTCGCGTCGTCGTCGAAGCGGTTCACCGCGACCACGAACGGCGTCCGGTGGTGTTCCAGTCGGTCTATCGCGTACCAGGAGTCCTGCATGCGGCGCGTGTCGACGAGGACGACCGCGCCCAGCGTGCCGGAGAACAGACGGTCCCACAGGAACCAGAAGCGCTCCTGGCCCGGTGCGCCGAACAGGTACAGGACCATGCGCTGATTGAGGCTGATGCGGCCGAAGTCGAACGCGACGGTCGTGGTGGTCTTGCGCTCCACGCCGGCCGTCTCGTCGACGCCCTGCCCCGCCTGCGTCATGACCTCCTCGGTGTTCAGCGGCCTGATCTCGCTCACCGAGCGCACCAGGGTGGTCTTTCCCACGCCGAAGCCGCCGACGACGACGATCTTCAGGCCGGTCTCGGCGGTGTCGGTCAGCGGCGTGCGCTGGGAGGGCAGCTCAGAGGTTGCGGAGCCCATGGAGGACCTCCTGGAGCAGGGCGGTTTCGGGGAGCGAGGCGACCGACTCGGCCGCCCGGGGGTGACGGGCGCTGACCTTGCCCATGTCATGAAGGTCGCCGACGAGGATCCGGGTGACGGTGACGGGCAGCTTCAGTTCGGCGGAGATCTCGACCAGCGCCGTGGGGTGACGACACAGTTCGAGGATCCGCACGTACTCGGACTGCATGCCGGTGCTGGGTTCGCTCTCGCTGACGATCAGCGTCACCAGGTCGAAGGCGTCATCGGCGGTGCTGCGGCCGCCCGTGACCATGTAGAGCCGGTCGGGATCGCCCACGTCCACGGGTTTGTGCATCACGCGGACGCACCTCGGGCGGCGGGCGTGCGCGGCTCGGCCCGCAGATGCTCGCCGATCTGCTCGACGAGTTCCGTCATCTGGTGGCCGACGACGCCGGGGTCGGCGTCCTCCTGTGCGATGACCGCGAGGTGCGCGCCCTCGCCGGCCTCGACGATGAACAGCAACCCGCCGTGGAACTCGGTCATGGAGTGCCGTACGCCGCCCGATCCGTCGCCGAACTCGGCGGAGGCGCCCTGCGCGAGGGCCTGGATGCCGGAGCAGATGGCCGCCAGCTGGTCGGCCTGGTCGAGCGCCATGTGCTCCGTCCAGCACAGCTTCAGGCCGTCCCGGGACAGGACGAGCGCGTGGCGCGTGCCCGGTGTGCGCTCCAAGAGGTTCGTCAGGAGCCAGGTGAGGCTGTTGTCAGTGGTCTCCATGGTGGCTGGGACGGGTTGTGACCGGTGTGGTCACCCGGCCCGTTCCTCCAATCCATCGTCTGCGGTGGCGAAGCGCGGTGGCGGCGGGCTGCTGCCCTTGAGGAGTACGCGCGGGGGCGTACGGGGGTGTGATCGCTCGCGGCCTAGTCGGCCGCTGTTCCCGGCCCGTTCTCGGGCCGGGGGGCCGGGTCGGGGGCCGCACCGCCGTGCCGGGCACGGTGGAAGGCGCCGAACTGGCTTCCGGCGTCGCGCGCCGGTCCCGGCTCGCCGGACCCGGCCGAGGGCGCGGGGACCGACGGTTTCTGCCGGGAGCGCTCGGCCTCGGCCATGGTGCGGCCGGGGGCGCGTACGGGCAGGCCGTTGTCGGTGACGGGGTCCTGGCCGGACGAGGGTGCGGGACCGGGCTCGGGCACGAGGTCCGCGGGCGCGACGGGCGGTGCGAGCGGGGCGGCCGGCTCCGGCGCCGCGGGGGCGGGCGCGGTCACCGGGGCCTGGGCACCGCGCCGCGGCCGCTCGACGAGCGGTTCCCGCTGCTGGGCCACCAGCTGCTGCGGCAGCAGTACGACGACTCCGGTTCCGCCGCGCGAGGAGGGCCGGTAGTTGACGCTGATGCCGTACCGCTCGGCGAGCCGCCCCACCACGGCCAGGCCGAGGCGGGTGCCCTGCAGCGAGGCGAGGTCGGTGACCCGGCCCGACACGGACTCCTCCGCCCGGCGCATGGCGGCGTCGGACATCTTCAGACCGCTGTCCTCGATGGTGACGACGACGCCCGCGCTGCGCTCCTCCACGTAGACGTGGACCTCGTCGATGGGCGGCGAGAAGTTGGCCGCGTTGTCCATGAGCTCGGCGAGCAGGTGCATCACGCCCTCGGCGGCGAAGCCCGCGATCGCGGCCTTGCTGGAGGAGTGCAGCCGCACCCGCCGGTAGGCGGCGATCCGGCCGACCGCGCCGCGCAGGATGCTCTCCATGACGATCGGCTTGTTCCAGACACGGCTGGATCGGCCGCCCATCAGCAGCGCGAGCCGGTCGGTCATGAGGCCGAGCTGAGAGGTGCTGTGGTCAAGCCGGAGCAGGTCGCCGAAGACCTCGCCGCCGTGGCGGTCCTGCATGTCCCGCAGGTCGGCCAGCATCGAGACGGTCTTCGCCTGGACCCGGCTCAGCGCCTTGGCCGAGGCGGCCTGGGCGGCGGCGGACCGCCGTTCGCTGTACGCCAGTTCCCGGACGAACCATTCCGCCGAACCGGCCAGCATGTCGTCCTGCGGCCAGGCCAGTTTGGTGAGGACGGTGTTGCCTGAACTGCCCTCCCGCAGCAGGGCCACCGCGGCGGGCAGCGTCTCGCCGGTCAGGCGCTCCAGTTCCGCCCTCTCCTGCGTCAGTTCGGACCGCGCGGTACGCAGCTGCTCCTCGGCGTGGGCGGTGCGTCGAACCGATTCGGCGAGTTCACCGGCGAACGTGTGCAGTATCTGGCGCAGGTGCGGGTCGGAGGGGACGGCCACCCGGGAGAGCGCTTCGTCGGCGCTCGCGCCGCCCTTCAGGTGCCGTGCGACGCCCGGCAGGCTGACACCCACGAGCTGCGCCGTCTGCGCCTCCTGGCGCCGCCAGTTGTCCTTGGTCATCTCCAGCTCGCCACCGGAGGAGTCCGCCTGTCGCAGGGCGCGGCGCAGGAGGAAGGAGGCGGTGCTGACGACGGCCACGAGGCAGACGCAGGCGGCGACCGCCGTGCCCATGACCCAGGTGCGGGCGCCTTCGGGAGCGAGGAGGACCGTGGTGGCGGCGCCCGCGGCCGCGAGGACCAGGATCACCGGGAACACGGTGGGGGATGAGCGCGCCCCTTTCCCGCGTCGACGCTGACGGGGGCGAGCAGGCACTGGCATTCCGCGGTCCCTCGGTCCGTACGAGCAGAGATCACGTGGGCGACCGGACGTCGTCGACGTCCCGAAGCGCGGCCGCTTCAGGACGGCGGGCTTCCGGTTCACGCACGCCGCTCATGCTAGCCATCCCACGAACCCCTCGGACCGCACCAATGACCCGATCCCTCCGACGAGTTCAGTTAGTCGGGAAACCGCCCCGGCCGCACATGCGTGTGATACGCAACTTCACCCGATTACGACCGATCTTGAGCGTCCGGAACCAAGCATTCTGTGACGACGGCGTGCAGGCCCCTGCACGCCGGGAACACGTTTCGCCCGGCGGGCAACCGCTTTCGGCCAACTGCACGCCCGCGCCCGTCGAAGCGCCGCACCGGCGGCAGGGCTGTCCGGCGGGATTCGGCACCCGTCACGCCCCCCAGCCCGGCTCCGGTGCGCGAGTCGCAGCCTCCGCGTCCACGGAGTCACATCGCGCTGTCCGTCGCAACGTCGGCGTTCGCAGGGCCGTCGAACGGTGTCACATCGTTCCTTCCCGCCCGGTCTTATGGGGGATAGTGCCAGGAAACCTCATGACCGAGAAGGAGCATGCGGAGCGACATCGTTCTCGGACCCACGGCCCAGGACTTCGCCGCCGACGTCGCCGCGGAGACCGCCACCGTCATGGCGGCCACCCAGCGCCCCGTGACCGATGCCGCTCTGGGCGAGGGTGCCACGGGGAACCGGCCGGCCCTACACCCACTTCGGAGCACACGATGGACACGGACAAGCAGGCAGCCGCCCGCGGCCTGATCGACATCGAGGCCTACCTCTACCAGGAGGCCCACCTCAGCGCGGCTCGCCGCCGGCTGGCCGCGTTCACCGCGGGGGCCGACGACTTCAGTCCGGACCAGAAGCACGAACTGGAGAGGTGGTACCTCGACGAGCAGCGGTACGTGGCACGCATGGTCACGGACCACATCGCCGGCAGCGTCAGCGCGGCGGAGGAGTTGCACCGTGTCCGGCTCGGACGGTGGCTCCGCGGCACACTGGTCGGCATGGCGCTGACCCTCGTCGTGGTGATCGTCTGCACGGCTCTGATCGTCGGCCTGCTGACCTGATCGGACAGCGAGCCGGGCGGGCGCCGTCACTGAGCGTCCGCCACGAGAACCCGCTCCAGGTGCGCCAGTTCGCCACCGCGCGCGGCCCCGAGGAACGCCTGGACGAGACGGCGGTGCGCGACGGAATCGACCTCCTGGCGGTGACGGCGGCTGCCGAGCCGCTGCTGCGCACGTGCCACCTGCTGCCGCGCGTTGACGACGCTGAGGTGGAGCAGCGCCGCGATGCCGTCGTAGGAGTATCCGAACCCCTCGCGCAGCACATACGCCGCTCGCTGCCTCGGGGTCAGCGTGGCCAGCAGCAGGGCGATGGCGTGTGCGAGGGCTTCCTGCCGCTCGGCGACCGACTCCGGCGACACGTCGAGGTCCACCGCGTCGGGAATCCACGGAGTGGCGCTGACCTCGCGGCGTCTGCGGGCCGACTGGGCCACGTTCACCGCCAACCGCGCGGTGATCGTCCGCAGCAGAGCCGACGGGTTCTTCACGGCCGCCCGGTCCGTGCCCTGCAGCCGCAGCCAGACCTCCTGCACGACGTCCTCGGCCTCCGTCGGACTGCCGACGATGCGATGCGCTAGGTGCAGCAGCGAGGGGCGTGTCCGGGTGAACACGGCGACCGCGTCGTCCAGTTCCGCGATGTCCGGCGGCGCGGGGATGTCCTGCGCGGTGGGCCCGCGTCTCGCCTCCATGAGGGTGGCGTCCACAATCTTCTCCTCCGTCGAGTGGGGGGTTCGCGGCCCACGAGGGCCGCTGAACCAACCTCGCTTCCCGAGGTGCCGGGCCGCGCCCTTGACCGTCCGTGGCCGGTACGTGGTGAGCGCGTGGTGGACGCGTGGTGGACGCGTGGCCAGGGACCACGGGGGAGGGGGGACACCCTGGCCCGGTCCGGAGGAAGGACGGGTTACGGGGCAGGGCGAAGGGCCCGCCGTTCCGCGGTGCGGACGACGGGCCCCGGGTACGGCCACGAGCGCGGGGTGCGGCACACCGACAGGACGACCTGCCGGGTCCCGGCCTACTCGACGAGCTTTCCGTCGGTCGCGACCTCCTCCATCAAGGAGGCGATCTCGTCCGGGATGCCGGAGATGCTCTCGCGCGTGACGCCGGTCGTGGGGGACCACACCAGGTTGACCCGCAGCGCGGGATCGGTCCGCGGGTGGTCGCTGCGGTTGTGGCAGCCGCGGGTCTCCCGGCGTTCGAGGGCGGCCTCCAGAGTGGCGCGGGCCGCCAGCGCCGCCGACTTCAGGTCGAAGGCGTGCGCGAGGTCCTGGAAGCCGGCGATGTCGGGATGCACACCGACGTCGTCCATCCGCTTCTCGACGGCCGCCAGTTCCGCCAGCCCCGTGCGCAGGCCCTCCTCGTCGCGGACGACACCGGCGTACTCGGTCATGATGTTGCGGATGGCACGCTGCAGGGCGCGCACGTTCTCCGGCCCGTCCGCGGCGAGCAGGCCGTCGACCTCCGCCCGGGCCTCGGCGACCGCGGCGGCGGAACGGGGCTGGGCGGTGAGCGACGCGGAGTAGGCGGCCACCGCCTGGCCGGTGAGCCGTCCGTAGACCAGCAGCTCGATGAGGCTGTTGCCGCCCAGGCGGTTGGCGCCGTGCAGGCCGCTGGCCGCCTCACCGATGGCGTAGAGCCCGCGTACGTCCGTGCTGTGGTCCTCCGGACGCACCCACACCCCGCCCATCGAGTAGTGCGCGGTCGGCGCGACCTCGATCGGGTCCCGGGTGATGTCCAGCATCTGCAGGTCGAGAAGGGTCTGATAGACCCGGGGCAGCCGCTGCATGACGGTCTGGCGGGGCAGGTGCGACACGTCCAGCCACACGCCGCCGTTGGGGGTCCCGCGGCCCTCCTTGATCTCCGTGTAGGAGGCCAGGGCCACCCGGTCGCGGGTGGACAGCTCCCTCCGCGCCGGGTCGTAGCGGCTCATGTACCGCTCGCCGAGGGCGTTGCGCAGGACGCCGCCCTCGCCGCGGGCCGCCTCGCTGACCAGCGTGCCCGCCGCGTTCTCCGGCTCGATGATCCCCGACGGATGGAACTGGACCAGCTCCGGGTCGCGCAGCCGCGCCCCGGCCTCCACGGCGAGCCGGAAGGAGTCGCCGGTGTTCTCGTCGCGCCGCGACGACGTGCGTCGCCAGATCCGGGTGTGACCGCCCGCGGCCAGGATGACGGCGTCGGCGTGGACGAGGTACCGCGTACCGGACGCCAGGTCGAAACCGTACGCACCGAAGACGGTGCCGTCCTCGACCAGCAGGCGGGTGATGTAGACGCCGTCCAGCACGGGTATGTCCAGCTGGGCGGCGCGCCGGATCAACGTCCGCTGGATCTCCAGGCCCGTGTAGTCCCCGGCGAACGCGGTACGACGGTACTTGTGAGCCCCGAAGAACCGCTGGGAGATGCGGCCGTCCTCCTCCCGGGCGAAGGCCATGCCGTAGCGCTCCAGGTCGTCGATGCCCCGCGCGGCGCCCCGGGTGACGATCTCGGCGGTCCGGGGGTCGCCGAGCAGGTAGCTCTCCTTGAGGGTGTCGGCCGCGTGCTGCTGCCAGCTGTCCTCGGGGTCCATCGTGGCCAGGGCGGCGTTGATGCCGCCGGCGGCGAGGGAGGTGTGGGCGTCCTCCTTGGGGCGCTTGCCCACGGCGATGACGTCGACGCCGGCCTCCGCCAGCTCGATCGACGCACGCAGGCCCGCGCCGCCGGTACCGATCACCAGCACCATGGTGGAAAGACGTTTTTCGGTTGCAACCACGACTGCTCCGATCGCTTGGGTGGGTCGGTCATCAGACCGGCGACCGGGACGGTGTGTGACAACACGCTGGGACGGAGCGACCCGGTAGGAGCCGCGGCCTTTCGGCACTGGCCGTCGCGGTTCCGCGGTGCCGGCGCTGATCGCCGTATGGCCCCACGAGAATGTTGTGACACTTTCTTGTGCCTCGCGTCACGGATCGATCCACATGTTTGACTGCGTGGGAAAAGCTTGCACATCATGTTCGGCGGACGTCGACCTTCGAACGATGGAAGTCTCATGATCACGAATTCAGCCGACCGAATCTTCTCCGGACACGTCGCGATCGTCACCGGTGCCGGGTCGGGCATCGGACGGGCCACGGCCGTGGCCTTCGCGCGGGCCGGGGCGCACGTCCTCGGCGTGGGCCGGCGCGAGCAGCCCCTGAAGGAGACCGCGGCGATGGACGAGAACATCGAGGTCCTGGCCGTCGACGTGTGTGCGGACGGCGCCCCCGCGGAGATCGTCGGCACCGCCGTCCGGAGCTGGGGACGCCTCGACCACCTGGTCAACAACGCCGGAGCGACGGCCGTCATGCCGCTGGCGGAGACCGACAAGCAGGTGGTGTCCGATCTGTTCGCGCTCAACGTCGTGGCCCCGAGCCTGCTCGCCCACGAAGCCCTGCCGCACCTCCGCGAGACCTCCGGCACGATCGTCAACCTGTCCAGCACCTACGGACACCGGCCCATGGCCGGAGGCGCCCACTACGCGGCCACGAAGGCCGCCGTGGAGCAGCTGACGCGCAGCTGGGCGCTGGAACTCGCGGCCGAGGGCGTTCGCGTCAACGCGATCGCTCCCGGCCCGACGCGGACCGACGTGATGCTCCACGCCGGCCTCAGCCCCGAGGCCGCGAACGACATGTACGCCTACGAGCGTGAGCGCATCCCGACCCACCGCATCGCCGACGCCGAGGAGGTCGCCCACTGGGTTCTGCGCCTCGCGGAGCCCGCCGGACGGCACGCGACCGGACAGGTCATCACCGTCGACGGCGGTCTCGAACTCGTCTGACGCCATGCGGCGCCCGGGACCGTCAGCGCCGCACCGGGTCCCCGCCGAGTGTCACGTCGAGAGGTGCTGCCCGGTCTGATGAGGAAGGCGCGCCGAGGCCACGGCGGCCAGGCCCGTGGTCGTGCCACGACGGGACACACGGGCCACGACAGGGAAAGAGCATTCTCCGGTGAGCGACGATCTGGTGATGGTCGAGCGATGGACCACGATGAACCGCGTCCACAAGAAGATCGAGGCCCGGATCGAAGGGGACCTTCGCCGGCACGTGGGCCTCGGGGCACGGGAGTTCTCCGCGCTGGGTGCCCTGCGGCGCGGGACGTGGGCGGGCAAGGGGTCGCTCTACCTGGGTGACCTGGCCGCGGTCGTCGGACTGAGCCAGTCCGCGACCAGCCGTCTCGTGGCCCGCCTCCAGGACCGCGGCCTGATCACCATCCGCACGTCCAGCGACGACCGCCGCAGCATCGAGATCGAACTCACCGCCGTCGCCCACGACACGCTGCGGATCGGCACGCCGGTCCTGCACCGGGCCGTCACCGGCGCCGTCCGGCAGATGGCAGCCGAGGACACCGACGGAGAGCTGCTGCGGTACCTGTGGGGAGAGCCGAGCGACACGGACGCGTCGCCGGAGCGGTGCGGCTAGGTGTATTGATCACACGTGTCAACAACGCTTGTGATCAATACACCTAGGCCCGCGAGCCATGGCCGGCGGTCCCTGCGGCGGGCGGTGACACGCTCGCCGCCCGCGCGGACGGATCGGCAGGGGGCTGCTCGTCACAGATCCTGCCGGTTCCCGGTCAGTCGGGTGAACGGACCTGTGCGCGCACACGCACAGTCCGCGCGAGGTGCCCGCAGCCCGATAGGAGTCGCGCCCCATGACCACCAGCACGCTTCCCGATCTGGTCGGCCGGCGAGCTGAACGAGCCGCGCTCGACGACCTGCTGGCCGGTCTGCGTGCCGGCGAGTCCCGCGTGCGGGTGTTCCGCGGCGAGGCGGGCATCGGGAAGTCGGTGCTGCTGGAGTACGCCGTCGCCCGGGCGGCACAGGTGACGGTCACCCGGGCGCAGGGCGTCGAGGCGGACATGGAATTGCCGTACGCGAGCCTGCACCAGCTGTGCGCACCGTTCCTGGGACAGGTCGACGAGTTGCCGGGACCCCAACGGGACGCGCTCCGCGTGGCCTTCGGGACGGCGGCGGGAGACCCGCCCGACCGTTTCCTGGTCGGTCTCGCGGTGCTGTCCCTGCTCACCCGGGCCTCGGAGAACCGGCCGGTGCTCGTGGTCGTCGACGACGCCCAGTGGCTCGACCAAGTGTCGCTGCAGACGCTGGAGTTCGTGGCCCGACGGCTGCTCGCCGAGGCCGTCGCGATGGTCTTCGCCGTACGCGATCCCGAGGGGAGGGCCGCGCTCGCCGATCTGCCGGGGACCCGGATCGGCGGACTCGACGCCGTCGCGGCCTCGGAGCTGCTGGAATCCACGGTGGGCGGGCGGCTGGACAAGCGGGTACGGGACCGGTTCGTCGCCGAGATGCACGGCAATCCGCTCGCCCTGCTGGAGTTCTCCCGCGGCCGTACCGCCGCCGAACTGGCCTACGGCCTGGACTCGTCCGCCTCTCCGGGTGTCGGGGGAACGGTGTCGCGCCGCCTGGAACGGGACTTCGCCGAGCGGCTCGGCTCGCTGCCCGGACCGACCCGCACCCTGCTGCTCATCGCCGCCGCGGAACCGGTCGGGGACGCGGGACTGCTGACCCGCGCCGCGGCCTCGCTCGACATCGTTCCCGACGCCGCTCCGGCCAAGTCGGCCGGACTGATCGACCTCCACGGGTTCCTCCGCTTCCGGCACCCGCTGGTCCGCTCCGCGGTCTACCACCAGGCCGGCCCCGAGCAGCGCCGGGCGGTCCACCGGGCGCTGGCCGCGGCCACGGACCCCGCGCAGGACCCCGACCGGCGGGCCTGGCACGCGGCCCAGGCCGCCTCCGGGCCGGACGAGGAGGTCGCCGTCGAGCTGGAACGGGCGGCCGACCGGGCGCGGCAGCGCGGCGGGATCGCCGCCGAGGCGGTACTCCTGGAGCGCGCGGCCCAGTTGACGCCGGACGCCCGGTGCCGGGGACGCCGGGCCGTCGCCGCGGCCGAGGCCCACTTCTCGGCGGCCTCGCCCGACCGCGCCACCGAACAGGCGACGCTCGCCGAACTGTGCCCCCTCGGCTCACTGGACCGCGCGCGCCTGGCGCGGCTGCGCGCCCGGATCCTCTTCGCCCGCAGCCGCAGCGACGAGGCCGCACCACTCCTCCTCGAAGCCGCCGCGCAGTTCACCGCCGCCGAGTCGCCCCTGGCGCGGGAGACCTACCTCGAAGCGATCAGCGCGACCATCTTCGCGGGCCGGGTGCACGGTCCGACGGGTGCGCGCGCCGCCGCCGTCGCGGCCCGCGCATCCGGTGCCCCGCCCTCGGGCTCCGAGGCGGCCGATCTCCTCCTGGAGGGTGTGGCGACGATCCTCACCGACGGCTACGAGACCGGACTCCCGGCGCTGCGCCGCGCGTTGGACCTCCTCGTGCAGGAGGAACTCCGCACCCGCGAGGCCACCATGCGCTGGCTCCTCCTCGTTCCGGTGGCCCTGGAGGCGTTCATCCACTACGCGTGGGACCTGCACGCGTGGGACAGGCTGGCGACCCGCGCGGTACGGCTGGCCCGCGACATCGGTGCGCTCGGTGCGCTGCCCCCGGCGCTGATCTACGCCGGCGGAGTCCACATCCACCACGGCGACTTCGCCGAGGCCGCCCGGATGATCCACGAAGCCGACACGCTCGCCGCCGCGACCGGGCACGCACAGCACCAGTACGCGGCGCTCGTCCTGGCCGCGTGGCGCGGCGAGGCGGACGCGGCCGCCCGCATCATCGACGACGCCCGGGCCAGTGCCGTGGAACGCGGTGAGGTGTCCCTCCTGGGCGCCACCGGCTACATCCAGGGCGTCCTGTTCAACGGGCTGGCCCGCTACGACGAAGCCCTGGCCGCCGCCCGCTCGGGCATCGAGCACGACGGGTTCAACTTCACCGGTCTGTCGCTGGTCGAACACATCGAGGCCGCCACCCGGTGCGGCCGACCCGACCAGGCCCACGCCTCCCTCGCCCGGCTGCTCGAACTCACCCGTGCCACCGATTCCGGGTGGGCCGCGGGCGCCGGCGCGCGGAGCCGGGCCCTGCTCGCCGAAGGAGACGAGGCCGACACCCTCTACCGGGCCGCGATCGACGAGTTCGGCCGGGGCGGCGTGACCGTGGAAGTCGCCCGCACCCACCTGCTGTACGGCGAGTGGCTCCGCCGCAACCGTCGACCGTCACAGGCCCGCGACCAGCTGCGCACGGCGTACGAGATGTTCGACGGAATGCGGGCCGACGCGTTCGCCGAGCGGGCCCGCCGTGAGCTGATCGCCACCGGCGAGCACGTCAGGGCTCGCGTCACCAAGGCGACGAACACCCTGACCGCACAGGAGTCGCAGATCGCCGCGCTCGCCGCCGGCGGCATGACGAACGCGCGGATCGGCGCCGAGCTGTTCATCAGCCCGCACACGGTGGAGTGGCACCTGCGGAAGGTCTACACGAAGCTCGGGATCAACTCGCGCCGTGCGCTACCGGACGCCCTCTCCGGCGCCGCGCCCCTGAACGGGGGGCACCGGCGCGAGGCCGCGACCCGGCCGGACCGGACCAAACCGCCGACCCGTCCCTCCGGAGCGTCCCGACCACGCTGAACACCGTCGAGGCCGGTCATTAGCGCGGCGGGACAAGAATGAAGACGTGAAAGGTGAAGCAGACGAGATCGCTCTGAGCGTGCAGGACCTCCGCGAGGTCACCGGGTTCGCCGCGGCGTGTGCGGAAGCCGTGCTCGACGTGTTCGAGAGCGACCAGCCGGACGACTCGCGTCCCCGGGAAGCGGTCGACGCCGCGTGGGCGTTCGCCCGCGGCGGCGAGCGGGGGCAGGAGCTGCGCGACAGAGCGTGGGCGGCGCTCAAGGCGGCGAAGAACACGGACACCGCGGCCGCGGGCGAGGCGGCCCGGGCGGCCATGGCCGCGGCGGCCGCCGCCTATCTGCATCCGCTGGCCAGGAGCACCCAGGTCAAGCACATTCTCGGCGCCGCGGCCCATGGAGCAAGAGCGGCTGAACTCGCCGCCGACGACGATCGGAACGTGGCCGCCGCACACCTTCGAAGGGCGGCGCACCTGGCGACACCGGCCGTCGTGGACGTGCTCGGACGCTTTCCGGCGGCACCGAGCGGCGGCGGACGGGTCGGTGAGCTGACACGCACGCTGGACGCCGCCCTTCGTGCACACACCCGCGCCGAGTGACCGTGCGTCGCGCGCACGGGTCCCCCTCACTCCGGTCGGCGGTCCGCTCCGTGACGCGACGAGCTACCGGGACCCGCACCAACGGTGCGGATGTTCGGGCTCCTTGGGACAGACGAACACGTTGGGCAATGAACGCGACGTCAGGCGCCTGGCTGCGCCCGGCGCCGGGCACCTGCGGTGCCACGACGGCGGACGCTCGGTGCGGCTCAGTGGGGCATGAGCAGCATGATGCTCATGCCCAGCGCCGTCGACCCGTCCCAGAACGGCCCGTACGGTTCGGGCCGGTCGATCGCGCCCTTGGCCGGGCCGCGCCGGGTGTGCCGGCCCGGCAGCACGCGGACCAGCGACGACAGCGCGTATGCCAGGAGGCACAGGGCCAGTGCGCCGGTCACCGTCTGGACGGCCGGCGAGAGGTGCGCCGCGTGGCCGGGCAGGCCCGCGTGGTGCGCGGTGGCCGGCGGACCGGGGAGCTTCTCGTGCGGCGGGCCGACCATCGCGTGCGCCTGCCACTCCATCCACGCCATGGCGGCCATCCCGGTCGTGGCCGGAAGGCTCCCGGCCAGGGCGGCGCCCCAGGACCGGGAGTCTCGGCGGACGGCGGTCACGGGAAACCAGACGGCCGCGGCCGCGAAGAACGCCGTTCCGGCGGGGTGGGGCAGTGGCGACCCGTGGCTCCACGGCATGACCGCCATGGCGGCAGCCATGGCGGCATGCAGGATCCGGTCTCCGCGCTCGCGCCGTCCCGCCCGGTGGAACGCCACGGCCCGGTGCACGCCGCGCACGGCGGCCGCCGTGAAGAGCACGGTCAGCATCACGCGCACGAGACCGGAGGCGTTCACGTCCGCACGTCCCCTCCTGAGTGGCGGTGTCCGGCGGGCGGGGTCGTCCGGCGCAGGGGGATCAGGCCGTGGGCCGCGGAGCGCGCAGATGCGCTCGCTGCTTGAGCTCGTCCTCGTCGACGAGTTCGAGCATGGGCTTGCCCGGGGCGCACATCATGGTGACGACGAACTCGGTCCTGGCGTCCGCCAGCGCGTTGCCGTCCTGGTAGTGGATGGCGTCGCCGCCGGGCTCCCAGAACGTGCCGCCCGCCTCGACGACGCGTTCGGGCTCGCCTTCCAGCTCGAAGCGGACCGCGCCCTTGACGACGTATCCGAACGCCGGTCCGGAGTGGCGGTGCGGCGGAGTGCCGGGGTCGCCCGGCTCCCACGCCACGTGGATGGTCATCGCCGAGGCACCATCGGGAATCGTGATCGGTGCCGCGTCCTGGAGGAGCGTGGCCGCCCGGGTCCAGCTCGGCCCGTCCTCACCCCCGGTCCCGTGACCGTGATCGTGGCCGTGGCCGTGCTGCGCATTGTCTGACACTGTGACGCACCTTCCATGACTCGACAGCGCCAAGGACGGTCCATCGGCCGCCCGGCGCGTGCTGGTGGCCGGACCTCGCCGCCACCTGCTTCCACCCCCATTGACCGGACACGGGACCGATCTGTGACGGCCTGAGGCGCACCGCCACCCTCGTACCGGCGCGCCGTGCGACGCGCGTGTCACACCGACGTCCTCCGCGGTGTCCTACTGGCACCGCCGTAGCGGTCCGCTGACCTTCGCGCCCGCACCTGCCCTACGGCCGCTCGCTCACCCGACTGCCGGAAAGGCCGACCGATGTCCGCAACCGCACGCACCGTCTCCGTCCACGAGGGCGGCCGACTGGCCCGCACCGTCGTGATCGGCACGCACCTCGTCAGGTCCGACGAACCCGAGCCCGTCAGCTCCGACTGCGGACCCACTCCCGGTGAACTCCTCCTGGCCGCGCTGGGATCGTGCACGTCGATGACCGTGCGCGCGTTCGCCGACCGGCACGAGTGGCCGCTGCACCAGGTCGACGTGGACCTCGCCTTCGACGCCGACGGCGGGATCGTCAAGAACGTGCACCTGTCGGGCGATCTGGAGCCCGTCCAGGCCGAGCGGCTGATCGCGGTGGCCGGGCGGTGTCCGGTGCAGCGGCTGCTGACCGCGGGTGTCCCGGTGACGACCGTGCCCACGGTGTGGCGACGGCCGACCGGTAAGCCGGGACAGCCGGCCTGATCGCCGCCTCCTCGTCCTCGAAGGCGTCGAACACCCGCCGCTGCACGCCCGATGGAAAGCGCGGGTGGTCTGTCCTGGCCCGTGCGAGGATCCCGGCGTGAACGATCTGTGCCTCCGTCCCGCCGAGGAGACGGACCTCGCCGCCCTCGTGCGACTGCGAGGGACGCCGCCCGCTGGCTGCTCGCCCGGGGCAGCACCGGTCAGTGGCGGCCCGGTCAGCTCGACGCCGACCACTTCCGCGGGGTCGTGCACCGTGGCGAGGCCTGGATCGCCGAGGCCGACGGCCGTGTGGCCGGGGCCTGGGAGCTGTGGTGGGAGGTCGAGGACGCCTGGGGGCCACAGCCGCCGGTGGCCGGCTGCGTGCACCGGCTCATGGTGGACCGCGGCACCGTCCGACAAGTCGTTCCCTCTCAGGGAGAAGCCCTGGGCGGCGGCGAACCGGCCTGATCCGAGCGCACCTGCGGCTCCACGGGCCGGCGGACCGCTGCCCCGTCGGCCACCACGCGCCTGCCCCGTGAGGACCTGCGGTGGTGGACGGTGATGACCGACAGGGCAGGCGTCAAGGTCCGCCGTGCAGATGTGTGTTACATGCGTCGCATGTGGAGGAGCGCGGCAGGGACACTCTGCTCGGCAGCGTGATCACGCGAGGTGCCGGTGTCCACGGCACCGAGGCTCGCGCGCCCGGACCGTCACCCGACGACGGAGGCTCGTCGGCACAGGTCCTCGGCACACAGCAACAGGAGAGGCCGCCCCGTGAACCGACCGCCCTTCGTGCCCGCCGTAGCCCTGGCGGCCAGGCAGAGCCTGGGAATGTCGCCGCAGCAGGTGGCGGAGCAGATGAACGCGTGCGGCGCTTCGATCGACATCTCGCACGTCCACGCCTGGGAGTTCGGGGACTACCACCCCACGGAGCAGGAGTTGTTCGCCCTCGCGGACGTCCTGTGGTGCCGGACCACGGACCTCATGGGGATCGACGATCCCCGCACGCTGATGGAACACCGTCTGGAACGGCAGTTCACGACGGCCAGGCTGGCCCACTCCATCGGGATGGACACGGCCCAGTACGAGCAGGCCGAGGAACGGAGCCTGTGGACCGGCGACGCCCAGCAGACGGCCGCGCTCCTGCGGCTGCTGAACGTCAGCCCGCTCCAACTCGCCCAGATGATCTACCAGCCGGGCAGGTCGTGGTCGGACGCCTCGGCACCGCCGGAACCGTCCTCCAGCCGCTTCGCCTGACGGCGGGTTCACCCGACGCCGGGTTCGCCTCGCGGCGTAGGGCACCTCACGGCCGGTAGACCATGCCGGGCCGCGGCTTGGCCGGAGCGAGCAGCTGCGACACCGTGACGATGGTGTATCCGCGCCGCTCCAGCGCGTCGAGGATCCCCGGAACGGCGGGCACGGTCCCCTTGTGCAGGTCGTGCAGCAGGATGATGCCGTCGCGGTGGGTCTGGTCGAGCACCCGCTCGGTGATCAGGGCCGAGTCGGTCGTCTCGTAGTCCTTGGCGGTGACGCTCCACAGCACCTGTGCCAGCCCCAGGCCCTGGCAGACCTTCGCCACCTCGCGACTGGTGCGGCCCTCCGGCGGCCGCATCAGGATCGGCGTGGTGCCGGTGATCCGCTCGATGGCGTTCTGCGTCCTGGCCAGCTCCTCGCGGGCGTCGCTCTCGTCGAGGTCGGTGAGCCGCTTGTGGTTCCAGGTGTGGTTGCCGATCTCGTGGCCCTCGTCGGCGATCCGGCGCAGGATGTCCGGGTACTTGGAGATGTGGCCCTTGCCCTGCACGAAGAACGTGGCGTGCAGTCCTCGCTGTTTCAGGATGTCCAGCAGCTTCGGTGTGGTCGGGCTGGGACCGCCGTCGAAGCTGAGGGCCACGCACTTCGCCTTGCGGCAGTCGACGGAGCCGGTCACCGACCCCGACGCCCCGTCCCGGGCGGCGCGCGGCGAGGTGTGGTCGTAGGTCGTGACCGTGAGGACCAGCGTCAGGGCGACGGCCAGGGCGGCGGCTGTGGCGGCCGTCGCGGCGACGATGACGCGTCGCCGTCCGGGAGAGGCGTTGAAGCGCATGCGGATGCTTCCTTCGGTGTGATGCGGAGGTTGTGGCGCGGCGGCGTGGGTCCGGTGCCGGTGCGCCTCGGAGCGAGGCCGGGGTCAGCGCGCGCGGGTGAGCGACAGGTGCGCGGCGGGGTCGGGCCGGCGCATGTCGAGCGTCAGCCGACGCCTGAGGCGGCGCCCGAGCGGGCGCTCCACCAGGCGGTGGACGAGCAGGGACAGACCCAGCGTGCCGACGACGGAGAGCGCCATGGACGGCAGCGGTCCCAGTGTCGGGAAGGCCTGGATCAGCCCCTTGGCGAGGGGGATTCCCAGGCTCTGGTGGACGAGGTAGAAGGGGTAGGTGAGGGCGCCCGCGGTGACCAGCCAACGCCCGCTGACGCGGGTGAACGGGTCCGTCACCGTCAGGGCCAGCAGGCCGAGGCAGAGCGTGAGGACGAGCGCGCAGACGGCCCAGGAAGGCCGGCCCTCGCCGGCCGGTACGGCCGCGTGCTCGGCGACACGCAGGTCGAGCACGGTGAGCTGGTAGCACCCACGGCGAACTGCGCGGGAGTCCGTCCCCAGCAGCTCACGCAGGTCACGAATCCGCTGATGAGGAAGAAGAATTCGACGCCGAGCCAGCCGTAGCGGCTGATCTCGTGCAGGAACGGGGCGAACGGGCGGAGCTCGGTGGGGCCCCGGAAGCGCGGGGTGGGCGTGCCCAGGAAGTGGTAGGCGGCCACCGTCAGCGCGGCCAGCAGACGGAGTCCGTCCATCGCCGTGAGGCGCGGCCGGTCGGCGTGGGTCACGGGGGACAACATGGTGTCACGGGCGGCCGTGTCAGGACGCTGCGAGGAGCTGCGTACGGCCGGCACGTATCGGGGACCGGCCGTGCGGGCGGGTCTCCCGGTCCGCCACGCACCGCGCGTGCGGGCCGTGATGCCGGTACGGATCCGTGAGGGCGGCGCGGTCGAGGCGTTGGTTCTTCGGCGAGTTGGCGTCTGCGGGCATGACGAAGCGACCTCCGTGCTAGGGGAAGAACGAGGGGAACAGCGGGTGGACTTCTGGGAAGAGGCGGGGCGGGTGACGGGCCTCGGTGCGGCCGCCTCGGTCGGAGGCGGCGGCACGAACGGTGTACAGCGACGGTGTCAGACGCGGCGGCGCAGCAGCAGGACGGTGGCGACCGTGAGCAGGACGGCCAGACCGCCGAGGATCGCGGTGTCGGTCCACTGGAAGGCCCAGTAGTCACCGGCGGGGCTGGCCCGGTAGAAGCGGGCCACGTAGCCGTGTGCCGACATGCACTCCCTGAGCCGGGCTCCCGAGGGGAACGGGCAGGCGAACACGGAGTCGTGGCGGCCGGAGGCGGTGATCAGGCCGTAGTCGCCGGTGGACCACTTCTCGCCCATCGGGGCCTTCGGGGCGATGCCGGCGCTGACGTAGCTGCGCGGGGGCACCAGGATCCGGGACCAGTGCGTCCACTCCAGCAGGAGTGTCGTCACTCCGGTCGCCAGCAGGGTCAGGCCCATCGCCGCCAGGACCCGGCGGGTCAGCAGGCCCAGCAGCGTGCCGGCCGCCAGGCCGAACAGGGCGGCCGCGACGACACGCGGGCCCGAGCCGCTGAGGGCGGTGTTGTCGTACCAGAACAGTCCGTAGCTGCGGTCGGCGGCCGGACGCCACCACCAGGCGAACATTCCCGCCAGCAGCCCGGCGAGGGCGGCCGTGGTGAGCGCGGCGAGCGTGAACCGGGAGGCGAACCACTGGCCGCGGCTCAGGCCCTGGGCGAGGACCAGGCGGTGCGTGCCCAGTTCCCGGTCGCGGCCGAGCAGCGGGGCACCCCAGAAGACGCCGACGAGGACCGGCAGCGCGATGTTCAGCGCTCCGAGGTACTTCAGCGGCTCGATGTCCAGCAGCAGGGGGAGGCCGGTGCCGGACCGGGTGCAGTACAGCGGACCGGTGGCGCAGTGGTCGAACAGCCCGCTGTGCAGGGCGTCGAGCATGCCCGAGCGGGAGTAGGCGGCGATCGCCGCGGTGACCAGCAGGACGGCCGCGCCGACACCCGCCGGCACCCGCTGCTGGCGCCAGGCGAGCCAGAGGGAACCCTTCATGCCGCCGCCTCCGTCCGCGGAGCCGAGGTCGCCGGCTCAGGCTGCTCGTCCGCTTGGAGATAGCCGATCAAGATGTCCTCCAGCCTCGGGTGTGCGGTGTGCCAGTCGCCGCGCACGGGTCCGCCCCGGCGTATCAGCGCGGTCATCTGCCGGCCGGCGGTACGGCTGTGCACGACGGTGTGCCGGCCGGTGAGGGTGTCGTCCTGGCCGGCGGGTCCGGTCAGGACGGTGTGGCTCTCGCGCAGCGCCTCGACGTCCTCGCTCAGCTCGGCGTGGCCGTCGCGCAACGCCAGCACCCAGTCGCAGGTCTCCTCCAGCTCGGGCAGGACGTGCGAGGACAGCACGATGCTGGTGCCGCGCTCGGCGGCCTCGGCCATCAGCTCCGCCATGATCTCCCCACGCGCCACGGGATCGAGGTCGGCGAGCGGTTCGTCGAGGAGCAGAAGGTCGGGCCGCTTGCCGAGGGCCAGGGCGAGTGCGACCCGGGTGCGTCGCCCGGGAGACAGCTCGCCCACGCGGGAGTGCGGCGCGATGCCGCCGTCCCGGACGATCCGCTCGGCGGCCGTCCGGTCCCACGCACGGTTCAGCTTCGCGCCCATCAGCAGGGTGTCCGCCACGGTGAAACGGGGGTAGAGCGGCTTGTCCTGGGTGAGCAGGGCGACCCGGCCGCGGGCCTCGGCCGTACCGGGCTCGGCGCCCAGGACGCGCAGGTCCCCGCGACCGGCCCGCAGCAGGCCGCCGGCCAGGTGCAGCAGGGTGCTCTTGCCGGCGCCGTTGCGTCCGACGAGTGCGGTGATGCGGCCGCGGGGCACGGCGAAGTCGCAGTCCCGCAAGGCCCAGCCGCCTCGCCTTCGGTAGCGGAATCCGAGTCCCGCGGCGCGCAAGGCGTCCGGCGCGTCAGGCCCGGTCATGCGTCCTCCTTCGTCCGTCCCCGGTCCTTTGGGGCGCGGCTGTCGTGTGCGGTGTCATGGGTGTCGAGGGCCGCGGTGACCATGGCGAGGACGTCGGCCCGTTCGAGGCCTTCGGCCCGAGCACGTGCCACCCAGTCGCCCAGCTCCCGGCGCAGCGGCGAGTCGTCCTCCGCGCCCGGCCGGGCCAGCGACCGTGTCACGAAGGTTCCGAGACCGCGACGCAGCTCGACGAGGCCCGCCTGCTCCAGGTCGCGGTAGGCCCGGAGCACGGTGTTGGGGTTGATGGCGGTCGCCGCCACCACCTCCTTGGCGGTGGGCAGCTTGTCTCCGACCTTGAGGAAGCCCATCCGGAGCGCCCGCTCGGTCTGCTCGACGATCTGCACATAGGCCGGTACGCCGCCGCCGCGGTCGATCCGGTAGTCGATCACGTCGCCTTCCTCGGTTCCACCATGCTTGTACTAATGAATTAATGGAAGCATGGTGGAAGTCCGGGCGCGCTGTCAAACGCCTGTGAGCGCGCCGGCACGACGCACGAGGCGGAACCGTTCACACGCTGTGTCACATGGTCGCCCGGTGTCCGGTCTCCATGGTGTCGGACAACAGACAGAGGGCCTGATGCGTGAGATTGTGATCGTCGGCGGCGGCTATGCGGGCTTCTACGCCGCGTGGGGCCTGGAGAAGAGGCTTCGTCCGGAGGAGGCGCGGATCACCGTCGTCGACCCCCGCCCGTACATGACCTACCAGCCGTTCCTGCCCGAGGTGACGGCCGGATCGGTGGAGGCCCGGCACGCCGCCGTCTCCCTGCGGCGCCACCTGCGCCGCACCCGGCTGGTCTCGGGGGCCGTGACCTCGATCCGTCACGCGGACCGGGCGCTGACGGTACGGCCGGTCCAGGGCGCCGAGTACGAGCTGGGCTACGACACCCTCGTCGTCACCGCCGGCGCCGTGACCCGCACCTTCCCGATCCCGGGGCTCGCGCAGCACGCGATCGGCCTGAAGCACGTCGAGGAGGCGGTGGCCATCCGGGACCGCCTGATGACCGCCTTCGACCAGGCGGCGTCCCTGCCGCACGGCGCGGAGCGGCGCAGGCTGCTGACCGTGACGTTCGCGGGCGGCGGGTTCTCCGGTGTCGAGGGCTTCGGGGAACTGCTGTCACTGGCGACGGCGATGCTCACGTCGTATCCCGAACTGAGCCGCGACGAGCTGTCCTTCCACCTGGTCGAGGCACGCGACCGCATCCTGCCCGAGGTCGGCGACGGGCCGGGCGCCTGGGTGGTGCGCGAGCTGGAGCGCCGCGGCGGGCACGTCCACCTCGGCACGCAGATAAGCTCGTTGGCCGACGGCCGCGTGGTGCTCTCCGACGGCGAGGAGTTCGACTCCGCGCTGGTCGTGTGGACCGCGGGCAACGCCTCCAACCCCGTCGTGCACAACCACACCGATCTGCCGGTCGACGAACGCGGTCTGCTCGTGGTCCGGGCGGACCTGCGCGTGGGCACCGAAGGGCAGCCCGTGCCGGAAGCGTGGGCGGCCGGCGACGACGCCGCCGTGCCCGACCTGGCGTCCGCGGTCCCGGGCGCGCGCACCGTGCCGAACGCGCAGCACGCCGTGCGGCAGGGCCGGCGCCTGGCGAAGAACATCGTCGCCGACCTGCGGGGCGGGCGCGTCGCCGACTACCGGCACAGCAGTCTCGGCGTGGTGGCCACCCTGGGGCTCGGCCGAGGGATCTTCCAGTACAAGGGGATCGTCGTCAAGGGATTCCCGGCCTGGCTGATGCACCGCGGCTACCACGTCCTGGCCGTGCCCTCCTGGGAACGCAAGATCCGCGTCCTCGCGGTCTGGCTCACGGCCGCCTTCTTCGGACGCGACCTGGTGTCCCTCGCCTCCGTGCAGCATCCGCGGGACGCGTTCGTCACCAGCGGCGACCCGCGGCGAACCGACGAGCGCCCCGTGAGCGACCGCACGACGGTGTGAGACGTCGGCTAGGAACGACGGGCGCGGTAGAGGCCGCGCCCGGTCCGCTGGATGCGGGAGGCGCCGACCAGACGGTCGAGTGTGCTGCGGACCCCGTTGATGGTTCCGCTGTCGGTGTCACGGCCGAGGGCCGCGGCCACGTCACGGGCGCGTACGTCGGTGTCGCCGGCCGAGGCGAAGAAGTCCATGATCTGCTCGGTCAGGCGGCCGTACTTCTGCTGCCCGTCCGAGTCGTCCTCCTCCGGAGCGGCGGAACCGGTGTCCTCGGGCTCGGCCTGAGGTTTGCGGGGAGCGGGCGCGGGGACGGCCGCGGCCTCCGGGACGCTGACGTCCGTCTCGCCGACGGCGGGCTGAGGAACCGGCACCTGCTCGGTGGCGGCCGGGGTGCGCATCAGGGTCTCGAACGCACCGAGAGCCTGGCGCACCGAGCCGAGATGCGCCACGACCGCCGCCAGTTCCCTCTCCAGCGCCTGCTTCTGGAGCTGCAGACGGGCCAGGTCCTCCTGGAGGCGTTCGGCGGTGGCCTCGACATCGTGCATCGAGCGGGTTGCAGAGCCCATGCGTTCCTCTCATCCTCTGTCCGCTGCGGCCCCATCCCGCCGACGGCGTGCCGGGCCGGGCCGACGCGGACGTGGGTACCGCACCCACATGATAGGCACCACTTTCGTGCGCGGGAATCCGTGTCACACCTTTTGGTCGTTTCCGATCGGCGGGGCGACGTGCACGGACATCACGGCGCGGACGGCCTCGATGACGTCCGAACCGGCCTGCGACGCTTCCTCGACCGGACGCCGGCGACCGGCTGACCCGGCGAAGTCGCCGGGGCGCCCCGCACGATCAGGGGCGCGTGGGTGCGCCGTCGCGCAGCGGGGCGATCATCGGCCGGGAGGCGGCTGCGGGCTCGACGGCCGGCAGCGGCGCGGCGTCACTCCTGCGGCCCCCGTTGGCGACGACGACGGCCGCGCACGGCAGCAGGACGCCGAGCACCAACGCGACGATGGCGACGTGCCGTTCGACGTTCCACAAGGTGGCCGCCAGGATCACCGAGAGCGTGCGCACGGACATGGAGGCGATTTAGCGGCGCTGACGGCCGCGCACGTCCTCGTGAAGTCCCTGGCTCGCCGTGGTGATGCGGAAGACCTGGACACCGCCGCGTTTCGTGATCACGTTCCACCGCCCGTCCGCCCGGACACCGTGCGGTGCCGGGCGCCCTCGGAAGTCGTCGTACATGCATGAGAACAGTCGTACGTCCATAAGGACAGGTGAGGCCCGGCATCTGTGACAGCGTTCCGTGGCACCTCGCCTCAGCGGCCGTCGGGCGGCGACAGCGCTCGCAGACGGGTGTGGCTCGCGGAGCCCGGTGCGGCCGTATAGACGACGAGCCGTTGGGACCGGTCGGGGTCGAGGAGCGTCTGGCAGTCGAGTTCCAGGAGGCCGACCCGCGGATGCACGAAACGCTCCGAGGCACAGCCGGGACCCGGCAGGAGGTGCTCCCGCCACAGGGCGGCGAACTCGACGCTCTCCCGGTGCAGCGCGTCGACCAGGTGCGCCGTGGGCGAGTCGGCTCCGTCCTGGGTGAGGGCGGCCCGGAGATCGGCGGTCATCAGGCGGCTCAGCACGGCGTGGTCGCTCGCGGGACGGACGAGCCGGGAGGCCGGATCGGTGAACCAGCGGTAGTGCACGCTGCGCGCCCGGCCGGTGTGGGCGGTCTCGTCGCCGAGGAGCGCGACGGCGGGGCGGGTCTGCACGAGGGTTTCCCCGAGATGGTTCACCACCTGGGCGGGAGTGTCCGCGAGGCGGTCGAGGATGCTCAGCATCCCCGCCCCGACCCGGTCGTCACACCGCTCCCGCCGGGGCACGGGGTGGCCGGCGGTGCGGAACAGGTGATCCCGCTCCTCCGGCGACAGGCGCAGGCCCCGGGCCAGCGCCGCGAGCACCTGCTCGGAGGGGCGCGGGCCCCGTGGCTGTTCGAGACGGCGGTAGTAGTCGGCGGACACGTCGCACAGCGCCGCCACCTCCTCCCGGCGCAGGCCGCCGGTACGCCTGCGGCGTCCGCGGGGCAGCCCGACGTCCTCGGGCTGAAGGGCCTCCCGGCGCGTCCGCAGAAACGCGGCCAGCGCCGCACGGTCCGCCATCCCGTCCTCCTCCTCCGCTTCCGTCTCCACCACCCGACCCCAAGGTCCACCGGGCCGTTATTCCACGCCCTCGACCGGGCCCGCCAGGGTGCCGCCGACGCGGCCGCGCGGACCGTACGGCGTTCAGCCGCTCAGCGACGCCGCGTACGGCAGGAGCTTGTCCGGGTTCATCACCCACATGAGCCGGTCGACGCCGTCCACGGAGACGTCGACGGAGAGCAGGGCCACCGGCTCCTCGCCGGACGACACCAGCACCGCCGGGCGGCTGTTCGCCTCCACCCAGCGGATCTCCATGTCCGCCCAGAAGCGCGGCGCGAAGGCGACGAGGTACCGCGAGACGTGCGGCCGTCCGACGACGGGGATCCTGGACGCCCCGCGGATGCCGCCGCCGTCCGAGTAGCTGACGACGTCCGCGGTCAGCACGTCCTCCAGCACCTTCAGATCCCCGGTCCGCGCGGCGGACAGCAGCACTTCGAGGAACCGCCGATGGGCTTCCGGGCTGACCTGCTCCCTGCGTTCGGCGGCCAGGTGCCTGCGCCCGCGGCTCACCAGCTGGCGGGCGTTGGCCTCACTGGTCTCCAGCATGTCGGCGATCCGCGCGTACGGGTAGTCGAACGCCTGCCTCAGCACGTAGGCGGCGCGCTCCACCGGGTTCAGCTTCTCCATCAGCAGCAGGACGGCCATCTCCACGGCCTCGTCCCGCTCGGCACCGAGCTGGGGGTCGTTGCGGGTGTCGACGGGCTCGGGGAGCCAGGGCCCGATGTAGGACTCCCGCCGCACCCTGGCCGACTGGGCCACGTTGATCGCCAGGCGGGTGGTGGTCGTGGCCAGGAAGGCGGCCGGTTCCTTCACCTTCGAACGGTCGGTGTTCTGCCACCGCAGCCAGGTCTCCTGGACCACGTCCTCGGCCTCCGCCGCGCTCCCCAGCACACGGTAGGCGATGCCGAAGAGCCGCGACCGGACCGCGAGGAAGTCCCTCGTCGCTTGATCGAGGGCCTCGGATCCGGCGTCGCCGTGCATGAAACGTCCCCTCTGACCTGGTCACCGACCATGCTAGCAGCGTGTCCCCAGCACGCTGCTCGAAAGGTGTGACCGCTCGGAGGCCCGCCTTCACGACGTGACACACGCTGTCATTCGCGGGCGCCCGACGTGTCGGAGGGTGCGGAACGGCCGGCGTCAGGGAAGCCGGCCGCGCGGGTCCGACGGGGAAGCGGTGCCGGGATCGGCCGGGCCGCGCAGCCGCTCCAGACGTTCGCTCGCCGCCCGGATGTCGGCATCGAGCATCCCGATCGCCTCCCCGAGCAGCACGGCGTGCGCTTCGAGAGCGGCGGCCTCGGCTGCCAGGGAGAGCCTGATGTCTGAGTCCAGGTACATGGCGGGCGTCCTTGCTCGGCGGATCGTTCACGGCCGTGCCCGGCCGTCACCCACCCTGACCGTGCTGTCGGCGCGCCTGTGACAGGCCGGCCGCGTCCAGAACGCGTCGCCTCCATGTCACACCTGGCCGCTTTGGTCGGTCAGATGAGGGACAACAGTCAGCGAACACGCCCGGGCGGTACCACCACGGACGACTCGTGACGAACCCGTGCAGAGCGTGCGCGCCGCGAAGGCGTCGGCGCGGCGGCTCGCGGGCGCGGAGCACCGGGCGTGGCGGAGAAAAGGAACGGTGAACAGATGGGCGACGACAGCGCCCCGGCCGCCGCCGGACAGGACCGCACCGGGGAGCGGCTCGCCGCATGGGCCGACAGCCGCCTGGGCTCCGGCGGTGTGGCCCGCCGCCTGCGGCACGCGGTGTTTCCGGACCACTGGTCGCTGATGCTCGGGCTGATCGTGCTCGACAGCTTCGTGGTCCTCGTGATCACGGGCGTCTGGCTGAGCCTGTGGTTCCACCCGTCCTCGCAACAGGTCATCTATCACGGCAGTTACGCGCCGTTGCGGGGCCTGCCCGTGTCGGAGGCGTACGCCTCGACACTGCGCGTCTCCTTCGAGGTCCGCGGTGGTCTGCTCGTCCGGCAGGCGCACCACTGGGCGGCGCTGATCTTCCTCGCGTCGCTGCTGGTCCACCTGCTGCGGATCTTCTTCACGGGCGCGTTCCGCAGACCGCGGGAGATCGGCTGGGTGGCCGGCTTCCTGCTGCTCGTCCTCGGCATGTTCGCGGGCCTGACCGGCTACGACCTGCCGGGCGACCTGCTGTCGGGCACCGGCCTCCAGGTCGTCAACGGCACGATCCTCGCCCTGCCGGTCGTCGGCACCTACCTGTCGTTCCTCCTCTTCGGCGGCGAGTTCCCCGGGAGCGACCTGATCGCCCGCTTCAACACCCTGCACACCGTGATCCTGCCCGGAGCGATGGTCGCCCTGATCGCGCTCTGCGTCGTCCTGACGGTCCGTCACAGGCAGTCCTCGTACCCGGGTTCCGGCCGCGCGGACACCCGGGTGCCCGGTCTGCCGCCGCGTGTGACCGCTGCCAAGGCGACCGCCTTCTCCTTCCTGGTCGTCGGCGTGATCGCCCTCCTGGCCGGCATCGCGCAGATCAATCCCGTCTGGCACTACGGCCCCTTCCGGCCGGACCAGGTCTCCAGCGGCTCCCAGCCCGACTGGTACATGGGCGTCGCCGACGGACTGCTGCGGGTGATGCCCGGCTGGGAGGTCGACCTCTGGGGCCACACCCTGGCGCTGGACGTCCTCCTGCCGCTGCTGGGCGGGGTGTTGATGTTCCTCGCACTCGGCGCCTACCCGTTCGTGGAGGCGTGGGTCACCGGTGACGACGGTGAGCAGAACCTGCTGGACCGCCCGCGGAACCGTCCCGTGCGCACCGCCCTGGGCTCGGCCTGGATCAGCGTCTACGTCATGGCGCTCATCGGCGCCGCCAACGACGTGATCGCCACCCACCTGCACCTCTCCGTGAACGCCGTCACCTGGACGGTGCGCATCGGCCTGTTCGCCGCCCCGGCCGTCGTCTTCACCGTCGCCAAGCGCTGGGCCCTCGGCCTGCAGCGACGGGACCGCGACGAGGTCCTGCACGGCCGCGAGACCGGCACCATCGAGCGCCTCCCGCACGGCGAGTACGTCGAAGTCCACGAGCCGCTCGACCGCGCCCGACTGCACGAGTTGACGGCACACGTCCAGTACCGGCCCCTGGAGATACCGCCGCGGCCCACGGGCAGCGCCGCCACACGCCGCGCACAGCGCCTGCGAGCGGGCCTCAGCCGCGCCCTCTACGGCCCCGGCACACAGATACCCAAGCCCACCCGCCAGGAGTACGAGGACGCCGGGCGCCACCACACCTGAGCGACGGGCGTCGGGCGGGGTTGCGGGGAGGGCGGAGGACACAGACGAAGCCGCCCTCACGGCCGACGTTGTGCTCCTGGCAGTCGGGGCATCGCCGGAACACCACCTCGTGGGTGAAGCCGGAAGGGTGCCAAAGGCCCACCGCTTCGGGAGCACGGGCGACCTCCGCCCAGGAGGAGACGTCCGGGCAGTAGCCGGTGGACCGGTCGCTGACCTCGCTCACGGTCCACCGGTCCGCTGCGTGCGTGAAGCTGGTCTCGCCGGCGCTCAGGACCATGTCTCCGCCGGCACAGGCGACGTGCTCGCTTCGCCGCGGCGCCAGCCGAAGCACTCCGTCCATGCCGACCACGAACGTCAATGGTTCGGCCGACTCCGCCGTAGGCCGCTCCGCGAACCAGCCGTCGAATTCGGGCGCCGAGCCGATCCGGCGCCCTCGTCGTCGGGCCGGACCCCGGCCCTCAGCTCGGCCGGTCCGACGTACCCATGGCCCCGCCCGCGCACCCGCACGTCGGCCACCCTGGAGCACTACCGACGCACGGCCTGCTCCTCCGGACCTGCCGGGGCCGCCTTGATGCCCTGGGTCAGGCCGGTGGACTGGCCCACCTCGATCAAGTAGCCGTCGGGATCGCGGAGATAGCAGCGCAGCTCGGAGGCCCGGTCGACGGGTTCGGTGAGGAACCGGGCGCCTTTGGCGACGGCGTGGGCGTAGAACGCGGCCATGTCGGCGACGCGCACGTTGAGGAAGGCGGACACCCGCTCGCGGTCCTGCGGTACTTCCAGGGTGACGCCGGGCTTGTCGGGGGTCGGTCCGCCGCCGGGATTCATGATGATCCAGCTGTTGGCGATCCGCACGATCGCCGGATTCTCGTCCATCACCACCTCGCCGCCGAACACGTCGGCGTAGAACCGCCGGGAGACGGCGACGTCCCGCACGGTGAGGAAGTGTGAGAGGAGAAGGCCGTGTTCAGGCGCCGGAAGCCCGCCGTGAGATGCCATGGTGCGTCGTCCCTTCGTTGCCGGGAGGTCGGGAGAGCGGACTGCGGCGCGCACCTCGCGCATCGCTCGCGGGCAGCTTCGCCGCGCTCGCCACTGTGCGGACACAGACCGCGTACGCGAACACAGACCGCCTGGCGGTCGGCGCTGTGACAGCGCGGTTCGGGGACGGCCGGAGCACCTGACGCCGTCACAGTTCCGCCGCCCGTCCGGTCAGTGCAGGGGCGGGCCGATGGTGCCCAAGGCCACGGTCGCCTGCGTGCACGTCCGCACGCTTCTCCCGCGCACGTGGCCGGCCGCCGCACGCCACCGAGGCCCGTTCCCCCGTTCCGACTCCTGCGAGGTACCCCATGGCAACCGAAAGCATTTTGCACCCGAGCCTGATCGTCCCGGTCGGTCACGTCGAGCCCGTCCCGCGCCGCGTCCGGGGTGTCGTCGACGGCCGGGTCGTCTTCGACAGCCGCCGCGCGCTGTACGTGTGGGAGTGGCGTGCCTACCCGCAGTTCAGCATCCCGGTCGAGGACCTGGTCGACGGAACGCTCGTCGACGACCATCACACCGAGCACCACGGCGCGGGTCACGCGCATCGTCACACGCTGCGGGTCGGCCCCGAAGTCCGCGAGGGCGCGGCATGGGTGTGGGGCACCGACGCCCCGACCTCTCTGCAGGGAACCGTCCGGTTCGAATGGGGCGCGCTGGACACCTGGTTCGAGGAGGACGAGCCGGTCTTCGTGCATCCCAGGAGCCCCTACTCCCGCGTGGACGCCCTGCGTTCGTCGAGCAGCGTCCGCGTGGAACTGGACGGAGTCGTCCTGGCGGACGCCCCCAACTGCGTGAAGCTGTTCGAGACGGGCCTGCCGACGCGCTACTACGTCGAGCGCGTGTACGTCGACTGGACCAGGCTGCGGCGGTCGGCCACCGTCACCCAGTGCCCCTACAAGGGAACGACGAGCGGATACTGGTCCTTCGACGGCGCGGGCGGCGCCCACGAGGACATCGCCTGGGGCTACGACTTCCCGACCATCCACGCCAACCGCGTGGCCGGCCTCGTCGCCTTCTACAACGAACACGTCGACCTGTACGTGGACGGAGTCCCCCTGCCGCGGCCCGCCGACCCCTTCCGCGAAGCGGTTCCACCGGTTTCCCGCTAGGGCCTGTCTGACAGTTCCCGTCTGCCGAGACGCCGACGCGCAGGTCGGCGGCGATGTCGGGAAGCAGGCCGGCGAGGCCGAACTCGGTGGTGCCCATCAGGAACGTGCCGGCGGCGAGCACCCCCAGACCGGGGCTGGTCTGGCGGGCACCCCTGCCCTGGAAGGACGGAGGACGGAGGACGGTGCGGGTCAGGGCTTTTGGGGAGGGCCTTGATGGCGCCGCGCTCGTCCATCGCCCGGTAGCCCTGGGCGATACGGCCGATGCCGGCGACGTCAGCCGGCTCGTCGCTCCGTGGGAGAGCCGGCGTCCTGGGTGGCGGCCCAGGAGGCGAGCAGACGCAGGCGCTCTTCGGAGGGTGAACCGGGTGCGGCGGTGTAGATGGTGAGGCTGAGGCCGGGTTCGGCGGTCATCTCCAGGCCCTCGTAGGCGAGGGTGAGGTCGCCGACGGCGTGGTGGTGGAAGCGTTTGGTGCCGGTGCCGGTGCCGGTGCCGTGGTGGCGGACGTTGTGGGCGCCCCACCGGGTGCGGAAGTCGTCGCTGCGGGTGGACAGCTCGCCGACGAGATCGTGGAGGTCCTTGTCATGGGGGTTGCGGCCGGCTTCGGTGCGCAGGATGGCGACGGCGATGTCGGCGGCCTGGTCCCAGTCGGGGTAGAAGCGGCGGGAGGCGAGGTCGAGGAACTGGAAGCGGGCCAGGTTGGCCTGGTTGCCGGGCGTGGCGTAGACGTCGGCGTAGAAGGCCCGAGCCAGCTGGTTGGCAGCGAAGATGTCCATGCGGCCGTTGCGGACGAACGCGGGTCCGGCGGTGACGGCGTCCAGCACCCCCTGCAGGCTGTGGTGCGGCGACCAGGGCCGGGTGGTGGGCCGCCGACGCCGCCGAGGTCGAGCCAGGCTCCACAGCCGTGGTCGTCGGCGACGGCGCGGTCGGCCTGTGCGGCGTGATCGCGGCGACGGAGATGGGCGCGGAGCGCATCATCGTCATGAGCCGGCACGAGACACGGCAGAAGCTCGCCCGGGAGTTCGGCGCCACCGACATCGTCACCGAGCGCGGCGACGAGGGTGTGGCCCGAATCAAGGAGATGACCGGCGGAATCGACGCCGACAGCGTGCTGGAGTGCGTCGGGACCGCCCAGGCCATGGAGCAGGCCCTGCGCTCCGCGCGCCCCGGCGGCAGCGTCGGCTTCGTCGGCGTCCCCCACGAGGTGGCCGTCGACGGGCAGGAGCTGTTCTTCTCCCACGTCGGACTGCGCGGCGGCCCCGCCCCCGTACGCCGCTACCTGCCCGACCTCATCGACCGCGTCCTGACCGGAGCGATCGACCCGGGCCAGGTCTTCGACCTCACCCTGCCCCTGGAGCAGGTCGCCGAGGGCTACAGGGCCATGGACGAGCGCCGCGCCATCAAGTCACTCCTCAAGCCCTGAGCGCACCCACCCCGTTCCCTCCATCCCCCCCGCACAAGAAGCAAGGAGCAAGCAACCGTGCACATCACCCGCAGCTCGATCGGCACCGTCAAAGGCCCCGCCGACTGGTGCGGCGGCGACGTCTACATCGACGCCGTCGCCGCCGCACCGGCCACCGGCTGATACTGCCGTCGAAACGACAGGACCGGCTCGGGCTCAGGTGGGAACGGCGAGGATTGTGTGCGGGGGCAGGGTGCGCCGGACCAGCGCGTGGACGCGGGTGAGGCGGTCGTCGTTGCGCAGGGCGTAGCCGTGCAGGGCTGCGGAGGGGACAGGTCCGGCCGCCCCGCGACGCCTGCTTCGAGCCCCATGAGGACGTTCCCACGCACCGCGCGGCAGGACGCCTGGCCGGCGACGTGAACATGCCGTATCCGCCTGGCAGACCCGCCGTACTCCCCGGCGAACGCCTCACCCAACCGGTCTTGCGCCACCTGACCAGCGGTGTCGCGACAGGCAAGCACGTGCCCGACGCGGCCGCCACCCAGCTGAACACTATTCGGATGGTCGCCCATGAATGACCGTGGATGGTGAGCCCTCCCTTCACCAATTCTACGCTAAATGTCCTGTTAAACTAGGATAATTGGCGCGCTCAGGGGCACTCAGTAGGCAGAAAACGTGATCCTGCATTGGCGAGGAGTAGTCATGGCTGAGCAGAAGTCGTCCTCGGCCGTCAGCGAGCCCCTGCGCAACGCGGCCTCGGCAGTGCGCCGGGTTCCCGGCGTCGGGGCCGTGAGCAAGGCCGCCGAGGGGACACTGGACAAGATCGGAGCCGTGTCGCCCCGGAGCCGCCGGCTGGCTGTGTACGCCGGAGCCGGGGTGCTGGGCGTGGCCGGTGTGGTGGAGTGGCCGGTCGCGCTCACTGGTGCGGCGGTTGCCTGGCTGACTCAGCCCCGGCCCGGACCGAGCGCTGAGGGCTTGCACCCGCAGGCTGACGAAGAGGCGGCGGAGGGCTCGGGCCAGGGCACCCACGGCGCCGAGGGCGACGCGGTGGCGACCGGGCAGCAGGGTCCGAGTGCTCCGGGGCCGGTAAGGGAGGACGAGATGCCCGCCGGTACGGGGGCACGGTCCGGTGGGCCGACGCCACCGCCGGTCGAACCGGTCGAACCGGTCGAACCGGTCGAACGAGTCGAACCGATCGCACCCGGCACCGGCCCGGACGCGGCACCGGCTGAAAAGCTCGTGGAACACACGGGACCGGTCGCGCAGCCCGCGGCGCCGGCCGCCCCGCCCACTGATCCGCTCGCACCGCCTGCCGCCCCGGCAGCACCTCCCACGGACAAAGCGACGTCTCCTACGGATGAGGTGACGCCTCCCGCGGACGAAGGGGCGTCGCCCGCTGACCCGACCGCACCGCCCACGGGCTGACGTGAGCGGGGGCTGACAGGCGATGGCGCTCGGGTTGCCGACCTTGCCGTCCGTCGCCGCACGGACCCTGTCCGCGGCGCCGCGGCTGCTGGCCAGGACCGTGATGCCGGGGGTGGGCGCCGTCGCGGGTGCGGCGGCCGGAGCCGCGCAGGCCGGCGTCAGGAGCATGGACGCGGCCACACGAATGACACGGGCCGCGCGCAACGCGCTGCTCGGGTCCGAACAGCAGTGGCGGTCCGGCGCCCGGGCACACCTGGCGCTGCGGGCGCCGGACGGGGAGCAGGCCCGGACCGCGGGTGGCCTGCACCGGCTCGCCGGGCATGTCGCCACGGCACTGGCCGAGCATCCGGACGTCCTGTACGCCTACTGGGACCAGGGGCTCGGCCGTCTGGTGGTAGCCGTGGCCGAAAAGGCGGTCGCCGACGAGGTCATGGCGCACGCGGCCGACCTGGCCGCCCGGCACGGTCTCGTCGCGGACGGTGACGACGCCGACGAGGTCACGCATCCGGCCGACCCGGCGGGCATCCGGGCGGCGCTGGCCACGCTCACGGCCGACCTGGTCGGTACCGGCATCGGTGTCGCCGCGTACGCCCTGCGGCTGCCGCCGTCGCCCCGTGCGGTGACCGCGGTCGTGACGGTGCTGCGGGAGAATCCGCGCTTCCGTGGCCTGCTCCGCGCGCATCTGGGCGCCGACGCCATGGACCTCGTGCTGACCTGCGCGAACGCCGCCGCGCACGGCGCGGGCCAGACGCCCGCCGCGCTGCTGCTCGACGGGGCGCTGCGAGGCTGCCAGCTCGCGGACACGACGGCGCGGGCGGCCGCCTTCGAGTTCTTCCACGACGAACTGTGCCGCCCGGACAGGCCGAGCGTCGGCGACGGCGGCCATCCACGTCCGGACCTGCGCACCACCCCGGCCCAGGACTACGCCACGCACACCTTCGCCGGCAGTGTGCTGGGTGCGGCAGCCACCCTGCTGGTCAAGCACGACATCGCCGAGGCGGCGGAGGCGGTCCTCGCGGGCTCACCGAAGGCCGCCCGTTACGGGCCCACCGCCTTCGAGGCGGTGCTCGGCGCCGTACTGGCCCGGTCGGGGATGCTCTTCCGCGATCCGGTGCGGCTGCGGGAACTGGAGCTGGCCGGCACGATCGTCCTGCATCCGAGCGCGGTGTGCACCGAGGACGGGGAGACCGATCCCTGGACGGAGCCGGTGCTGGACGCAGCCCGACGCGCCGGACTGCGGGTCGTACTCGTGGACGACCCCGCGCTGGAGGACTTCACCGCCCTGGCCGACCAGGTGGTGGACGCCCGGCGGCCGCTGGACGACGTGGTGTGCTCCCTGCCCGAGGACTCCGGCGCGGTGATCACGGTGGCCCGGCTGTGGTCCGACAAGGGCCACGGAGTGCTGGCCGGGCTGCTCGCCGGCGACATCGCGCTCGCGCTCACCGACGCCGACAGCGCGGTCGTCTGGAGCGCCGACGCCCTCGCCCTGCACGGGCTGCCCGACATATGGCGGCTGCTGACCGCGATACCGGCCGCGCGCAGGGTGGGCCGGCGCTCGCAGACCCTGGCCCGGTCGGGTGCCGCGCTCTCCGGGCTGCTGGTGGCCGTCGGCGAGGCGAGGAGCGGGCGCGGCCGACTGGCCGCGCTGCCAGGGCTGCGGCACGCGCCGGTGGACGGCGCCGCCGCGACCTCGCTGCTGGCGGGGACCATCGCGGCCCTGCGCGTGGCGAGCGCCGAGGTCCCGCACCCCAGGGCCCGGGTGCACTGGCACGAACTCGGCCCGCGGGAAACCCTGCAGCGGTTGGAGAAGGAGCGGGAGACGGAACCGCCCGAGGAGCGGCAGCGGGTGGCCGAGCCGTCCGGGAACCCGCTGCTGGTGCCGGTGCGGTGGACTCGGCGGATCGCCGGAGCCGTGCGAAGCGAGCTGGACGACCCGCTGACCCCGGTGCTGGCCGTGGGTTCGGCGGCGTCCGCGATCGTCGGCTCGGCCGTGGACGCTCTGATGGTGGTCGGCGCTCTCGACCTGAACGCGATGATCGGCGCAATCCAGCGGCTCAGAGCCGAACAGGCCGTGTCCGGGCTGCTCGCCGAGCAGAAACGGCAGGCCCGGGTGGCCGACTCACCCGACGAGACGGACACGCACATCGTGGACGCCGTCCGTCTGGCCCCGGGCGATGTGATCGATCTGCACACCGACGACGTGGTGCCGGCGGATGCCCGGGTACTGGCGGAGGACGGCCTGGAGGTCGACGAGTCCGCGCTGACCGGGGAGTCGGTGCCGACGGAGAAACACACCGCCGCGACCCCCCACGCCCCGGTCGCCGACCGGCACTCCATGGTTTTCGAAGGCACGACGGTGGCAGCCGGCCACGCCCGCGCCGTCGTGGTCGACACCGGCGAGCGCACCGAGGCCGCCCGCGCGGTCCACCTGGCAGCGCGCACGCCCCCAGCCGCAGGAGTACAGGCTCGGTTGCACGAACTCACCGCCCGGGCGCTGCCGTTGACCCTCGGCGGCGGCGCCGCGGTCACCGGCCTGGCCCTGCTGCGCGGGACACCGATCCGGGAGGCGGTCGGCGGGGGCGTCGCCCTCGCCGTGGCCGCCGTACCGGAAGGGCTGCCGCTGGTGGCGACGGTGGCCCAGCTGGCCGCCGCCCGGCGGCTCAGCCGGGGCGGCGTCCTGGTCCGGGCACCCCGCGCGCTGGAGGCGCTCGGCCGGATGGACACCATCTGCTTCGACAAGACCGGAACACTCACCGAGAACGCCCTGCATCTGGTGAAGGTGACCGACACCGAAGGGCACAGCCACCAGGCGCAGGACGCGGGGGCGGCGGACATCCTGCGGGTGGCGGCCCGGGCCTGCCCCCAGATCGGTGACGGCGACAGCCCGCCGGAACACGCCACCGACGCGGCGGTCCTGGACGTGGCCGGACCCGACCCCGCATGGCAGGAGTCGCAGGCGCTCGCGTTCGAGGCGGCCCGCGGCTATGCCGCCGCCGTCGGCCGATCCGGCGACGGACCGCCCCTGCTGGTGGTGAAGGGGGCGCCGGAAACCGTGCTGCCCGCATGCACCGGCCTCCCCGAACACGCCTCCCGAACGGCACAGGCACTGGCCGCCGGGGGACTGCGCGTCCTGGCCGTCGCCCAGCACCGCCTCGGCGACGCCGAGACGGCCTCGGGTGTCCTTGAAGCGTCCCTGGAGCAGCTGGAGTTCGTCGGTCTGCTCGGTCTCACGGACACCCCTCGCGAGACTTCCACGGCCCTGATACGCAGCCTGTACGAGGAAGGCATACGACCGGTGATGCTCACCGGCGACCATCCGCAGACCGCCCGCTTCATCGCCGCCGAGCTGGGCTGGCCCGCGGACACGGTCGTGGTGACCGGCGACGACCTCGCGGCCGCCGACCGGGCGGGCAGAGCCAGGATGCTCCGTGACGCGGGTGTGGTGGCGCGTGTGGCACCGGAGCAGAAACTGCAGGTCGTCGAGGCGCTGCGGGATGCGGGACGGGTGGTCGGCATGGTCGGCGACGGCGCCAACGACGCGGCCGCGATCCGTGCCGCCGACATCGGCGTGGGCATCAACGCCCGGGGCTCCGCCGCCGCCCGTAACGCCGCCGACCTCGTCCTTACCGACGACGACCTGACGGTACTGATCGACGCCGTGTGCGAGGGCAGGTCGCTGTGGCACAGCGTCGCGGACGCCATCGCCATCCTCATCGGCGGCAACGCGGGCGAGATCGGCTTCGGGCTGCTCGGCACGCTGCTGGCCGGCCGGGCCCCGCTGTCCACCCGCCAGATGCTGCTGGTCAACCTCTTCACCGACCTGTTCCCGGCGATGGCGGTGGCGGTCACCCCTCAGGGGACGCCAGCGCAGCCGGACTCGGGAGCGCCGTCGGCCGTGCTGGGAGCGCCGCTGCTCCGGCAGATCCGCCACCGTGCGATGACGACCAGTGCGGGCGCGCTCATGGCCTGGCTCATCGGCCGTGCCACGCCGGGAACAGCGCGTCGATCCAGCACGATGGCGCTGGTCGCGGTGGTCGGCACCCAGCTCATCCAGACCCTGCTCGACCGCCGTGACAGCGCGTTGGTTCGTGTTGCCTCCCTCGGCTCGGCCGCGGTCCTGCTCGCGCTCATCGAGACACCGGGAGCCAGCCGCTTCTTCGGCTGCACCCCGTTGGGCCCGGTTGCCCTGACCGCGGTGACCGCGTCGATCGCCCTGGTGGTGTGGGGCCAGCGCGCCCTGCCCTTCCTGGAGAAGACCGTCGCTGACCTGATGCCGTCGTCGTGAGATTCCGGCATCGGCGCCACGATCCCCGAGCGCCGCGGCCAGGAGGCCACCCACCGACGCCGGGGGCGCCTCGGCGGCAGGCCGCCAGCCCTCGACAAGGAGATCCACCGCGACCGCAACGTGGCCGAGCGCTGCTTTGCCCGGCTGAAGCAGTCCCTTCATCAGTGTGTATGCTGAACACAACGTCGACAACATCGTGTTCGACACGGTCCTCGTGATGATGTGACAACGTTCGCACCAGCCCGGCACCCGGGCTCGTGCGGTGCGCCGGGGGCCGTCCTTTCCCCCGAGGACGGCACCCGGCGCCGCCTTCGATGAGCCGCCGTGCCCGCGAGGTCCCGACCGGTCGGCCGAAGTGACGCGCAGCCCGAAACACAATGTGCGGGACTCCCTGGCGTGCGCCGTGAATTCCGTGCACACTTTGTGAAGGGGGCAGGCCGCAGGCGCGCGGGGCGCACGACCGGGAGGCCGCCGAAGGAACGCCCGGCTCGATGCTGTGGGTGTGGAGGCGCGCGCATGGATTCCGTCGACGATGTGATGTCGATCGCGGAGATGGTGGAAGAACGGCGGCATCTGACGGCAGTCGCGTACCGGATGCTCGGCAGCAGGGCCGGGGCCGGCAGCGTGGTCGACGAGGTGTACCGACGCTGGTACGGCCTGTCCGCGCGCGAGCGGGCCCGCATCGTGCGGCCGCTCTCCTGGCTGGTCACGAGCACGGGCCAGATCTGTCTGGCACGCCTCGCGGGACCAGTGAACCCCCTCGACGCCGTCGTCCCGGTCCGAGCGGACGAGGCCCACGCCCGACACCGGCTCCTCGGTACGACACCGGCCGCGCACTCCGCCGCCCCCGGCCGGCCGGAGCAGGAGTGCGGTGGGCCCGGTGACCGCGCACGTCACAGCCTGCGAGCCCGACGCGCACACCCCACGGCGCCGCAGGAGCACGACGCGGTGAGCGGCGCGCTGCGGGACGCCTGCGCAGCACAGACACCCGAGGCCCTGGTGGCGCTGCTCGCTCCGGACGTGAGCGTCTCCTTCGACGGCGGAGGCAAGGTCCGGACCCGGGTCCGCAGCGTCCACGGCAGCCGACAGGTCGCCCGGAGCCTGCTGACCCTGCTGGCCCCGCAGCCCCTGACCACCCTGGACACCGGCTCCGTGAACGGTCGTACCGGCCTCGTCGCCCACTACGACCGTGAGATAGCCGCGGTCCTCACCCTGGACGTCGCCGCGCCCTACGTCGTCCAGGTCTGGGTCACCTTGAATCCCGACAAGCTCCGCTCCTGGAGCTGACGGCACGACTGTCACACATCCGCGGTCCGCTCGGTCTTCATGGCAGTGCCTGGTCGGGGCAACTGGCCTCTTCGCAGGCCGAGTTCCCCGCACGGGCCATCCAGCGTCCGGGACGTACCACCGTGTGACCCACGGCCTCGCGCCCCAGCACGACCGTCCCTTGCCGACGAAAGGCACCCTCCATGCCCGCCATCCTGATCCACGGCGTACCGGACACCCACCACGTGTGGGACGACGTCCGCCGAAGCCTCACGCGGACCGACGTGGAAGCCTGGGACCTCCCCGGTTTCGCGGCGCCGCGGCCGGACGGATTCGCCTCCACCAAAGAGGAGTACGTCGACTGGCTCATCGACCGGCTGGAGCGGATCGGCGAGCCGGTCGACCTGGTCGGACACGACTGGGGCTGCATCTTCACCGCCCGTGTCGCGTCCCTGCGTCCCGATCTCGTCCGGACCTGGGCCGGCGGCAACGGCCCGATCAGCGCGGAGTACGTCTGGCATCCGCTGGCCCGGACATGGCAGGACCAGGCCGCCGGAGACCGCTTCATGGAGCAGCTGGACGCGGACTCCTTCGCCGCCGATCTGATGCGCGGTTTCGACGTTCCCGCCCGAGCCACCGAGGAGATGGTCGGTCGTGTCGACGACGTGATGAAGGACAGCGTTCTCAGGCTGTACCGGTCCGCCATGACGATGGGGGAGGAGTGGGAACCGGGGCTGGCGGACGTCAAGGCCCCGTGTCTCGTGTTCTGGGGCGCACGCGACCCCGCCTGCCAGTTGGAGTTCGGCGAACGGCTCGGCGAGTCCCTGCGCGCGACGCGGGTCGCGCGGCTCGACTGCAACCACTGGACGGTGCTCGAACGGCCGGCGGAGGTCGCCGCGCTCCTGGAAGCGCACTGGGCGGCCCACCGTGACGCCTGAGGCCGTCGGCCTGCTCGGACTCTCCGCGAAAGCGATGGCGACCATGGACATGAAACTGGAAGTCGTGGTCCTCCCCGTCTCCGACGTCGACCGGGCCAAGGCGTTCTACGAGGCGCTGGGGTTTTGCCTGGACGCCGACCACGTCACCGACGACACCTATCGCGTGGTGCACATGACCCCTCCCGGTTCGCCGTGCTCGGTTCTCTTCGGCGTAGGAGTCACCCTGGCCCCTCCCGGCTCGGCACAGGGCCTGCACCTCGTCGTCTCCGACATCGAGGAGGCGCATCGGGAACTCACCGCACGCGGCGTGGCGGTGGGCGGCATCTTCCACGACACGAGCGAGATCTTCCACCGCTGCACGGACGAACGGCAGGTCGGCGGCCCGGACCCGCAACGCCGCCGCTACCGCTCGTACGCGGCGTTCGCCGATCCGGACGGCAACGGATGGGTGCTCCAGGAGGCTCCGGCCTGAGAAGGTGCGCGCACCGCGAGGACAGGGTGAGGCGCCGGCCGATGACTCGGCCGGCGCCTCACCGCTGGTGCGGCTCCTCGTGGCTACTCCACGAAGTAGGAGTCGTGCTTGTCGAAGAACGCGGCACGCTCCTCCTCCGAGGCGTCCGCGAGCTGCGACACCTGCTCGAAGTACTCCTCGCGCGGTGCGCCCGGTGTGAACAGCAGCAGCATGTCCGCCGGTGCGTCGGAGTCGTTGCGGAAGGCGTGCAGTCCGCCCTGCGGCACATGCAGGAAGTCACCCTTGCGTGCGTCGACCCACCGCACACCGTCGAACACACGCACGGTGCCCTCCAGGATGTAGAACGACTCCGAGATGCGCCGGTGGTAGTGCGTCTTCGGGCCGCCTGCCCGCGGCCTCATCTCCACCCGGTACAGCCCGAACTCACCCCGGGTGACGTCCGTGGTCGCGAGGTAGTGCAGGGCGTCCTTCCCGGTACCGCTCTCCCCGATGTCCGGTGGGGTGTCCGCCGGGCGGAATACGGCGCTGACCTCCCCGTCCTCGCCCCAGTACTTCTGTTCCGGATAGGGGTACGACATGGCACGGGTCCTTTCCTGCGACGTGCGCGGGTGGCGCGACGGCGGGCCCACCTAAGGGCGGCCCTCTTCCATCAGACCGTCCAGCACCAGCCGATGTGACACCCGACCCCGCGCTCGCGGCCGGGCGTGGCGGTCCGCCGATTCCGGCCGGACGGCACCCGACGACGGCCAGGGTCAGCGCGTGATCGCCTTGGTCTCCAGGAACTCCTCGATGCCGGCGTGACCCATTTCCCTGCCGTTCCCGGACTGCTTGTAACCGCCGAACGGCGCCTGGAAGTTGTGCTCCGCGCCGTTGACGTCGACCTGGCCCACGCGCAGACGGCGTGCGATCGCCAGGGCATGGTCCTCGGCTCCGGTGACCGCGGCGTTGAGGCCGTAGACGGTGCCGTTGGCGATCTCCACGGCGTGGTCGTCGTCGCCGTACGGGATGACGGTCAGAACCGGACCGAAGATCTCCTCCTGCGCGATGACGGAGTTCGGGTCGACGTCCGAGAAGATCGTCGGTCGGACGTAGGCGCCGGTCCCGAACCCTTCCGGCCTGCCGGGCCCTCCGAACACGAGGGTGGCGCCGTCGGCGACACCGCGCCGGATGTAGCCGTCGACACGCGCACGCTGGGCTTCCGACGCGACCGGCCCGATCCGGGTCGCCTCGTCGTCGGGCGCCCCGACCGTGTACCGCGCCGCCACGGCACGCAGCTTCTCGACCACGGTCCGCTGCAGGTGCTGGGGCACGAGCATGCGGGTGTAGGCACCGCAGGCCTGGCCCGCGTTGGACCAGGCGTACGCCAGCCCGCGCTCGACCGCGACGTCGAGGTCGGCCTCGGGCAGCACGATGTGCGCGGCCTTGCCGCCCAGCTCCAGTGCCACCCGCTTGACCGTCCCGGCGGCCGCGGCGGCGACCGTCTTGCCCGCCCGGGTGGAGCCGGTGAACGAGACCATGTCGATCCTCGGATGCCGCACGAGGGCGTCTCCGACCACCGGTCCGGTGCCCTGCACCACGTTGAGCACGCCGGCCGGCAGACCGGCCTCGGTGGCGATCTCCGCGAACATCCGGGCGCTGGCGGGAGTCGACTCCGAGGGCTTGAGTACGACCGTGTTGCCACCCAGCATCGCCGGGACCACCTTGGTCACCAGTTGCTGGAGCGGGAAGTTCCACGGGGTGACGGCGCCCACGACACCGATCGGCTCACGCAGGACGAGAGAGTTCCCCACCTCCTCCGACCAGGTGTACGTCTCGGCCGCGGCGGCCGCGGCCAGCGTGGAAGCGATGGGAAAGCCGACCTGCGCCTGCCGCGAGAAGGCGAGGGGAGCGCCCATCTCCAGAGTGATGGCGGCCGCGAGTTCCTCGGAGCGCTCCTGCATGCCCAGGGCGATGTTCCGCATGACCGTGACACGGTCCTCCGGCGACGTCGACGACCACGCGGTGAAGGCGGCGAGCGCGCCCGCCACGGCATCGTCCAGTTCCTCGGCCGTGGCCTCGTGGACGAAGCCGCTCACGGACCCGTCGGCCGGATTGACGATCTCGATGCCCGGCCCGCGGCCGATCACGGCACGGCCGTCGATCCAGTGGGACGGTTCGGGGAGAAGACCTGCACGGTTGATGTTCATGCGGCCAACGAAACAGCGGCGGGCGGATGACATCCATGCTCTCCCATAGCCATGATCCGGGTCACGTCCGCCGCGCCCCGAGGGCAAGGGCATCGCGGGCGTCCGCCTGAGGACGTCGCACCGGCCCGGTGCGCGAAGACCGGAGATTTTTTCGCGGACCGTGACAACCCCGAACGGGGCCGCACGTCTGGTGGGTTGAAAGGCGGTTACCGGGACCTCACGTACGGCCCCGGGGCGCCGCCCGACATGTCAGCGTTGTCTCTGAACCCTTTGGAGCCCTTTCCCATGCGGCACTCCCGACCCAAGAAGTCGAACCGTTCCCTGCGCACCTGGGTGCTCGGGCCGGCTGCCGGTCTCGCCCTGGTGGTCGGCGGTGGCATCGCCGCCCAGGCGGCCACCGCCGGGCACGCCCACCCGACCCGGTCGGGGTCGACCGACCCCAAGCCCGTCCCCTCCACCCCCGCAACGCACGGCTCCGGCCACGGCGACCCGACTCCGGTTCCGGGTGACGAGAACGGCAAGCCCTACCCCAAGCCCGTTCCCTCCACCCCGGGGACGCACGGCTCCGGCCACGGCGACCCGGTTCCGGTTCCGGGTGACGCGAACGGCAAGCCCTACCCGGGGACCACCGGCCGCTGAGCCGCCGACCACGAGCATGGCGGGGCCGGACCGGAACCGGCCCCGCCGTTCCCCTGATCTGAACGAGGACGATGCAGCTCACCCTTGCCCCGCCCTGGTGGGCCCGGCTCCTGCGCCGCGCCCGGACCACCACCTCCACTCCGGCGTCGGGCTCGCCGCACACCGGCCGGCGATTCCGGAACCTGTATTCGGTGGCCGACCGGGACGGCGGGAATGACGCCCCCACACTCGCCGACCTGTACCGGACCCGGCGGCTCGACATGGTCCGGCTGGCGGCGTTCCTGGTGGACGACCTGCACTCCGCCGAGGACGTCGTCCAGGACGCCTTCGCCGCGGTCTGCCGCCGGCACGGCGAACGGCTCGACGACCTCCAGGACGCGCACGCCTACCTGCACACCGCCGTGGTCAACGCCGCCCGCTCGGTGCTGCGCCGACGCCGCACCGCACGCGCGTACACCCCTCCGTTCCAGGGTCCGGGAGCGCCGGTCGACGAACTGCTGCTGCTCGCCGAAGAGCACCGGCAGGTCTTCGACGCACTCGCCCAACTCACCGCCCGCCAGCGCGAGGTGCTGGTCCTGCGCTACTGGTCCGACCTGACCGAAGCGCAGATCGCCGAGACCCTCGGCATCTCACGTGGCACAGTCAAGTCGACCGCGAGCCGTGCGCTCGCCACTCTGGAGAAGCTTTTGGAGGTGGACCGATGAGTAATCAGGCGCCGCTCGAAGAGCGGCTGCGCGCCGCGTTCGAAGCGCGCGGGCAGCTCATCAGCGCCCACGACCTGTCACCGGGCCGGCCGCCCACGGGGAGCACCTGGGGCACGCGTCGCGTACGCAGGGTGCTGTCCATCGCCGTCGCGGCCACGGCGGCGGCCGCGGCCGCCATCGTCATCGTGCTGTTCTCCGCCACCCCGGACGACCACTCCCACCCGGCACCGCCCGCACGACCGTCAAGCCCAACCGCCCGGCCCACGACCACCGTTCCGCAACCGGAGCCCTCGGCCGTGGCGTCCGTGCCGTAAAGGCGATCGGTCCCCGACTGCAACGCCCCGCCCGCCACTCACCGGTTGGCGGGCGGGCGCCGGGTGCCGTCCGCGCTCAACCGCGAAGTCCTGGAACGGCCCGTCTCCGCGGGGTCGAAAACGCGAGGCACCCCGCTCCTCCCCTTCGGGGTTCAGGGTCCAGCTCATAGCGAGCGCGCGGCCACTGATCGACACCGCGCAGGAGGCCTACATCCTGACGTCGAATCTGCACAAGGCGGCCGACAAGACGGAGTTGGGCCTCCTCGGCGCACAGGCACGGGAAGTCCTGGAGCAGTTCGTCAGGCTGGGGGCAGCGGACCTGCAGTGACACGAGGTTCACGGACCGGCCCGTTCTTGACGGCCTCCGCGATCTGTTGGGCCACCTGGGCAGGGGTCAGGTACGTGGTGTCCACGACCTCGGCCTCGGCGTGCAGCCAGGTGCGGGACGCCTCGGCATAGGGCTCCAGATGCCGGAGCCGGAACGGTGAGTCGGGTCCGAGCACGGTGTCCCCGGCGATGCGCGCGCGGAGCGTGTCCTGGTCGGCGTGGAGAACGAAGTGCCGCACCGGGACGGCGTGCTGGGCCAGGCCCGAGCTGATCTCGCGCCAGTACTGCTCGACCAGGACCGTCATGGGGATCACCAGGGTGCCGCCGGTGTAGGCAAGGACGTGTCGAGCGGTCTCGACCACGAGGACGCGCCACGGTGGCCAGTGCTGGAAGTTGTCGGTCGCGGGCAGCCCCGGCGCGATGTCCATGAGTGTCTCGCCGACCTTCTCGGCGTCGAACACCCGTGAATCCGGAAGGAGTTGCTGCACAAGCGTGCTGCTCGTCGACTTGCCTGCGCCGTGGGTGCCGTTGAGCCATACGATCATGGACTTGACGCTACTGGACCCTGGCTGGGCGCGCTTCGGCCGGCGCGCGAACTCCGGCCGGTCGGGGTGTTCGCTCGGGGGCCGGACGCAGGCGTTCGACGCGGTCGAGGTCGCCGCCGAGCAGGTCGCGGCCCGTGGCCGGCCGCGGCTCGGACGACGACCCCTCTCGTCAGGGCTGTCCGCCCCGCTCCAACGGGATCTTCTCGCCCGTCTCGATCGCGACCGGCAGCCGGTTCTCGGTCGGGGGCAGGGGGCACGTGGCGAGGTCGGTGTAGGCGCAGGGCAGGTTGGTGGCGCGGTTGAAGTCGATCGTCACCGTTCCGCCGGCGTCGGGGGCGGGGATCTGCAGGGAGCGGTTCGCCGCGTACGTGGTGACGCCGGAGGTCTTGTCGGTGAAGAGGACCATCAGGGCTCCGGGCGTGTGCCCGTTGAACGCGGTGAGCCGGTGCACGGCGCCGTCCAGCTCGAACTCGACCCGGCCGGGGGAGTCGTACACGTGCTCCAGGCCCTCGACGGCGGCGCCGACGGTCACCGGGCGCGGGGTGTCGTAGGGCAGGAAGCGGCCGGGGAGCACCCAGCGCGGGTCGGGCTCGTAGGCGGGTGTGCCGGTGAACGCCGTCCGCAGCGCGTTGTCGGGATGGCGGGGGCGCACGATGTCGTGTCCGCCGCGCTTGGCCACCTCGATCACCGCGTCTCCCCAGCCGACGTACACGCTGGCGCGTTCGGCGAGGACACCGAAGTCGTGGCGGCCCCGTACGGGCTGCCCGTCGACGGTCACCTCCTCGTCGCCGTCCAGGTCCACGACGACTCCCTCGGCGGTGCTCGACCAGGCGCCGGGCGCGTCCTCGAACCGGGTGGGAACCTCGCTCAGCCAGTGGAGGCCGGTGATCGCCAGGAACCCGTGCGGCCCGGCCAGCCCCGCCTCCTTCCTACGGTGCCACTCCGCCCACTCCCGCACGAAGCCCACCCGCTCGACGTCCTGCACGCTCATGTCGGTCTCCCCTCGGTGCGCGTCCTCTCCTCGTCACAACGGAGGTGTCCGCGCGCATCATCCCGCGGGGAGGAGGTTTCACATTCCCGTCATGTGCGGTCGGCGCCGGGGGGGAGAGAGACGGCGAGAGGTGACGGGCTCACCGTTCCGCGCGGGACAGGAGCGCGGGCGGAGCCGGGTCGACGAGCGCTTCGTCGACGAGTCCTGCGGCGACGGCTCGCGCGCGGCTCGTGGCCTCCGTGGTGTCGAAGACCACGTCACGGGACCGCGACCTTGATCCACGTCTGGAACGAGCCTAGGCGAAGTCCGCCTCGGCTTCCACGCCGCACAGGCGGAGGAGTTCGATCACGTACCGATCGAGGACTTCACCGACCTTCGTCACCTCCGCGTTGCCCAGGCTGCCGAACTCGTCGCTCGGGCGGTGCATCGTGAAAATCGCGTCGCCGCTCTCGTCGCTCCGGACCAGCACACGCAAGGGCGCGTACAGCAGGGCGCGGGGATCGTGGCGGAACATGCTCTCCGCGATGACGTGGTTGCCGATGAGGTATTCCGTGGAGCGGACGGACCCGCCCGCCAGCTTGAGCGCCTGAGTGCCGTTGATCCTCCAGTAGCGGATCAGGTGGTGCGGTGCCTCGGCGGCCATGGCGCGGCGGACGTCGTCCCAGCTGCCGCCCTCTTCCTCGATCAGTTCGAACACTCCCGGGTCGAGGGGAGGCGCGGCCTTTTCCAGCGCGGTGACGAAGTGCGCGTAGGGCACGCCCGTGTGGACGTCGACGCGCTTCACGGTGTGCGTTTCGCTGGGCATGTCTGCTCCGATCGTGCGTCCCCCTCGCCGGCGGTGTCATCGGCTGGTCGTCCGGGGTTCCGCTCAGGCGGCGCGCATACCTTTCGACGGTAGATCTCGTCCACGGCGCGGGCAAACGCGGTGGGTGCCGACGAGGGCAGGTCCGGTTCGCCGCCCTGAGCCTGTCCGTCGTCCGCCCGTGTGGCCCGCGATACCTGTCGGCCGGGGGGCGGACGAGGTCCGGTCCGCCCCCATGACTACCGTGGGCGCGTTAATCACCGGCTCTACCCCTGGAGATCTCCGTGCCCGTGCCTCTCGGCGAGGACGTGGTGGCGCTGCTGCGACGCCCCAGCACCTGCTACATCGCCACGACGATGCCCGACGGGTCGCCCCAGCTCACCCAGACCTGGGTCGACACCGACGGTGAGCACGTCCTGATCAACAGCGTGGAATCGCATCAGAAGACCCGGAACATCGCGCGCGACCCGCGGATCGCCATCGCGGTCTCCGACCCCTCGGACCCGTCCTCCTACGTCCAGATCCGTGGTCGGGTGGTGCGGGTGACCACGGAGGGGGCGGTCGAGCACATCGAGGCGCTCGCGCAGAAGTACCTCGGCGGCCCCTACCCGTGGTTCGGTGGCCGCGACCAGGTCCGCGTGATCTACCTGATCCAGCCGGAACGGATCACGAGCCCCCGCGGCTGAGTTCCCGCGACGAGGAGTCCGGGTTCCGGCGACCACACTCAGTTGCCGCGACGGGTCCGCAGTCCGCGGCGCGGCGAGCTGCTGTCGCAGCGGCAGGCGTGCCTTGACCGCCGACGGACGCCTGCTCGTCGACCGGACCGTACCCGTGGCCGCCCCCGTTCGTGGCCGGGTGCGAGGGCGATTACCTATCGTGCCGTCGCCTTCGGCAGGATGTGCGGCATGACCGAAATTCATACGCCCCGCCTTCTGCTCCGCCGCTGGACCGCCGACGACCTCCCCTTCATGGCGGACATCAACGCGGACCCGCAGGTCATGCGCTGGGTCGACGACGGCTCGGTGTACGACCTCGCCCGCACGGCGGAAGCCATCGAGGAGTGGGAGGAGGAGTGGGACGAGGAGGGGTTCGGGCTCTTTGCCGTCGAGCTGCTCGGGTCGGGGGAGCTGGCCGGCTTCACCGGTCTGTCCGTGCCGCACTTCCTGCCGCAGGTACTGCCCGCGGTGGCCATCAGCTGGCGGCTCGGCGCGCAGTTCTGGGGCCAGGGGTACGCATCCGAAGCCGCCCATGCCTCCCTGGAGTTCGCGCTCCAGGACCGTGGTCTCGACCGTGTCATCAGTGTCAGCCGCGTGGGCGACAGCGCCTCCGACAACGTCATCCGCAAGCTGGGGATGGTGCCGGAACTGGAGACCACGGACCCGGTGCACGGCTACGCGCTGCAAGTCCACGCCATCGATCTCACCGAGTTCCAGGCGTGACCACACCGAGCCGTGACCGTCTCTCCTCACCGTCGGCACCCTGCTCCTGATCAAGGTGCCCCTCATCTGACTGCGGTACCTGCGTGCCACTACGCCCGAGGGGTTGTGAGGCGGCCGCGGCGCGCGACCGTGGTCACTGCGCGTCGGCCGAGAAGAGACGGAGCGCGTGGCCGGTGGTGAGATCGCGCCACGTCCCGCCGCCGGTCGGGCCGGAACGGTCGGGGAGAACGGGGAAGGGACGACGGTGTCCGAGAGCGGTGCGCGGCGCAGGGCAGGTGGGCGGCCGCCCTGTCGGTCGTCGCACCGGACACGGGTCCGGGAACCCCGGCCTTCGGCCCCGCCGTACGGGCGACGGCGCGCGCGATCTCCCGCCTCCTCGCCGAGGCCGGCGGCCGTGCGGCTCCGCCGGAATGACGGCTGCCCGACCTCGACCGCCGGTCCGAGGCCGGCCGCGACGGCCTCCCGTTCCACCTTCGATATCTCGGGCGCATCCGGCGCGGGTGTACGGCTGGAATACAGAGCAGTCCGCTCACCGCCCCCGAGGAGGCCCGTCATGGCCACACACGAGATGCCGCCTGCGGAGTCGGTGTGGGACTACCCGCGGCCACCCGCCTTGCGCCGCGACCCACGGCAGATCGTCGTCGAGTGCGCCGGGGAGACCATCGCGGCCACCACCCGGGCGCTGAAGATCCTGGAGACCAGCCACCCGCCGGTGTTCTACGTCCCACCGGCGGACGTCCGCACCGACCTGCTCCGCGCGGCCGCCCATCACAGCTGGTGCGAGTGGAAGGGAGGCGCCGAGTACTGGGACGTCGTCGTCGGCTCGGACGTCCGCCTGCTCGCGGCCTGGAGCTACCCGGCACCCCGGCCTCCCTACGAGCAGCTCGCCGACCACGTCGCCTTCTACGCGGGGAGGGTGGACCGCTGTGCGGTGGCCGGGTACACGGTACGGCCGCAGGAGGGCGACTTCTACGGCGGCTGGATCACCCCCGAGGTCAGGGGACCGTTCAAGGGCGGCGCCCGCACCGCCGGCTGGTGATCGGGACGGCTGGACGTCCCCTGTCCGAGCGGTTCCGCCCGGCCTCCCCAGAAGCATCTGGCGAGGCCGGGCGCCGCTCGGTGTCACAGGTCGACGAACCGGACGGCGAAGAACGCGGCCACCAGCAGGCATCCGATGACGATCAGTGCCAGCCAGAAGCGGGGGTGTTCCCAGATCCCTCCGTCCGGCTGCTCGGGGTGCGCCTCTGCGGTCGACCCCTCGGCCGGGGGAGTCTCCCCAGGCGGGTGAAGGGCGTCCGTCATGCGATCGCGTCCGTCGCGCCGTGGCGGTGGTCCCGCTCCTCGTAGTTGGCCAGGGCCAGCCCGAGGGCGAAGAACGTGGGCGCCCACTCGCCGACGAATATGCCCCAGCGGTCGGCGCGCTCTAGGTCCTCTGTCTTGCTCGACGTCAGCCAGGAGGCGAGCGAGAGACCGATCGAGGCGGTAGCCGCCATGTAGGCGTGCTCGCTGGTGACGCCTGCGTCGTGGAGCTTCTGCACGACCATGATCACTCCCGATGGGACGGAAACGGTGATGGAGGCATTCGGTCGGAATGCGTCTTACCTGTCACTTCGGGGGTGATGGGTGCTTTGGATGCATTGCGGGCCGGACCGGGAAGCCGGCCTCCTTCACGGTGGCGGTGGACCCTCGGGTGTCGTGTGGCCCCGGCTGTTTGAACCGGGGCCACACGGCCGGCTGTGCCTACCGCTTCTTCTCGGTGGCGGGGACCTGCTGCCAGCCGTCGACGGACTTGGTCACGAACAGCACCCGGTAGACCTCCCGGGTCCAGACCGTGGCGCCCTCTCCGAACTCGTGGAGCTCATCGAAGGCCTCCTCCTGCGAGTCGAAGCTGTACTTGCGCCCCTTGGCGTCCTTGACCATCCACTCTCTGCCGGGCAGCCCGGCGAGTCCCATAGCCATATTGATCTTTCCCTCCCTTGGCGTACGCGGGATCGTAGCTGCTCGGGAGGCGTCCGCGCCGGGGCGGAGATCAGCAGGTGAGGTTGGAGCCCGCGGGGACGCCGAGGATGGAGGTGAAGGAGAGGTAGTCGTTGACGCGGTCCTGCATCTCGGCGGTGTTGCCGCCGTTGCATTCGATGCTGCCGTTGATGCTGCGGATGGTCTGGCCGAAGCCCGCGCCGTTCACCATGGCGTTGTGGGCGGTCATCGTGCCGGGACCGGTCTGGGTGTTCCAGTACCAGAGGCCGGTCTTCCAGGAGACGGCCGGGTCGGTCGCGACCAGGCCGGGGTTGTCCAGCAGGTCGATGCCGAGGGCGTCGCCGGCGGCCTTGTAGTTGAAGTTCCAGCTGAGCTGCATCGGGCCGCGTCCGTAGTAGGCGAACGTGCCGGCGGGGCAGCCGTACGGCTCGCTCGCGCAGTAGTTCCCGGACTGGTCCACCTCGTTGATGTAGACGAGGCCGCCGGTCTCGTGGTCGACGTTGGCAAGGAACGCCGCGGCCTCCTGCTTCTGCACGGTCGTGCTGCCGGTGGTGGCGAACCCGGGGTAGGCGCTGAGCGCGGCCACCAGACCGCCGTAGGTGTAGAACGAGTTCCGGCCCGGGAACATCTGGTTGAACTGGGCTTCGCTGACCACGAACCCGCCGGTGCCGCCACCCCCGCCGCCTCCACCGGAGCCTCCGGTGCAGGTGTAGGGGGACCAGTACCAGGTGCTGATGGTGGGGTCGTAGCCCGGGTTGTCGTGGGTGGCTATGTAGTACTGGCCGTTGGGGGTGTACCGCACGATGGCCCCGGTCGCGTACGACTGTCCGGCCGCCCAGGCGGGGTAGTTGCAGGTGGTGCCGCCGCCTCCGCCGGTGGAGCCGCCGCAGGATCCCTGGTCGGCCCAGACTTCGGCGACGCCGGGCGTCTCGCCCTGCGTCCACCACTTGGCCTGCCAGTTCTCGCCGTTGTACGAGGCGGTCATGCCGCCGGTGTACACGGCGCCGGAACTCCAGGCGGCGGCACAGCTCGCCGCCGACGCGGGGCTCGCGGTGCCGAGGACGGTGAACGCGCTGAAGAGACAGGCCAGAACGGCCACTAGCGTAGTCATGTACCTGCCATAGGCGACACTGCGATGTTCGCCGGGCATGGGTGTGCTCATCTGCCACTCCGGAGGTAGGGGGCGAGTGGTGGCTTCAGCAGCAAAGCCTGATTGGTCCAGACCAGTCAAGGGTCAGGGAGGGGCCTTTGCCTGGACGTGGCCAAGAGGTCCGGCCCCGCCTCGCGGCGGGCACGCGGATGCCGGGCCCCGGGTTCCCCCGAACCATGACCGGAGGCCGAGGGCTCAGCCGCCGTTGGCGGCCGGCAGGGGCGAGGCGGACGCGTCGGCCTGGCGGAGTTCGGCGAGGAGCACGTTCTGGCCGTCGAGGAGTTCGGTGAGGATACGGCGTGCCGCGCGCAGGAGTTCGGCGACGTCGCCGCCGGCCAGCGCGTAACTGACGGTGGAGCCCTCCCGGATGGAGACGACGATGCCTGACCGGCGCAGGACGGCCAGTTGCTGCGAGAGGCTGGACGGTTCGATCTCGATGTCGGCGAGCAGGTCCCGCACCGGGACGGGTCCGTACTGGAGCAGTTCCAGGACCCTGATCCGTACCGGGTGCCCGAGCATGCGGAAGAAGTCTGCCTTGGCTTGGTAGAGGGGGACTTGCATGACCGCTCGCTCTCTGCCGGTCGGGTCTGGAGGGGACTTCGGGGTCACGGCGGCGCCTGGCGGCGCCGCCGCGTCGGTCCTGTACCGCCGATCCTTGCCTTCCGGGGCCGCGCGCAGACATGACTTGGGATCATGCTGATGTGGTGACTTGCAGAATTCTTCACATCATGGGCGCGCGAAGCCCCGTGCCCTGAGCCGTCTCTAGACCTCGAGTTGTTCCTCGACGCGCCTGAGCTGGTGGCGGGCCATGGCGAGGTTGGAGCGCTCCTTGTCGAGAACCAGGTAGAGGAAGAGCCCGTTCCCGTTGCGCCCGGTGATCAGGCGCATGAGGTGGTACTGCTTCTCGAGTGTGATCAGGATGTCCTCGATGTTGCTCTTGAGGCCCAGCTCTCCCATCGTGCGTACCTTGGCCCGGATGACGTCCGTGTTCCCGGCGGCGGCGATCGTCAGGTCGAGGTCCTTGCCCCCGCCTAACGTCCCCAGGGCCATCCCGGTGGTGTAGTCGACGACCGCGGCCCCCAGTGATCCCTCGACGACGGCCATCATTTCCTTCAGTGACACTTCCACGCTCGCCATGGCGGCGCCTCCCCTTTGGATGTCGGTTGCGGCGGGACCGCCCGTCACGGCCTCGGTCCCTGCACGGACCGTAGGCCGGGGCGCGCGCGGCAGGGACGCCGTCTCCGGGTCTGACGCATGTTGACCGAAGCGCCGCGTCCTGAGTCCGTTTGAGCGACGGAAACTGATCTGGTCGTCACGGTCGCCGCTGACGATCGACGACGGTGGCCCCGACCGCCGAGGCGGTGGCGGAGTCGGCCCTGCGCGTCGGGATGCGGCTCGCCGCCCGGTGTCCGGGGCTCAGTCCGCTGTGAGGCGGAGCAGGTCCAGCACGTCCGCGACCTCGTTCCGCGCCGCCTCGTCCAGTCCGAGCAGCGGTCGCGGCAGGTTCGGCTCCGCGACCAGGCCGAGCTGCGAGGCGGCGGCGGACAGGACGCGCAGTCCGCCGTACCGCGTGAACAGGTCCCACAGGGGGGCGAGTCCGTCGGAGAGAGCGGCGGCCTTCCCCGCGTCGCCCGCCTGGGCGGCGCGGGCCAGGGCGAGGGTGGCCCGCGGGAACAGGCCGCCGACGGCCGAGTACCAGACGTCGCATCCCGCGTTCAGGCCGCGCACTCCCGCCCAGTCACCGCTCACACCGATGGTGACCGTGTCCGGCACGACCGCCCGCAGCGCGTCGACGCGTGCGGTCGCCTCGCCGGGGTCGTCGGACACGGCGGGGATCTTGATCGAGCCGACGTTCGGGAGCCCGGCGACACGGCCGTGCAGCTCCGTGCTGAACCGGACCTTCGTGGTGCGCGGGTTGTCGTACACGCACAGCGGCACGGACAGCTCACGCGTGACGTCCTCGTAGAGGCCGAAGACCTCCTCGTCCGTCAGCGGCTGGTACGTCATCGGGGCCAGCAGCACCCCGGCGGCTCCCGCGTTCTGCGCGTCCTCGGCGAGTTCCAGGACCTGCGAGGTGCGCAGCGCGCCGATGCTGACGATCACCGGGACGCCCGCGGCGGCGTCGACAGCGGTTTTCGCGGCCCGGGCTCGCTGCTCGCGGCTGAGGTAGGCGTAGCCGCCGGTGGAACCGAGCGCGCCGATGGAATCGACGCCCGCGGTCGCGAGACGCGAGACGAGCGTCGCGTACGCCCGGTGGTCGATGTCGCGCTCGTCGGTGGGCGTGAGGGGGAACGCGCTGAGGCCGCGGAACATGAGGGCTCCCGGAGACGGTGAGGCGGACGATGGTGCGGGGTCGCTCCGGTGCGAGCCTAACCAGCGGCCGGCCTCGCGGCGGCGGGCCGGCGCGCCAAGGAGCAGCCGTACGGAACCCGTCTCGCGGGCAGGCGGCGCGTCGGCCCGGCCGACCGCGTGAAGGCGCTCTCCTCGGGACATCGGCGCCTGCGCGAGGCCCGTGCTGGAACGTGTCCTTCGCGGTGTCAGCGGCGGAAGGTGTCCTTCGCGCTCTCCTTCACGCCCCGCGTCCTGCCCCGCGCTTCGAGGGCGGCACCCTTGGCCGCGAGGGTTTCGTTGTGCACCGCGTGGGCCGCTTTCCGCACGAACTTTCCGGCGACCTGTTCGGCCTTCGCCTTCGTCTTCTCTCCGACACTCATCTCAGCACCTCCGCGGATCTCACTGGCCGCGTTCCCTTGCGGCGGAGAGCGAAACGGTCCCCCGCGACGCGTCGTCCGCAGGTCGGCACCGGCCCCGCAGCCCTCCCGCGCCGGAGCGCGCCGAGCGGCGCTCGACGGCCGTCGTCGGCCGCGGGGACGATCAGACCGACCAGGGTCTCCGGGGAGTCACCGTCACCCTGGTGCATCCCGGCCCCACCGACACCGACACCGACACCAACCCCGCCGACCGGACGCCGAGGCGATCGCCGGGTTCACGGCCGTGGGCCGCTACGCGCGACCGGCCGAGAGCTCCGCCACCGTCGCCCACCTGGCGAGTGCGGACGGCGCCTACGTCACCGGAGCCTCGATCCACGGGGACGGCGGCTTCACCGCCTGACGCCCGGCCTTGTGGCCGTCGACCCCTGAACACCGCCCGCCGGCAAGCCGCGTGGGGCACCGCCGAAGTTCCCGTCACGGTTATTGACGCCCTGTCACCCGCGGTGGTTCAGTGGCTCAGCCACTGAATCACGTAACCGCTGGGGGCCAGGGTGAAGGCACTGCCACGCGAGACGATCGTCGACGCGCCGGAGGGGCGACCGCGCGAGGACATCCTCACCGCACGTCATCCCGCGGGGAGTTGCCCGCCGTCGGACCGTGAAGGGCGACGCCCGGACGGTGCCCGGTGAGGTCACGCGGAACCGTGTTCAGGGAGACATTGCTGGGCCGTGTGCGTCTGGCCGACGAGGACCACGAACGCCCTGTCCGGCTGGACCTGCTGGTCCGTGCCGACGCGGTGCCGCTGCCCGGCCGTACGACGCGGGCGCGGGTGACCGGACGCGTCCGCGTGGCGGGACGCGCCGACGACACCGAAGCCGTGGGCGAGCTGGAGACGGCGTCCCGCGCACGCGACTGGATCCGCTACCGGATCACCTTCGTCCTGGACGGCCGGCGCCTCACCCTGGACGGCCGCAAGTCGATGTCCCGCACGCGTCCGCTCGCCTCCCTGACCGTACTGCCGTACACCCTGTACGAGGACGGCGACCGCGTGGGCGCGGGTACGCTGCGCTTCCCCCTTCTCACCGGCCTGCTGCCCTTCCTCGCGAGCTTCCGGTTCCCGCGTGCCGCCGCGGCCGAGGGGGACCGGCATCCGGCGCCGCGCTGGGACGGCACACCGGGGCGGACCGAGGTCTGGTACACGACGCTGACCGACCCGGCCACGGACAGCGGGATCTGGCTGCACCACGAACTGGTGGCGCCGTCCGACGGTTCCGCCGCCTACGCGCACGGCTGGATCGCCGCGTTCCCCAAGGACGGCCCCGTCGAACACGCGCGCTTCGGCCCCGTACCGTGGACGCCGCGTCTCGACGGCTTCACCGCCGGGGGCGTCCGGGTCCGGCCCGGCCGGCTCACGGGCTCCGCGGGAGACTTCACCTGGTCGCTCGCCGAGACCCCCGACGGCCCGCCGCTGTACACGTTTCCCCGCTGGTCGTGGCGGCGTCCCTGGCTTCCGGCCTCGCACATGCTCCCCGCCGCCCGCTCCCGCTACAGCGGAACCGTCCGGTACGGCGGCGGTGAACTGCGACTGGACCACGCGCCGGGCGCAGAGGCCCGCATCTACGGCCACGGCAACGCCCGCCGCTGGGCCTGGCTCCACGCCGACCTGGGCGGCGGCGACGTCCTGGAGGTCGTCGCCGCGGTGTCCATGCGACGCGGACTCGACAGGCTGCCGCCGCTGGTCTTCCTGCGACTGCACCGCGACGGCCGCTGCTGGCCGCGCCGCGCGGAGCGCTCCGCCGTGGGCTGGGCGGGCATCGGCCGGTTCCGCGCGGACCTCGGCCTGCCCGAGTGGCGGGTCGAGGGCCGGTCGGGCCTGCGGCGCATCAAGGTGACCGTCACCCAGCCGCCGCACCGGACACTGACGCTCGACTACACCGACCCCGACGGTTCCGCCGCGGTCTGCCGCAACACCGAGAGGGCGGACGCGGTGGTCAGCCTGGAGCGCTGGAGAGGCACCTGGCGGCGGGAAGCCGTGTGGCGGCTGTCGGGCACCGCACACTCCGAGGTCGGCGACCGATGAACCGTCGCGCGGCCCCCCCCTCGCCACCGTGTCCCGGCCGGTGACCCGCACCACCTCTGCTCCTGAGCGGGAGCGCCCAGACACGGCCTGCCGGTGCTTGGACCGCGGCGGACCGTCCCGAGCGACACCACACTTCTCCACCTCCAGGAGGTCCCGTGTCCCCCGTGCACCCGCGTACGACCGCGGCCGGCTTCGCGCTGGCCCTCGGGGTCTGCGCCGCGCTGCTCCCGAGCCATCACGCATCCGCCGCTCCCGCCGGACCGGCACCCGCCGTCCGAGCGGCCCGGACCGTGAGTTCCCCGGCGGTCCGGACCTTCTCCGAGGCGCCTCCTGTCGGGCCTTTCGCCGAGCCCGGCTTCGCCGCCACGTGCGCCTGGCACACCTTCGGTGAAGGTGAACGGCCGCCCCTGTGGCTGATGTTCGCGAACCCGCTGTGCGTGGAGTACAGCAAGCGCGACATCACCTTCGACGACGGTGGAGCCCTGCGCTTCCTGGTCGCCGAGCCCTCCCGCTTCGCCATCACCATGCTGACGTGCCGCTACTACCAGAAGGACCACTGGAGCGTGCAGGCCACCGACAGCGCCGTCCCGTACGTGGCCTGGGACGGCCAGTACTGGTGGGACAGGGCCGGCCGACGGGCCGGCGCCCGCCTCACCCACTTCAGCGTCGACGGCAGGACGGTGGGCATCGGAGACGCCGTCGCCGCACTGCGCGCCTCCGACTTCGACCATCTCGCCGACGCGTTGTCCGCGTACGGCGAGGAGGCCGGAGAGACCGGTCTGACGGTGGCGCTGCCGTCCGACCCCGGCTGCGCCCTGATCGGCTGACCGGCCGTGCCGACCATGGACCGACGAGCGATCCTCAAGGCGCTCACCGCATCGGTTGCCGTGATCGCCGCCGGAGGGCTCACCGCCACTCCGGCGGCCGCCGCGGCACACGTCGCCGAGGACTGGACCACCCAGACCCTGGGAGCCTTCGCCGACACCGTCGTCCCCGGTGCACACCGGTTCCCGGGCGACCAGGTCTGCGCAGGCGCGGTCAGCGGACCGGGCGCCGTCCAGGCGGGCGTCATCGACGTCATGAAGTCGCCCCGGCTGCCCCTGGCCCCGCTGCTGCCGGAGATCGCGGCCCTGCTCGACGCGCGCGCCGTCGCGTACGCGACGGTCCGGCTGATCTGGCTGTCACCCGGCAGCCCGCCGTTCGTCGGCCTCTCCTTCGCGCACCGGACCGACCTGGTCGGCGGCCTGTTCGGGTCGGACGACATCGACGAGCCGGTCTGGCAGGTGATGAGCCTGATCGTAGGCATCGCGTTCGACACCGCCGGACAGTCGGACACGGCCACCGCCCTGGCACAGGGCCATCCGGGCCTGACCTGGCTGAGATTTCCCGAACCCGGCCCGGACGGCCTGTGGCGGTTCCCGGACTTCTCCTACGGCCGCCCGCTCGCGGCACTCCATCCCGCCACGACCCCTTCCGGGAGCCCGGCATGACCGAGACCACGGACGTCCTGGTGATCGGCAGCGGCTTCGGCGGCGCCATCCCCGCGTACTACCTCGCCGCGGGCGGCGCCCGCGTGACCGTACTGGAGCGCGGACCCCGCCTGAGTGCGGCGCAGTTCGACCACTCCATGCGCCTGGGCACCTACAACAAGATCGTCGACGTGATCCGCGGGGACGGGGTCTCCGTGGTCGCGGGCAACTGCGTGGGCGGCGGCAGCGTCGTCTACTTCGCCGCCTCGCTCCGGGCACCGTCGTACGCCTTCGAGCGCCAGGGCGGCATCGGGCGGCGGATGTGGCCGACGTCCATCAGCCGTGCCACGCTCGACCCGTGGTACGACCGGGTGGAGGAGGCGTTGCCGGTCGCGCGCACCGACTGGCCGGACGTCTCCTACGCGGGCGGGGTGCTGGCCGCCGCCTGCCGAAGGGCCGGACACACCTGCAACCCGGTGCCGGTGGCGGTGGACACCGAGGCCTGCACCAACTGCAACTGGATGCTGTCGGGCTGCGCGTTCGACGCCAAGCGTTCCATGCTCCTCAACTACCTGCCCGCGGCGGAGACCCACGGCGCGGTCGTCCGCCCGCTCCACGAGGTCCAACTGATCACGCCCTCACCGGAGTCCGGCTACCGCTACGCCGTCGCCTACACGGTCCTCGACCCCGACGACTACACGTGCACCGCGACCGTGGGGATCATCCACGCCAAGGTCGTGGTCCTGGCCGCGGGTGCGGTGGGCACTCCGGTGATCCTCCGGCGGTCGGCCCTGCCGCTCGGCGGCATCCCAGGCGCGGTCGGCCGCTACTTCTCCGGCAACGGCGATCACGTCAGCGTCGCCGACGTCGACGAGGACAGGGCGGGGTCGCTGCTCGGACTCTCCCGCCCCGACGGGACGGTCTACCAGGGGCTGCCCATCGGCCGGCCGATCACCGCCGCCACTTACGACTACCTGGACGCGTCCGCGCCGGAGTACAGCCGGTTCATGCTTCAGCAGATCTACTTCCCCCCGCTGACCAACGTCCTCGCCCAGACGACCGGCACGGCCGGCTCACCGGGCTGGTTCGGCGTGGACAAGCGGCGGATGCGGGCCCGCTGGACGTCGTGGCTCACCCTGCTCGCGATGACCGAGGACGACAACGAAGGCACCTTCGGGACGGTCCCTCCCACCGGAAGCTTCATCCGCCTCGCACCCGGTCTCGGCCAGGGCACGATGTCCTTCCACCCCACCGCCCGGACCCGCCAGGCATGGGACCGGGCGGACACGGCGCTCCGCGGAATCCTGGAGAAGGACGGTCTGTCCCGGGTCCGGCCGTGGACCGAGTCCCTGGCCGGCACGGTGACGGCCCACCCGCTCGGATCCGCGCGCATCGGCGACGACCCGGCCACCAGCGCCCTCGACGACACGCACGAACTGCGGGGGCACCGCGGCCTGTTCGTCACGGACGGTTCCGCTGTTCCGGCCTCGCTCACCGTCAATCCGTCCCTGACCATCGCCGCGCTGGCCGAACGCGCCACCGCCGGGATCGCGGCCCGCGTCGCCGAGGCCGGCGTGAGGACGACCGGAGATGTCCCGCTGCCGGGCAGGTAGCACCGGCCGCCGGCGGGAAAACATGCGCGCCGTATCATCAAGGGACGATCCACCGGCTTCGTGGCCTGCCCTGACGCCCGTGCGCGGCCGTGCGACGTGAGGAACCGCACCGCCGCGGGCGGAGTCGGCTCGGGGAGCGCGAGCAGGAGCCGACAGCAGGGACAGGCAACGTTGAGCAAGCAGCACGACCCCGCCCACTCGGCGGTCCGGAGAGCCAGGGCCTTCCTGCCGGACCGCTCCGCACTGCGCCGCCACCACCGCAGGGCGGTGCTGCAATTCGCCCTGTGCGTCTTCGTGCTCGTTCCCTGGACCGTGTACCTGGCCTTTTCCCTGCCTCATCGCTTCGAGGCCCGGTACTGGCCCATGGTGTGGGTGGGCTTCGACATCATGCTGCTCGTCTCGCTGGCCGCGGCAGGGGTGGCCGTCCTGCTGAGACGGCAGGCGCTGATTCCGCTCTCCTTCGTCGCCGCCACCCTCCTGGTCTGCGATGCCTGGTTCGACGTCTCCCTGAACCTGGGAGGACCCGACGTGTGGGAGAGCGTCGCTTCGGCCGTACTGGTGGAGCTGCCCCTCGCGGGCGTCCTCGTGCTGCGCGCCCGCCGGGTGCTGAAGATCTCGGCCCGGCTCGCCTGGCAGCGGCTGGGACTCACGGGGGAGCCCCCGTCGCTGTACAAGATGCCGCTGTTCGTCGCGCTGGCCGCGTCGAGCGCCGCTCAGCCGGACTCGGAGAACGTCCCGAAGGCCTGACGAGGAATGCACCGCGTCTCCGGACGGGCGGTGCGAGACGGTAGGGCGGCTGACCGAGAAGGCGTGCCGTCAGCCGTATAAAGTGGGCGAAGTCAGACAATTCTCAGCTCATCCCTCACGGCCGCCGGTTCCGGTGCGATGTCCGCGCTTCGCGCCGCATCGGCCGGGCGAGAGACGGCAGGGTGGCACGCCCGGTCGCGACGGCACCGGGTGCTCACCTCTAGGAGAAGACCATGGTGCATCACCACAAGGCCAACCGGCAGGTCGAAGGGGATCCGGACAGCGACCACGGACGCGGTATGCCCCGCCGGCCCGACGAGACGCAACTGGAGCGGCGCACCGAGGAGGACCGGCGCGACGTCGGACTGCCCGCGGACGCGCCGAAGTCCTCGGCCACGCAATACGAGGAGGCCCAGGCGGAGGTCGATCGCCAGGCCGAGACGGGCGAGACGCCGGCGGGTCCCGGCCCGCGCCGGGATCGCAAACCGTTCCCGCCGACCCACTACGACGGCTGACCGGAACCCCTGACCCCACGCCGAACAGGGAGTGACCTCGTCCTGTCGTCCGCCACGGTCACGGCTGCGGGCACATCCTGCCGTGGCCGCTCTGCGGAGTCCTGGCGCGGTGTCCTGGAGGGCCACTGGCGCATGCTGTGAGTCACGGACGCGTTACGTGGGGTGCTGCTCGCGACCCCGGTGGCAGTGGCCGCGTTCGACGCGATGAGCATCGCGCGCTGCTCGCGGTCGTCGCTTTACTCCTCGGCCTCGGCGGGCTCCCGTCGACACGGCCGCCACGGCCGCCACGGCGTACCCGCCGGGTCCGCCCGGCCGCGACCCCGCGCTCCTGGAGCGCGTCAACGTGCGCCTGCGCGCCACCCGGACCGCCGCATCCGGCTTCACCGGGCCACCCGCGGGCAGCGGCCGGGCCCGGCGCGAGGAGAGCCCTCGCGCCCGGACCGGGGCCCACGGTTCGGACGATGGGCGGAACCGGATCGCCTCCGGGGTCCCGGCTACGGGAGCCGCCGCGCCTCGGCACCAGGGTGAGCGTGCAGGAGCGCGGCCCAGCGCGGTGGGTCCCCGGGGAAAGGGGCGACGCCGGGTCGGCGGTCCTGTGGGGGAGTTCCTGGGGCTGTTTCGAGTGGGTCGCGCCTGCCGATGATTCGGCACGGGCGGACGGGCATCAAGAAAAACCACTGTGGGTAAGTTCACGCTGTTGTGAGGAGAGTCACACGGTGTGTTCCGGCGTCCGGTGCGGAGCCGACCGGCGGCAGTTCAGGACGAGAGGGCCCCTGGACGTACGGTACGTCCGGACGACTTCCGCCCACCGTCCGGCGTCCTCGACCCTGTCCACGCGCCATGCACCGGGCGCGTGGTCCGCCCGTGCCGGGGCGGGCGTGTGGTCCTCGTCTGACCGCTGCCGCCATGCCGGCCTGTTCCCTCGCGGGCGGCCGGGCGGTGCCGTGCACCGGTGCGGTGGCGGCGGGCATGGCGGTCTCCGTGTTCGCACGACACCGCGTGACCGACACACCGTGTCACAGATGGTGAGGCCGTGCTGTCTCTGAAGTGAACGAGGGGCGGCGCCGCCCGATCGGTGCCGGACGCACCCTTTCGTCGGCGGCGCGCGGACGTCGCGTCACCGCCGTCGTCCGCGGCAATCCGGCCGCCCCCGCGCTACGACACCGGAAGTGGGCCTCCCCTCCATGGTTCAGGACAAGTCCGACAACTCCGACGACCCCGCGACGACGGGTATCGCGACCCTGGAAGATCTCCGCGGGCACCTGCAATGGGCCATCGAAGTGGAACACTCCACGCTGCCGCCCTACCTGACGGCCCTGTACTCCCTCGACCCCGAGCGGAACGCGGAGGCCGCGCAGCTCATCGGCGGCGTCTTCGTCGAGGAGATGATCCACCTGGCTCTCGCGGCGAACCTGCTCAACGCCGTCGGCGGACAACCCCGCCTGGACGCCCCCCACCTGCTGCCTCCCCACCCGCGGGCCATGCCGCACGCGGACCGTTCCATCGAACTGTCCCTGCTGCCGTTCGGGCAGGAGGCCCTCGGGATGTTCCTCCGTCTGGAGCAGCCGGCACGTCCGGGCGACCGGGCCGAGGGCGACGGCTACGAGACCATCGGACAGTTCTACGACGCCATCGAGAAGGGCCTTCGGCGGCTGTGCGCCGAACTGGGCGAGGACCAGGTCTTCACCGGGGACCCGGGCCGGCAGGTCGCCGGCGGTCCGTTCGCCCACACGGCCGGTCACCTCGGCCCCGTCACCGACCTCGCCTCCGCGCTCGCGGCGCTGCGGGAGATCGTGGAACAGGGCGAGGGCGCGGCCCGCGCGGACGTCTGGGACGGGGACGCCGACGTGTTCCACCCCGAGACCAAGGCGGTTTCGCACTACTACCGGTTCCAGGAACTCGCGCTGGGCCGGCGCTACCAGCCCGGTGACACGCCACGGTCCGGCCCCACCGGGGACGCGGTGTCCGTGGACCCCGCCGGCGTCCGCCCCCTTCGGCCCAACCCGCGCCTGGAGGATCACCCCGAGGGCAGCGCGATCCGCACCGCGCAGGAGGCCTTCAACCAGACGTACTGCAAGATGCTGCACCAGTTGGAGAAGGCGTTCAACGGCAGCCCGGCGATGCTGGGCATGTCGGTGGGCACGATGTACGCGGTCAAGGGACAGGCGCAGAGCCTGATGGCCCTTCAGGACGACGACGGTCTCGCCGTGGGCCCGACCTTCGACTACGTCGCACCGGAGGACCGTGTCTGAGGTACGGCTCAACTGCGAGGTGGACCGCGAGGTCGTGCGCGGCGTGCTGAAGGTGGCTCCCGAGGCGAAGGGCCTGGCCGTCGAGAACCGTGACTTCCTGATCCGCGCCTGCCGGTTCCTGGCCCGGCACACGGGCGTCACCCAGTACCTGGACTGCGGTTCGGGCCTGCCGACCGCGCAGAACGTCCACCAGGTGGTGCAGGCCGTCGCTCCCGCCGCGCGGGTGGTCTACGTGGACAACGACCCCGCCGTCCTCGCCCACGGCCGGGCGCATCGCCGGTGCCGTCGCGAGAAAGGCGTGAGCCGGACCGGGCCGTAACCGGGCGTGGCCGGCCAGGCCGGCCACGCCGTCAGGGGGTCCGCTCCCGGGCGGTCGCACTCGCCCGGTGATGCACCGGGTGAACGGTCAGGACACGGTGCGGATCAGCTTCTTGTTGGTGAACTCCTCGATGCCGAGACGGCCCAGCTCGCGGCCGAAGCCCGAGCGCTTCACTCCGCCGAAGGGCAGTTCCGCGCCTTCCGCGCCGACGCCGTTCACGAAGACCATGCCGGCCTCGATGCGGTCGGCCACCCGGGCCGCCTGCGCGGGGTCCGTCGTGAAGACGTAGGAGCCCAGACCGTACGGTGTGTCGTTGGCGATCCGCACGGCGTCGTCCTCGTCGGCCGCGGGGAAGACCATGGCGACCGGTCCGAACAGCTCCTGCCGGGCCGCGGCGTGCTCGGTGGTGAGCCCGGTCAGGACGCCTGCCGGGAAGAAGGCCCCCTGCCGCTCGCCGGAGCCGTGCAGGGTGGCACCCTCCGCGACCGCCTGGCCGACCTGCCGGGCCAAGGTCTCGGCGGCGGCCACCGAGGAGAGCGGTGCGCCGGTGGCGGAGTCGAGGAGCCGGGCCGTGAACTTCGCGACGAACGCGTCGTACAGCTCCGACACCACCACGAACCGCTTGGCCGCGTTGCACGCCTGCCCGGTGTTGTCGAGACGGGCGGCGACCGCAGCCTCGACCACCGAGTCCAGGTCGTCGGTGGACAGCACCACGAACGGGTCGGAGCCGCCGAGTTCCAGGACGACCTTCTTCAGATGACGTCCGGCGATCTCGGCGACGGCCGCACCGGCCCGCTCGGAGCCGGTCAGCGAGACGCCCTGCACCCGCGGGTCGGCGATCACGTCGGCGATCTGCTCGTTGGTGGCGTACACGTTGACGTACGCGCCCGCCGGGAAGCCCGCCTCGGCCACCAGCCGCTCCAGCAGCGCGGCGGTGGCGGGGCACTGCGGGGCGTGCTTGAGCACGATGGTGTTGCCGGTCGCCAGGTTGGGCGCGGCGAACCGGGCCACCTGGTAGGCGGGGAAGTTCCACGGCATGATGCCGAGCAGGACGCCCACCGGACCGCGCCGGACGACGGCGGAACCGGTGCCGGAGGTCACGTCGAGCGGCTCGTCGGCGAGGAAGTCCTCGGCGTGGTCGGCGTAGTAGTGGTAGATGTCCACGCAGAACCCGATCTCGCCCTCCGCCTCCGCGAGCGGCTTGCCCATCTCGCGCACGATGCTCGCGGCGAGCTCGGCGCTGTGGGCGGCGTGCAGGTCGCCCAAGCGGCGCAGCAGGGCCGCACGCTCGGCCACGGTGCTGGTGCGGCCCCAGCTCCCCGCCGCGTGGGCGGCGTCGACGGCCGCGGCCACCTCGGCGTCGGTGGCGGTCGCGAAGGTCTCGACGACCTCGCCGGTCGTCGGGTCGGTGACGGCGTACATGGTGCCTCCGGGAGCGTGAGCGGAGAGGGACGGGGAGTGGCGGGAGGGCCGGGTGCGTGGACGGCGCGTGCCCCGGTGCTCGGCCCGTGACCTGTCCGGCATCCGGACGGGTCGCGGTCGAAGGCCGGATCCTGCCGCACGGCCCGCTTCGCCGTGCGGCTGTTCCCGGCCGAACGCCGCCTTATTGGTCGTATGACCAGTTGCCCTATTGGTCGCCCACTCAATAACATTCGCGGCATGACGTCAAGAGCCCCGGGAAAGCGCGTCCGCAAGGCGCCCGCCGAGCGCCGCACCGAGATCGTCACCACGGCCGCACGGATCGGACTGACCGAGGGTCTGGAGTGCGTCACCCTGCGCCGGGTCGCCGACGAACTGGGCGTGCAGCCCGGACTGGTCGGCCACTACTTCCCCGCGGCGGACGAACTGGTCGCCGAGGCGTTCACCCGGGCCACCATGGCGGAGCTAGACGGCCTGCTGCCGCCGCTCGCGGGCGCCCCGCTGGACACCTTCCGCCGGTTCTTCGGCCTCATCTCCAGCACCGAGTTCGACGACGTCAGCAAGCTGTGGCTCAACGCCCGGCATCTCTCCCGCTACCGCCCGGTGCTGCGCGAGCACGTCGTGGGCCAGGAGCTGCTGTGGTGCCGACGCCTGGAGGAGGTCATCGCGGCCGGAGCCGGGGCGGGGATCTTCACCTGCGCCGACCCGTGGGCGGCCGCCACGCGGATCCTCGTCGCCATCGACGGAGTCAGCGCCTACGTCAACACCAGCGCCGACCAGCGTCGGTCACCGATCGCGGACGTGCCGCGCACCGTCACCGAGGCCGAACTCGGCCTGGAACGGGGGGCACTGGTGGCGGACTGACCGCGGGCGGTGGGCCTCCCCGCGCCTACGGGTGCGGCTTCTCACCCCTCGCCAGCATCCCTACGTACTTCTCGATCCGGCGCGCCCGGGTCTCGGCCTTCTTGGCGTCCTGGACCCGGTACAGGATCGCGTAGCGGTTCTGCCGGTCCAGCGTCTCGAAGAACGCGGCGGCGGCAGGGTCGGCGCTCAGGGCCGCCGCAAGGTCGTCGGGGACGCCGGCGCTCCTCGCGCCGTCGTACGCCGCCTCCCAGCGGCCGTCCGCCTTGGCGCGGTCGACCTCGGCCTGCCCCGCCGGACGCATCCGGCCCTGCTCGATCAGGGCCGCCACCTTGTCCCGGTTGATCTTGGACCATGTGCTGCGCGGTGTGCGCGGGGTGAACCGCTGGAGCCACCATCGGTCGTCGAGCGCGGCCTTCTGACCGTCGATCCAGCCGTAGCAGAGCGCCACGTCCAGCGCCTGCGCGTAATCCAGCGCGACGATCCCGGGACCCTTCTTGCGAAGCTTGAGCCAGAGCCCGGGGGAGACGGCGTGGTTCATCCCGAGCCACGCCTCGAATGCCCCCGCGGATTCGAACGAGACGATCTCCAGATCCTGAGTCACCCCAGCAGCGAACCACACCCGGCCGCCCGCCACGACGTCGTCCGGGCAACCGGTGCGCGCGGGACGCCGGAGAGGCCGCCGCCGGGCTGCCCGGATCACGGGTCGTGTCCGGCGGCCGCTTCCGCGTCCGCGCCGGTTCGCGCGAGTCAGCGGTCGTTTCCCGGGACGTGTCCGCCATGGCCTGGGGCAGGCCCCGCCGGCTCACGCCCTGGACTCCGTCCCAGCCGGGCCAGGGCCGCTGTCACGAGGGCGATCGTGCCGGTCTCCAGCGTGAGACGGACGCTCGGAAGGTAGCGGGGTGAGTGGTTCGCGGGCAGGGAGCGGAGTTTCTCGGCGGCACCGGAGCCGGGGGCCGCCGACCACTGCGCGGGCCCGGTCGAGCCGAGCATCCAGTAGACGCCGCGAATGCCGGGCCGCCCGTGGAGGGCGGCACCGGCGCCGGTCAGGAGCGGGAAGTCCTCGGTCGCGGTGGAGCCCGGCCACCCGGTGACCCGGCCGGCACCGAAGAACGCCCGGTGGGCGTCGCGGACGGCGGCGGCCGGCTCCGGATCGGGGAGCGTCACACCGGAGCGCACCACCGGGGTGACCGTGGCGCGGGGCGGCAAGGCCGCGGCCGACGCCTCCGCGCGCACCACACGCTCCACGGCGGCCACGGCCCGGTCGAGCGCGGCCTCGGTGAACGCGCGGGCGGTGACGTGCAGATCGGCGCGGGAGGCGATGACGTTCCCGGCCCGCGCCGCGTTCCCCGTGCGCAGCGAGGACGCCGTGACGACGAGGCGTTCCGCGGGGTCCGCTTCGCGGGCCGCGACGGACGCGAGCCGTGTCACGACTCCGGCGGCGGCGAGCAGCGGGTCGGCGGTGAGGTGCGGGGTGGCGGCGTGGCCGCCGTCGCCCTCGAAGACCACCTCCAGCGTGACGCTGCCGGCCAGCACCGGTCCGTCGGCGTGCGCCACCATGCCGGCCGGGAAGGGCGCGGTGTGCTGGGCGAGGACGTCGTCGGGCGGGGTGATCCGCTCGTACAGGCCGTCTGCCAGCATGGCGCGGGCACCACTCAGCGTCTCCTCGGCCGGCTGTCCGACGATGAGGAGGGTGCCGCGCCAGTCGTCGCGCCGGGAGGCGAGCCAGCGAGCCGCCGACGCCACGCACGCGAGGTGGGCGTCGTGCCCGCACGCGTGCATGACCGGGACCGTGCCGCCGTCGGGGCCGGGTGCGGTGACGGCGCTGGCGTAGGGCACGCCGGTGTCCTCGGCGACGGGCAGGGCGTCGAGTTCCGCGCGCAGGAGGACGGCGGGACCGTCGCCGTTGCGGAGCTCGGCCGCCACTCCGTGACCGCCCACGTCACGCAGGACGCGAAAGCCGTCCACGGTCAGCCAGTCGGCGAAGCGGGCCGCGGTGCGGCGCTCGGCTCCGGAGAGTTCGGGATGGCGGTGCAGGTCGAGGTACAGCTCGGCGGTGGGCGCAAGCAGCTCGGCGAGACCGGGAAGTCGATCGGTGGGCAGGGGCCGTTCGCGGTCCGCGGCTCCGTCGGGGCCTTGGCTGTCGGTCTTCATGTGCGGGTCTCCTGGAATGGGTGTCAGCGGGGTGACAGCGGACGGCGAGGGGGGTGACGGCGGACGCGCGTAGAAAGAGGGGTGCCGCAAGGCCCCTATTTCCAGGGGGCGTTCGACGCACCACCGGGCGGGCCGTCCCGTTCCGTCCGGCGACAGGTCCCGCGTACCAGAAGGAGTCGTCATGGCTGACAACACCCTTGCCTCTCTCGCCCAGGAGATCCTGGACCTCGAGTCCGAGACCTTCGAGATCACGGACTACTCGGACGCCAGCGAGGTGATGCTCGGCTCCTCCACCAGCTGCTCCTCCACGAGCACCTGCTCCAGCACCACCAGCACCACCTCCTGCACCGCCTGACGTTCTCCGTCCGGCCATGAAGGTCCCCGGCGAGTCGGCGCGCCGGGGACCTTCGCCGTGTTCGGGCCGGGCGCGCGGCGCCCACCGGCACCGCCGCTCGAGACGGCCGTGGCCGCCGTCAGGGAAACGGGTGGGGCACGAGCCGCAGATCGCTGTCCCCGAGCGGCGCCGGCACCAGGCCCGCGCGGTACGGTGCGGTGCGCAACCGGGGCATGTGCGGAGCCCGCTGGCGCAGCCATCCGAAGTCGATCGGCAGCAGGCCGGGAGCGAGGGTGGCGACCGTGCGCAGCCCCATGCGGCGCTGCTCGGGCGTGGTCTGGTCGACGGCGATGACGTCGCACCCGGCCGAGACCAGCAGGTCGCGCAGGAGCGTCAGATCGTCGCGGAGGTCACCGGTCCGGGGCCGCTGCTCCTGCCATCCGCCGAACAGGTCGCCCAGGGAGGCCACTTGGGGTGGAGTGAGGTAGCTGTGCGCGTGACGGCGCATGGCGGGCATCCCGAACATGGCGGCGTGGTCCGGCAGATGTCTGACCAGGTCGAAGTCGTCGGCCATCGCGGCGAGTTCGACGGGTCGCTCGGCGACCTGCCGGGGCAGGTGCGGGATGTAGGTGAGGATCTCCGAGAGCGCGGACTCCACCGCCGTCTCCGGGTCGAAGGATGCTCCGGCGGCGAACGCCAGGGTGCCGGGCCCGTCGTCGCGGCGGACGGCGAGCCCGGTGACGACCGGCAGCGACAGGTCGACCCGGTTGTCGAAGACGTGGACGTCGTAGCCCTGGAGAGCGGCCCGCGCCACCATGGCCCGCACCTGGGGACCGCGCACCGAGTCCAGATCGATCTCCGGCAGCGGCAGACCGCCGTACCAGCCGAGCAGGAAGGCGTCCCGCTCGACGAGTTCCAGCAGGCCGAAGAGGATCGCCTCCTCCGGGGAGCCGCCGGTGGCACAGCCGTTGGAGCATTCGAAGACGAAGTTGTCCTCGCGCGTCCCGGCGCTGTAGTAGACGAGCCGGGCGGGGACGAGCACCGGCCGTTCGTCGCGCAGGGACCAACCGGTGACCCACGGCATCGGCCGGGACGGGTCGAACGGCTCGACCATCGGGTCCTCGGCATAGGTGCGCGGCGGGTACAGACCGCAGGCGCGCGGGTCCAGGGCGCGGTCGCCGAGTTCGTCGAAGGATGCCGTGACCGTGGGGGCACGGTGGCGGCGGTGGGTGCCCGCGTAGCGTTCCAGCCCTTCAAGGAAGGCCAGGCGGCGGCTGCGGGCGAAGGAGTTGGCCTGGCCGCTCCAGGTGACGTCGGTGAGTCCGGCGTAGCCGCGCATGAAGACGCTGCCGGCGACGGGTGCGGTCGTGGGAGAGGTGACGTCGATCCAGGTGCCGCCGCCGAGCACCCCGCACACCGGGTTGGCCAGGCCCTTCACGGGCAGCGGGTAGTCGGCGGGGCGGCGCAGCCGGTAGGCGTCCGGGTGCGGTTTGGGGCGGGCGGCGAGCGGTGCCACCCGGGCGTCCCGCGCGGCCCGGCGTGCCGCCTGTTCGGTGAGCGGGCGGCAGTGCGGGCACATCGGCTCCGGCACCAGCGGGAAGGTCCGCACCCGCAGGCTCTCCATGTCGAGTTCGGTGACCCGGGGGAGGGCGCCGTCGGGGCCGTCCGGGGTGTGCCGGGCGGCGCCGGAGACGATGAGCCGGTGCAGGGACCAGACCGCGTCCACCGTGTGGTCGGGCACGACGGGCCAGCGGCCGACGGCGGTGGTCTCGGAGCCGGTCTCCAAGGCCTCGCGTTCGGTCCGGGTGCGCAGCCGCTGCCGGCGCATGGCCAGGCAGGTGCCGCAGGCCGGACCGGCGTCCGGGCCGCCGCCCCAGGGGCCGAGCAGCACGGCCTGAGCGGTGAGGTGCACGACGGCGGTGTGCGCGGGAACGGCGTGGCCGGAGCCCCGACCGGTCACGGCCGCGTCGCCGAGCACGTCGGCGTCGCCGATCCGGGACACGGCGGGAGCGGGCAGGCCCGCGGCCCCGGCGCGGGCCGCCAGCCGGTCCTGGAGGTCCGCGCGGGCGGCCTCCAGCGGGGAGAGGGCCGCCGCGGGGGCGGTGACGGTGGTCATGGCCGGTTGCTCCAGCGGAAGATCCGGGTGGCGATCAGCCCGAAGACCACGGCGAAGACGGCGAGTCCGGCACAGTCCACGCCGATGTCGCCGAGGTCGCCGCGCCCGCCCATGGCGTCGGTCAGGCCGTCGTTCAGGTAGTGCAGCGGCAGTACCTTGGCGACCGTGCGCAGCCAGCCCGGCATCAGGTCGTCGGGGAAGAACGAGCCGGACAGGAAGGCCATCGGCACCATCACGATGTTGGCGATGGCCGCGACCGCCTCCGGGGTGTCGGCGACACTGCCGACCACCAGACCCATGGCGAGGAACGCGGTGACGCCGAGCACCAGCAGCGGCAGCGCCGCCCACCAGGGCCCGTTCAGTCGCAGCCCGAAGAACGGCAGCAGCGCGACGGCGGTGAACAGCACGGCCTGGACGAGGGCCACGCCCAGCGCCACCGTCCACCGGGAGGCTAGGAGGGTGCGCAGCGGGGTCGGAGAGCGCCAGATGAGGCGCAGCACGTCGTCCCGGCGCCACTGCATGAGCGCGAAGGCGACGGAGAACACCGCGGCGTTGCCGACGCCCCACGACAGGACGCCCGGACCGATGTAGTTGATGGAGGACAGGCCGCCGTCGACCTGCTGGCCGCGGAAGATGAGGCCGAAGAGGACCAGGAAGGCGAGGGGGAAGGCGAAGGTGAAGAAGAGGGTCGTCCTGTCGCGCACGCTCGCGACGTAGGTGGCCCTGGTCAGTGCGGCGTACGCGCTCAACGCTGGTGCTCCGATCCGGTTCCGGTCAGCTTCAGGTAGGCGTCTTCGAGAGTGGCGGTGCGCACCGTGACGCCGGAGATGTCCACGAGGTCGCCGAGGGCGGTGAGGACGCGGTTGGCGGCGGTGGTCTCGATGACGAGTTCGTCGCCCTCGACGGCGGCCCGGTCGACCCCGTCCAGCGCCAGGGCCTCCTTCGCCGAGAGGTCCGCGGCCGGCAGCAGCAGCCGGGCGGGCGCGGCGAGGGAGCGGATGAGGTTGCGGGGGGAGTCGAGCGCCACGAGCCGGCCCTCGGCGATGATCGCCACCCGGTCGCACAGCGCCTCGGCCTCGTCGAGGTAGTGGGTGGTGCAGATGATGGTGCGGCCCTCGGAACGCAACGAGTGCAGCAGGTCCCACAGTTCGCGCCTGGCCTCGGGGTCGAGGGCGGCGGTCGGCTCGTCGAGGAATATTATTTCCGGTTCGTTGAGCAGCGCGGTGGCGACGGCGAGCCGCTGCCGCTGGCCTCCGGAGAGATGGTCGATCCGGGCGTTCTCCTTGGCGGTGAGGCCGACGCGCTCCAGCGCGGTGCGCGCCACCGCCGGATCCATGCCGTACAGCGCGGCGACGGTGCGCAGGTGCTCGGCCGCCGTGAGCCGGGCGAAGAACGCCGACGCCTGGGTCTGCACGCCGATCCGGGCCAGCAGTGCGGTGTCGCGCGGCCAGGGGCTCGTGCCGAGGACGGTGACGGAGCCGGAGTCGGCCTCGCGCATGCCCTCGACGATCTCCACGAGGGTGGTCTTCCCTGCGCCGTTGGGGCCGAGGATGCCGAAGAACTCGCCGTGCCGCACGGACAGGGAGACGCCGTCGAGGGCCGTCACCTCTCCGTACCGCTTGGTGACGCCGTCCAGGACGACCACCGGCTCGGTCTCCGTGCCGCCGTGGACGGCCTCGGTCTGCGTGTCGGGTCCGCTCATCTCGCCTTTCCTTGGGTGCGGTGACGGCTCCTCGGCGCCGGCGGCGCCCTCGGTGTCCGCCCGTGCCGCGGCGGACCGCCCCGGCACACGTTCGGTGGGTGCGGTGGCGGGCGCGACCCGCCGTCCGCCGGAGGCCGCTGCCGCTGCGGGTGGCGCCGCCGAGGTGGCCGGGGTACGGCGGGCGCGGCGGGAGCGGCCGAGTGTGCCGAGCGCCCACAGCAGCAGGAGGACGCCCGGCACCGCGGGCGGCAGCCACCAGGCGAGCGCCGCCAGGCTGTCCGGGAGGACGGAGCGCAGCGTCGCCCCGCACAGCACGAGCAGCGCCGCGCACTGCACCGCGGTGAGCAGCGCGAAGCCCCCGTACACCAGGCGCAGCCGGGCCGGGTAGGCGGCGAGTCCCGGGCCTCGTCGCAGCGGTGCCCGCAGGGCGAGCGCCGTGAACGTGCGGCTGCCGCCCGCGAGGTCGGTGACTCCGAGCGCGTGGCCCAGCGCCTTGTAGCCGTCCAGGGGCGCCAGCGGCAGCAGGTTGGCGAGGCCGGAGACCGTGCCGAGGAGCAGCAGCGCGCCGAGCGCGGGCCGTGCGTCGGCGTCGTACGGCAGCAGCGCCCACACCGGGTAGAACGGCACCAGGAAGAGGACGTTGGCGAGGACGCCGGCGCAGGCGGTGGCCACCTTGCGGCCGCGGCCGCCGAGGAACTGCACGTCCTCGATCTCGCAGTAGAGGTAGGTGGCGCCGAGGATCCAGCGCAGCCCGATCTCGGTGACCCGGCCGTTCCAGGCACGTGCGGCCAGGCCGTGGGCCACCTCGTGCAGGGCGAGGCTGCACCACAGGACGCAGCCCACGGCGAGGAGCAACACGGGCTGCCGGGCCGTCTGTTCGGTCTGCCGCCACAGCGTGCCCCAGTGGACGGCGACGGCCGCGACCAGCGCGAGCGCCAGCCCGACGAGTGCGACCCGCACGGCGGGCCGCCGCAGGGGTGCGGTGGCGCGGTGCAGCCGGTCCATCAGCGCGGGCGCGTCGGCGACCAGCCGGGTCCGCCCCGCCAGCAGCCCGTTGGGCCGTGCGGCCGGTGGCGCGGCGGCGGCCGGCGCGTAGGGCGCGGGGGCGCCGTCGAGGAGACCGCGGCCGTGCAGCAGGCGCAGCATCTGCCCCCACTGCGCCTCGCCGAGGCGGGTGCCGAACGCGCCGGTGTACTCCCGGCCGATCTCCTCCAGCGTGCGGGTGCCGTCCAGGCGCGTGATGAGGAAATGCTCCTTGGGGCCGACCTCCATGCGCTGCCCGGTGCGCGGATCCTTCAGCAGGTGGATGCGGGCCGCCCCGCGCACCAGGCTCGGGCCGGCCACAATGTCGGTGCGGACGCGCGGCCGGGCCGCGAGGAAGACGTCGGCGCTCACTCCGCGCCGTCCGGGGATGCGTCGCGCAGGGCGCGGCCGAGGACGTAGGAGAGGAACGCCTCGTCGCGGATGGTCATGCTCAGCCGGTTGTTGGTCATGTGCAGGTACGGCGAGAGCAGCATGGGCAGGGCGTGCGCGGGGTCGGTGGCGTGGATGTCCCGGGTGCCGTCCCAGGAGCGGAACGTCAGTTCACCGGCCCGCGCCAAAGCGGTGGCGCGGTCGCGGAGTTCGGCGCAGTGCGTGGCCCAGCCGCGCAGGAACACCGGAAGCCGGTGCGGCTCGCCCGCGGCCACCGCCTCGCGGATGTGCCGGAACCGCTCGGGCAGCCGGTCGCCCATCGCGTCGTAGGCCCGGTCGTAGCCCTGGTCGGCGGTGAACGTGGTGCCGCTGAACGCCTGGTTCCAGAAGGTGTGGTAGCCGTCCAGGAAGCCCAGCAGGGACTCGTCGTCGGCGAGGAAGGTGCCGGACATGACCATCATCAGCTGGGCGGACAGCCCGAGCAGGACGGTCCGCAGGTGCAGGTTCATCGTGCGGGCGGCCTCGATGACCAGGTCGCTGGAGTGCTGGAAGTGCCACTCGGCCAGGTCGATGCCGGCCGGGCCGCCGTACTTGCCGTACTCGGGTTCGTAGGGGCGCTCCTCGAAGGAGTTGTTGGGGCGCAGCTTCATCCGGCCGTCCTCGCCGAGGAATTGGGCGCGCTGCTCCTCGCTGTACTCCAGGGTGAAGAGGGTCTCGTAGAGGTCGGCGAGGAAACCGGCCTTGACCTCGTACAGGGCAGGGCGCCCGCGCAGGAACTCCTTCAGCGCGGCCGTGGTGCGCTCGCGCACGGGACCGGCGTCCGCGGCCCGCCGCGGCTTGAGCCGCAGCCGCAGGTGCGGTCCCTCCAGCCAGTAGTTGATGAAGAAGTACCCGTCGAGCAGGCCTTCCTCGGTGAGGGCGTCCACCAGCGGCCGCACGCAGGTCAGCAGCAGCGGACGGGGGCTGGCCGCGTAGAAGACGTGGACCGCCAGCCACTCGCCCGGAGCGTCGCTTGCCGTTCCGTGGGCGGGCGCGCCGGAGGCGGGGGAGGGGTGGGGTGCGGTCATCGGGTCGGTTCCTCTTCGGGCGGGCCGGCCGGGCCGGGCAGCATCTCGACGGCGAGTTCGGCGACGTGCCGGCCGTGCGGGGAGGTGACGTACAGCTCGTCCTCGCCGGGGAGCATCTCCTCGAAGACGCACCGGGCACGCCGGCCCGCGAGGAGCCCTTCGAGGGCGATGAGCGACAGCGGGCTGTCGAAGTCGACGTACTGGGGCTTGGAGCCGCCGAACCAGGCGCCGCCGCTCTCCTCGCCGTCCGCCGCCTCCTCGTGGACGGTCACGAAGACCCGGCCGGGCAGGCCGTGCCGGGTGCGCCAGCGGTGCCAGGCGAGGTACCAGTCGCTGTCCGCGGTGCCGGGTGCGCGCTGCGGCAGGCTGCCGTCGGCGGCCGTCCAGGAGCGCCGCTGGAGGACGAGCGCGTGGTGGCGGACCCGGGGCCGCCGGGTGACGCCGTCCTCGGCCGGACCGCCCGGCACCCCGCGCCACACGTCCAGCACGGAGCGGGCGGTCGGGGAGAACAGCAGCAGGGTGCGCGGGATCTCGGGAAGCACCATGGGCACGAGGTAGCCGAGGTAGAGCGGGACCACTTCGCGGTCGATGCGGTCCGAGCGCAGGATCAGCCGGTCGCTGTCGGCGTCGTGCACGGCGTACAGGTCGTCCAGGTGCAGCCGGGACTCCTCGGGCGCCGTGCTGTTCTCGCCGGGGCAGACGATCTCGTAATCGGTCAGGGCGCCGTGCAGGTTGAGGTTGGTGGTGGCCGCACCGGCGGTGATCTCGGCGAAGACCGCGTCGGGCGGGCACAGCCGCCGCAGCTCCTCGCGCAGCGCAGCCGTCAGACCGGGGCCGTCCGTGCCGTCGAAGCAGTGGGTGAACCGCGTGAAGGGGAAGCACAGACCGCCGAAGGAGTCGTTGAGGACGGCCCGCAACTCGCCGTCCCGACGGCCCGGTTGAAGGAAGTGGCTGTACGGCTGGAAGGCGGGCGCGGCCCCGCCGAGCGCCCCCGCGACCGCGTCCACGGTGGCGTCGTCGAGGACGAACTCCTCGGCCGAGGCGGGGAGTCCGGCCCAGCCGGTGCGCATCCGGGCGGTGAGTGCGGCCCTGGCCCGGTCCAGGGCGGTGATCTCCGGCATGCCGAGCCAGTTCTCCTCCGGAGCGTGGCTGCCGTCCGGGAGGAAGTCGTCCTTGGTGGCGGTGAACTGGAGGTACTGCCGGAAGATGTCCTCGTGGAAGTCGTGGACCAGGCGCAGCAGATCGTCGCAGCGTCCGCCGCGGCCGTACCGGGCGAGGAAGAAGCCCTTGAGGGTGAGCCGCTGCGGCAGGGCCACGTCGAAGGCGGGCAGCACGCGGCCGATCGACCGCAGCGGACCGGCCAGCGCGGTCCATTCGGTGAGGTCGGCGGTGGTGGTGCCGGCGGAGACGTCCTCGTAGAGCAGGGTCTGCGGCAACGTGGGCCGTTCGGCGCCCAGTTCGCTCTGGAGCGCCGCCAGGTCGGCGCGCAGCCCGGCGAGAAGGGTCCGGCGGGTGTCCAGGTCCGCGGCCGGGTAGCGGTCGACGACGTCGCCGGGGCCGTCGAGACGGGTGGCGAGCGCGTCGGCCCAGGGACGGTCCAGGGCGCGCAGCGCACGCTGGAAGGCGCGCAGCGGGTCGCCGCTGTGCACGCCCGTGTCGAGGCTGGGCAGCTGGAGCATGCCGAGGTCGCGCAGCGCGGTCAGGTAGTGCTCGGCCTCCTCCGGCCCGGCGCCGGTCGTGACGGTCAGCCAGTGCGCCAGATCGCCGTGGCGCAGGGTGCCTTCGTGGCCGCGCAGCAGGGCGAGCATCCCGTCGAGGGTGCCCTGCCTGCGGAGGAAGAAGAGCCGGTCCTGAGCGGCGTCGAAGCTGACCGTGGCGCTGTCGTCACCGGCGCTAACGGCCCGCTGCACGTAGCGGACGCGGTCCTCGTCCAGTTTCCAGCCGGAGGCCAGGGCCACCGGCAGGTCGGCGCGGCGCTCCGGGTCCGCGGCGACGAGTTCGGCCAGCCGGGTCAGGACGACGACGTTGAGCCTCGGGTGTCCCCGCCAGTCGGCGCCGACCGGCGTGACAGCCCGCGCGCCGGTCCGGTCCGCGCCCTCGAAGCCGCCGAGGGCGACGCCGGTGAGGGTGCTGAACGGGCTGGTCTTGCACGCGGTGCGGTACAGGTAGGACAGCAGCGAGCGCTCCATCTTGCGGGCCCGCTTGCCGGGGAGCGGCGCCGGGTCGGCGGCGAAGGCGTCCAGCCGCTCCTCCAGGGTCGGCGAGGCCAGCAGCAGGCCTCGCCGCAGCCGGTCGTCCCGGGCCAGGCCGCGCAGCTCGGCGCGGGTGCGGGCCAGCGCGTCCGCGAGGACGGGGCCGCCCTCGGCACGCAGCCGCTCCCAGCGGACCCGGGCGTCCAGCCAGGCCGTCAGGTCGGCCGCGGTGCCGGGCGCGAGTCCGGCGGCGAGGGCGCGGGCCGCGTCCGGGTCGCCGGGCAGCCGGTTGTTGAAGACCTGCCGGCGCAGCGCGAGCAGGCGGCGGCGCAGCGCGGCGTCCTCGGTGGCGCCGACCGCGTCGGCGAGCGGGTCGCTGAGGCGGGCGCCGAGCGCGGTGAGCCTGTCTTCCTCGGCGGCGGTGCGGACGGCCCAGTCCGCCGCCTCCGGGGCGCGCAGGGCGAGGACGGTGTCGGCCGGAAGACCCGCGACGCGCAGCATGAAGCGGCTGTGCAGTGCCGCGCGCCCGGTGGCCGGGGCAGGGGTGTCGTGGGCCGGGGTGGTGGCGGTCGGGCTCACGCCCTCCTCCTTTCGGGTGGGGTGTGCCGCCGCGCCCGGGGCCGTCGGATCGTCGTCCGGCGGTCCGGTGCGGGCGGCGGCACGCGGGTCACGGGGCGACGATGTCGTAGCGGTAGTCGGCGGGGCGCGGCCGTTCGTGGCCGATCAGCATGATCAGCAGCGGGATCTCGCCGCGGTCCGCGAGACCGAGTTCCTCCTCGTAGGAGACGCTGTCGAAGCCGAGGGCCACACCGCAGGCGGTGCCGGCCGCGGAGACGGCGGTGTAGACGGCCTGGGCGGTCGCGCCGACGGCCGCGTTGACCAGGCGGTAGCCGCGGTCGCCGACGGCGTCCAGCACCGCGTGGGTCCTGGCCACCGGCACCAGGACGGCGGCGGCCTGTTCCAGGTTGTAGTTGGCGAGGAAGTAGGTGTCCTGGAGGAAACCGGCGTGGTCGCCGGCCTTCATCAGCACCAGGTCGCCGGTGTCCCGGTCGTACTCGTAGAGGCCGGCGGGCACGTCGCGCACGTGGTTGACGAAGACGTACAGCCGGGTCAGCGGGGCGGCGCCGGGCGTCTCGGTGTCGGTGTCGAGGGTGCCTGCGGCGACCGCGGCGCGCAGCGCGACCGACAGCCGGTCGGCGTCCAGCGGGGTGACGGCGCTGAACCGGCCGAAGCTGCTGCGGCGTTCACGCAGCGCCCGGCGTACGGACGTGTCCAGCGGCGCTGGTTCGGGCAGCGGGCAGCGTTCGCCGTCGCCCGCCGCGGCGGCCAGCGCGGCGTCCAGGGCGCCGGGCGCGGGCCGTTCGGCGGCACCCTCCAGGGTGGCCTCGTGGATGCGGCGCAGGGTCGGGAAGGCCAGCACCCGGCGGGACTTCTCGTCGGGCACCCGGCGCACCCGCACCTCGGGCGTCTGCGGCGCGTCCCGCTCCGGGGCCTGCCCCTGCCAGCGCAGCGGGACGACGGCGAACACGCCGTCGTCCTCGGCGTCCAGGCCGAGCAGCCGGCCCAGCCGGGGCTCGTCGAACCACAGGGCGCCGCCCAGGTGCAGGCCGTGCGCGCGGGCCCACATCCTCCAGGTCTGCAGCAGGGCGCCGACGTCCATGGTGACGGCGTGGTAGCAGAAGCTGTTGTACTTGAACGAGTTCTGCCAGAACGTCACGCCGAGCACCAGGAACTGGTCGGTGCCCGCGGCCTCCGGCAGATCGCCCAGCGCGGCCCGCACCTCGCCGGTGACGTCGCCGGACAGCAGCCGGGTGACCCGGTGGCCCGGGGTGTCGTAGTAGTAGACGCCCGGTGCCAGCGGACCGCTCGCACCGCTGATCCAGTGGACGCCGACCGGGTAGAGGCCGCCGCCCGAGGCGGTGCCGCGCGACCAGTTGGCGTGCGCGTGGAACGGCAGGGACCCCAGGTCGGTGTTGGCCTGGACGGCGAGACGGCGGCCGGTCAGTCCGTAGGAGTCGCGCAGCATCGCGCCGAGCAGCGGCAGCGTGAACGCTCCGGTGCCGGGCTGCCCGAACAGGCCCCGGCCGAGGGTGGCGTCGTCCGCGCAGCCGCCGTCGGGCAGCGGGAAGGACGGCGCGCCCGGGAAGAACTTGCCCTTGCGGGGGCGGTCGGACCAGTCGGGGACGAAGTCGGCCGGTTCCATGGGGATCCTGCCCCGCCGCTTCACCGCGGTCGCGTACTCATGGGCGTATCCCATGGTCACTCCCTCTTCTGCTCGTCTTGGTGGGCGCCGACGGCCCGGGAGGCGGGTGCCGGTGTGGGAATGGAGGTCGTCAGGGGAAGGGATGCGGTGCGGGGTTGAGATCGTCGTCGGCCAGGTCGTGCGTCCGCAGCCCCGCCTCGCGCAGCGCGGTGCGGGCGCGGGGCAGGAGCGGGCCGCGCTGGCGGCTCCAGCCGAAGTCGATCGGCAGCAGGCCGGGCACCAGAACCTTGACCGTGCTCAGGCCGTGGGCCCGCTGTTCCGGCGCGGTCTGGTCGACCACCACCACGTCGAACCCGTGCGCCGCGACGGCGGCGACGCATGCCTCCACGTCGTCGCGCAGGTCGTCCGAGACACGCGGCGTACCCGGCCCTGAGGCCAGCGAGGCGAGCGGCACCCGCTGTGCGTCGTCCCGGCCGCGCAGCAGGAAGTCGGTGTAAGGGCCCATCTCGGGCAGCCCGTACAGCAGCGGGTGGTCGTGCAGGACCCGCACCTGGTGGAAGTCGGCGGCCATCCGGCGCAGCCTGCGCTCCTCGCGCGTGGTGCGGCGGCGCAGGTTCACGGAGTCGGTGGCGATCTCGCAGAGCCCGGAGGCGAGCGCGGCCTCCGGGTCGAGGGAGGCGCCCGCGCCGAAGCAGAGCAGCCCCGTTCCGCCGTCGACGCGTTCGGCGACGGCCGTGACCACCGGCACCGGGAACGTGATCCGGGTGTCGAAGAACCGGGCACGGTAGCCGTACATCGCCAGTCGGTCGACCATGGCGCGGGTCTCGGGCCGGGTGCTGCTCGCCGGGTCGATCTCCGGGAGCCGGGCCCGTCCGAACCAGGCCAGCAGGAAGGCGTCGCGTTCGACGGTCTCCATCAGCCCGTGGTAGACGGCCTCCGTCAGACTGCCGCCGGAGGCGCAGCCGTTGGAGCTCTCCTGCACGAAGCGCCGGCCGATGCCGCCGGGCGCGTGGTAGTACGCCACCACTTCGGGGACGAGGACGGGCCGGGCGTCGCGCAGCGACCAGCCCCACACCCACTCCAGCGGACGGTCCGGCGCGAACCGCGGCACATCGGGATCGGCGGCGTGGAAGGCCTGGGAGTACAGACCGGTGGTGCGCGGGTCGACCGCCCCGGCACCCCGTGCGCCGAGTTCGTCGAGCGAGGCGGTGACCGTGGTCCGCTTGGACCGGGCCCGCATCCCCGCGAAGCGTTCCAGGCCCTCCAGCAGTCCGACGCCGACGCTCGTGCCGTACGCGTCGGTGTGGCCGCCCCAGTAGCACTCCCGCAGGTAGCTGCCGGAGCGGGTGGTGAACGCGCCGATCGCCGACGACGTGGAGGCCGAGGTCAGGTCGGGTGCGACGGACGGGCCGAGGACCCCGGTGACCGGATTGGCGAACGCCGTGAGCGTCAAGCCGTAGGCGCCGGGCGGCCGTTGACGGAAGGCGTCCCGGGCGTGCTTGGGCGCGGCCGCCAGGTCGACGCGGGCGCCGTCGGCGGTGTCGTCCACGGGCGTCCCGCAGGAGGGGCACTCGCCGTCGGGCACCAGCGGGAACCGGGATACGCGCAGGGTCTCCAGGTCCAGCAGCCACACCCACGGGTGACGGCCGGCCGCCGGAACGGCGGCCGCCGCCGCGACGAGGGCGGCGAGGGCGTCCGCCACGAAAGCGGCGCGCCACGGCGGGGTTCCGGTGGCGACGGGCTCCCCGCCGACCTCCAGCGCCTCCCGCAGGAAGCCGGCGCGCACCGATTGCCAGCGGCGCGCCAGGCACTGCGGGCAGCCGCGGTCGCCGACGGCGCCGCGCGGACCCACCACGGCGTGGTGCCCGTACAGACCGACGGGCAGGGTGGTGGAGTCGAACTCCCGCGCGGGTTGCGCCAGTTCGTCACGGACGCCGAGCGGGGTCACGAGGGCCCGCGGCGCGTCCGGGTGTCGCGCGAGTACGGCGGTGACCGACGCGGTGAGGTCGGCGCACACCGCCGCCCACGGCCCGGCCGGATCGACGCCCGCGGGCCCGGTCCGGGCCGGCGGCGCCACGGTCTCAGTGGGCACCGTGCTCCTCGCCGGTCAGCAGGACTCGGACGGCGTGGACCCGGCCGGTCGCCAGGTCGGGCGCGGCCACCGGGACGACGAAGGCGTCCCGGCCCGCCGCCGCCAGCGCGTCCAGGACGGCGGCCCAGGTGGTCGCGTCCCGGAGGGCCGAAGTGCTGCCCTCGGTGACGAGGGCGGCGGCGTCCAGGTCGGCCCACAGCGGGTCCCCGGTGTCGGCGGGACCCGCGGCGCGGCGCAACTGCTCGGCGCCGAGCAGGTCGCGCAGCGCCTCCAGCACGGCGTCGTGGTGGCGCAGGCCGCTGCCGGCCGCCCAGCGCACCTCGCCGCTCTGCGGGTCGGTGAGGCGGGCCAGGGCCACCGGCAGCAGACCTCCGCCCGCCGTGGTCAGGTCCAGGACCTCGGTCGCCACGCCCAGGTTCTCCGCCGAGCGGAGCAGGAAGTGGAGTTCGGGGTCGTCCCCGAGGGGTGTCGGGTCCACGGTCGGCAGCGGCGCGGTACGGCGGGCGGCGCCGCGCAGGGCGTCGTGGGCGAGGGCGGTGCGCAGGGCGCGGGCGAGCGCGGCGCGCGGGGTGCCGGCGGCGCCGGTGCCCGCCGAGGTCCGCTCGAAGAGGCCCGAGTCGTTCCAGCCGCCCAGGGTGCGCACCGCGCCCGTGGGCACCAGGACCGTACGCCCGTCCAGCAGCGAGGTGGCCTCGCTCCAGTGCGCGACCCGCTCGGCGGGCACGTCGAGGCCGCTGGAGAGGGTCAGCGCGGCGGGTGCCGTGCGGTCCCACTTGCCGAGCGCGGCCTCCAGGGCGGCGGCCTCCAGCACCCGGGGCGGCACGACGTGTTCGGCGTAGACCTCGGCCGCCCGGAACAGCGCGGTGAGGCGGGCGCCCGCGACGTGGTGGACGTCGGTGGCGGATATCCGGCGCACCCGGCCCGGCGCGGTGCCCAGGCAGACCGTGCTCACCTTGAGCGGGGTCTGCTCCCAGTCGTCGTCCGCGTAGGCGGTGAAGACACCGGCCCGCTCGCGGACCAGGACGTCCCGCTCCTCCAGGGCGGACAGGGCGGCGCGGGCGGTGTCCTCGTCGGCGGCACCGCCGACCGGCAGGACGCCGGGCTCGTCGTCCGTGTGCGGCGCGCGCAGCACCTCGCCCGTGAGACCGGCGCCCTCGGAGGGGCCGGGGTCGGCGGCCGAGCAGAACGGGCAGCGGGGGTGCGGCAGCAGCGGCTCGGACAGCACGTCGAGGGAGTCGAGGTCCTGCACGATCACCTGGTTGCGGGTCTCGGCCGGCAGCGCCTCGGTGACGAGCCGGAAGACCTCGAAGGCCAGCAGGTTGCCGAGCATCCCGGCTAGCGGTCCGGCGAGGACACGCGGGGGAGTGCCGAGCGGCGCGCCGGGTCCGACGGAGGCCCAGAGGTCGGCGCTGTCGGCGGCGTCGGCGCCCGCGCCGAGCCGCAGGGCGGCGCAGCACCAGCAGCCGGGGACGCCCGCGGTCATCACGGGGCCGACGACGGCCCGGTCGCCGAACGTCCAGGCGCCCAGCAGCCGCCGGCCCGCGGGCACGCCCTCGCCGAGCAGCCGGAGCATCTGCCGGTGCCCGGCCGCACCGGTGACCAGTACGGTGTCCCAGCCGTCGAGGTCGTCCCAGCCGTAGGTGCCGTCAGCGGCCCCGGTCAGGCGGGTCAGCCCGGCAGCGCAGCCCGCATCGGTGAGGGACGCCGTCTCGGCCTCCAGCTCGGCCGGCCCCTCCACGCCGTGCAGTTCGCGGCTGAGGACGCCGGGCGCACCCTGGTCGGTGACGGCGACCGCGGCGCAGCCGTTGCGCAGCAGGCCGAGCGCGGCCCAGCGGGCGAGCGCGTCGTCGCCGAGGACCGCGACCGGGGTGGAACGGAAGCGCAGAAACCTTTCGGTAGCGTTGTCCGCGTAGTGGTCGAGATAGTCGATCTGGTGGGCGAAACGCTCGGCGACCTGCGGCGCGAGCACGTCGGCCGCGGGGCGGGGAGCGGCGTCCCGGGCGAAGCCACGCGCGTAGAGAGCGCGCACGAGTTGGACCACCATGTCGCGCTGCTTGTCCCCCAGGCCGGCGCACAGTTCCTCGACCCGCCGCTCACCGTCGAGGTGCGGGACCATCAGCGCGGCGAAGCGGTAGGCGGACTGCGTGACGACGTTGAACCCGCCGTGGGCGTTGTGGAACAGCACGCCGGACGGGGTCCGGGTGAAGAGCACGTCCCTGCGGATGCGCGGCCGTGACCGGGCGATCTCCTCGTAGGACGAGGGGGTGTGGGCCATGTGTGTCGAAACCTCCGGGAAGCGGCGGGGCGGTCAGCCGACGGCCGACGGACGCAGATCGGTCGGGTCGTGCGGGGCGGGGGCCGCCAGGTGGGTGCCGGCCGCTGTGACGAAGAGGCGCAGCAGGTCGTGGACGCGGTAGCGGTCGGGCGGCCCCTCCTGGAGCAGTCCGGCGTCGACGAGCGACCGCAGGACCAGCGCTCCCGAGGCGGTGCCCGGCGATCCGACGCGGTCGGGGGCGGGGGCGCCACCGGACGCGGGCGGCGTGCCCGCCGGGGGGAGCACCGGGGGTCCGCCGGACGGGTCGCCGCGCAGCACGGCGAGCTGCAGGCGTCGCAGCACCGCGCCGGGCTCCACGCCGAGTTCCCCGGCCAGATGGCTGTGGATCCTGCGGTACTCGGCGAGGGCCTCGCCGCGCCGCCCGGAGCGGTACATCGCCTCGATCAGCAGGGCGGAGAGCCCCTCGTGCCCGGGGTGGACCCGGACGGCCTCACGGGCCTCGGCGATCAGCTCGCGGTGCCGTCCCAGGCGCAGTTCGCCGTCGAAGACCCGCTCCACGGCGAGCAGTCGCTCCTCCGCGAGGCGTGGCACCTGGTCGCGGTGCAGCTCGTCGGAGTGGACGTTGCCGAGGAGCGGCTCCTTCCACAGGGCGAGGGCCGCCCGCGCCAGCCGGAGCGCGGCCTCGGGGTCGTCCTCGGCGTACGAGCGGGCGAGCAGCTCGCGGAAGTTCAGCAGGTCGAGCGTGTCGGCGTCGGCGTGCAGCCGGTATCCGCCGGGGACGGCCTCGATGGCGTGGTCGGCCACGCCGTACTTGGCGAACAGCCGCCGCAGCCGCAGTACGCAGGTGTGCAGGGCGGACTTGCCGCCGGCCGGGGGACTGCTGCCCCAGACGACACGCTGGAGGAATCCGGTGGAGACGACGGACCCGGGGTGCAGCAGGAGAGCGGCCAGCAGCGAGGCGGGCCGGGAGGGTGTCAGGACGACCGTCTCACTGCCGTCCGTGATGGCCAGCAGACCGAGCACCAGAAACCGCGGACGGCCGGGCGCCGGTTCGGTGGCGGGCTGCTCGGAAAACATACCGTCGGTTCGCATAACGCTTGTTTCTTCCACAGCCTCTCACATCACAGGGGTGATTGATGCACCAACTGGGTCGGAAAGGGACGCACTTGTCCGCACCCGGATCTCGGGTCGCGAACAAAAGCGTTGCCGGGACGGGAACTTAGAAGCGAATAGGCCGTGAGTCCAGAGGTAGAAGCGAAACGCCGGATGACTTATGGGAAAGCAAGTGGGTGTGGGCTGCAACGAGGTTGGTCCACCGGCACCGAGGGCATACTGTGTGCCTGGGCAGCCGCCGTGCTCCCTCGAAACCAGACTCAGCGGAGGAACACCCATGCCGTGGTGGGGCCTGATCCCGGTCGTCTCGATGATCACCGGGCCTGTCGCTCTTTATGTCATGACTCGGCGGAAACGGGGCGCGCGCGGCACGGACGAGCGTTACGAGGCACTCTCGCGCAAGTACACCGAGCTCCTGGAGGAGTCCACCTCCGGTGAACTGCCCAACGGGCGCGGGCGCTACCCGGACGGCCACTGAACTGCGAGGAGGCCGGCGCGGACCGGCGGGACGGCCGCCTGCACTGGTTTAGACCGTTGAGCGCTGCGGGTGTTCCCGTGTTCGCGCAGGTCGGCGGTGCCGTGGCGGCCGCCTGACCCGGGCGCCGCCGGAAAGGGTCGGCTTGTCCCGCTTGGTGATCTCCGCACGGCGCTGAACTCGCCCCCGCGTGCGGTTGCGTGAGGGTCTGTCCGAGATGCTGCTTTTTTCGCGAAGACGCCGCATGCCCGTCGAATGCCCCCGCTCGTGTGCCCGCGTCATTGCCGCCACGAATGGTGATCGGCGCGCCGATTCCACTGTCTCGCGCGAGACTTCTGTCGCGGCTTTCGAGGTCGGCGAGACGTGAGCGTTGTTCAAATTCCAAAAGCGGAACTCAAGCGTCGATCGTGAGCGGAGCGGAAATCTTCCGCAGGGTTACCGGGGCGGATATCCGTCGCGAGTGAAACGGATTCCTGTATTCCGGCGTCTCGTCGTCCACAGGGGGTGCGGCCGTCCGCCGGTGGCCCGAGCCGACGCCGCCCCGGACGGCCGGTCCGACGTCACCCCCCTCTGGCCCGCCGCCGTCCCCGTGGGATCCGGCGGCGCCGCCCTCCATGGGGTGGCCGTCTCTGCCCCCGCGCGCTTCAGCATTGGTGTAGACCGCTGGCGTCAAGCGAGTCCTGAGGGTCCCGGCGCGACGGCTGTGCACCTCGACCCAAATGCCTGATGTGCCCGGTTCGGTGGCTGCTCATAGGGTCGGAGAACCGACCTGATGCGCATCCGAGGGGCTGGTCGTGGCTCCTGTCAGTGACGCTTTCTACGGGATCCTCCGTCACCACGGCGTGAAGGCGGTGTTCGGCAACCCAGGGTCGAACGAGCTGTCCTTCCTCACAGGTCTCCCGGACGACATCCCGTACTACCTGGTGCTGCAAGAGGGCGCCGTGGCTGCTGGAGACGGACCTGAAGGAGAAGGTCGGAGTGGAGTTCAGCCGCGGCCCGGCCTGGCAGCCGTACATGGTCGAGGACCGCAACCTCGTCACGGGCCAGAACCCGCACTCGGCGGCGAGAGGTCGCTCCCGTGTGGCTGGTCGCCCACGGCGTACCCGTCCCCACTTCCTCGCGGAACGCCGCGCGGTGCTGCCGCAGTTCGTCGCACAGCGGGGCGCGACGGTCCCGAGGTGGCGCCCCGCGGACTCAACTCCGTTCAGGCAGAGTGCCCGTGACGGTGTTCACGCTGCAAGCGTCTCCCTGATAATTTCAGCGGTGGGCGGCGCCGCCATGGCGTCGGGCGTCAAGTCCGCGTCAGAATAGCGACGTTGACAGCCCCTCAGGAGAGCGCTGCCGCAGGGGCGTCGGCGCAGGTGCCGGACGGGTTCGCCACGTCCGGGGCCTGGGGCCGGAGAGATCCGGCCGATCACCTCCGCCGTCGGGTGAACCGGCGGCGGACGGAGGGGCTTGACCGTGGCCCAGCTTGTGGCCTGCGGGCCGTCAGACATACGCGTGAAGGGGAGAACATGAACACCAGGCAGGCCGGCCAGGACCTCGACACGAGCAGGGCGCACTCCGCCCGGATGTACGACTACTTCCTCGGCGGCAAGGACCACTTCGAGATCGACAAGGCAGCCGCCCTGGTGGCCGCCGAGGCCCACCCCGGCATCTACGTGACCGCGCGGGAGAACCGCGCGTTCATGCACCGGGCCACCCGGGTCCTGGCGCGGGAGCACGGAATCCGGCAGTGGCTCGACATCGGCACGGGCATTCCGACCGAGCCCAACCTGCATCAGGTCGCCCAGTCCGTCGCCGTCGACGCCCGCGTGGTGTACGCCGACAACGATCCCCTGGTCCTCAAGTACGCCCAGCGCCTCATGCGAAGCACGACGCAGGGGCGCACGGCATACGTTCAGGCCGACATCAGGGACCCCGAGACGCTGATGAACGCCGTGCAGGACTCCGAGGTCCTGGACTTCGACCAGCCCATCGCCCTGTCCCTGAACGCGCTCATGCACTTCATCACCGATCCGCACGACCCGTACGCCATCATCCAGCAGCTGCTCGCCCCGCTCCCGGCCGGCAGCGCCCTCGCCATGAACCACTGCACGCCCGACTTCGACCCCGTGACCTGGAACAAGGTTGCGGAGGTCTACACCAAGTCCGGTGCTCCCGTGCAGTTCCGCTCGCACGACGCCGTCCGCCGCTTCTTCGACGGACTCGACCTGATCGAGCCCGGCATCGTCTGCTGCCACCGCTGGCGGCCTGAGGCTCCGGCCGACGGGACCGAGCCGACCGACGCTCAGATCAGCCTCTGGGCGGGAGTGGGCATCAAACGCTGAGAACGTCACGAACGATCGCGCGGACGCCGGGACGCGGAGTCACCGCCGAGGGGACGTCCCGGCTTGGACGCCGACGCGTCATCGGTGCGCCCCGGCGGCGAGGTCGTGGAACGCCCGGCGTTCGGCGGTGATCGCGTCGCCGGTCCTGGTGGGGTGCACGCGGTTGGTCAGCAGTACGGCGTAGCGTCCCGCGGCCGGGTCGACCCACACGCTGGTGCCGGTGAACCCCGTGTGCCCGAAGGAGTCCGGGCCGAATTCCTCTCCGGCGGGGGAGCCGACCGGGTCGCGACCCTGCCAGGCGAGCGCGCGGCGCGGCCCCAGGCTGTCGGTGTGCGGTGCCGTCATCAGCGCGAAGGTGTCCGGGCGCAGCAGGCCGCGGCCGCCGGCGGCCAGCGCGGTACCGATGCGTTCCAGGTCCTCCAGAGTGGAGAAGAGACCGGCGTGCGCGGCGGGCGCGCCGAGCACGACCGCGTTCTCGTCGTGGACCTCGCCGACCACCGTCCGCCCGCGCCACGGGCAGTCCTCCGTGGCCACCGCCCGCGCCCGGCGCTCCGCATCCGGCGCGAAGCCGGTGTCCCGCAGGCCGAGCGGCCCGGACACCAGCCGCTCCACCAAGGCGTCCAGCGGTTCCCCGGACGCCGCTTCGGCGATCAGTCCGAGGACGATGAACCCCTGCGAGGAGTACTGCACCCGTGTGCCCGGCCGGGCGGTCAGGGGCAGCAGGCGCACCGCCTCCAGGAGCGCGGCCCGGGTGGGATGTTCGCGGTAGAGCGGGACCCGGCCCGGGATTCCCGAGGTGTGCGTGAGGAGGTGACGTACGGTCAGGTCCGCCTTGTCGCCGCCGCGGTACTCCGGGAGATGAGCGCCCACCGTGTCGTCGAGACCGAGTGTGCCGCGTTCCACGAGGGCCATCACCGCCAATCCGGCGAGCGGCTTCGTCACCGAGGCCAGGTCCCACAGGTCGTGGCCGTCCAGCGGCGGTCCGTCCCAGCTCCGGGTGCCGATCCAGCCCCGGTCCACCGGGCCCGAGGCGTCCCCGACGGACCAGGCGGCACCGGAGTGGACACCCAGCTCCCGTCCTCGTGCGAGCAGGTCGGCCGGCGCGCTCACGAACGCTCTTCCCGGGTTTCGGCCCGCACCAGGCCGAGCATCGGAGCGCGGGCGCCGAGCCCCGCGGACACCGTGCGCGCGGCGGCCCTGACCATCGGCCCGAACACCTCCACGCTGTCCGGGTCCAGGGTGAAGGTCACCCCGGCGACACCGATCGCCCCCACGACCCGGCCCGCGGCGTCCGTCACGGAAGCCGCCACCGATCGCACGTCCAGTTCGTCGTACTCGTCGTCCACGGCGTAGCCGCGCTCGGCCGCCTCGGCGAGCAGCCTGCGCAGGAGTGCCGGGTCGGCCGGGGTGTAGGGGGTGCGGGCCTCCAGGTCCAGCGTGTGGAGCACGCCGTCGCGCTCGTCGGCGGGCAGCGCCGAGAGCATCGCCAGCCCCACTCCGCTGGCGTACAGCGGGGCGCGGTGACCCGGCCGGATGCTGATCCGGTACTCGCGGGCCGGCTCCGACTGCTCCAGGCAGACCGCGTCCCGCGCGTCACGGGCCGCGCAGAACGCCACGTGTCCGGTGTGCCTGCGCAGGTCCGCCAGGGCGGGCCGGGCGAGTTCGAGGAAGCGGCTGTCGTTGAGCGCCGCCGCGGCCAGGCCCAGCAGGCGGGGACCGGGACGGTAGCTGCCGCCCTCGGTGGCCTCCGCGAAGCCGTGTTCCGCCATGGTGCGCAGATGCCGGTGGACGGTCGGCTTGGCCAGCCCCGTACGGCTCGCGATCTCCGCCAATCGATGCGGACTGCCGGGCTGGACGAGTGCTTCGAGCACCTCCATGGCCTTGTCGACCGGGCCCTTGACGAGTTCCTGGTCGACCGACCGGGTGTTGACCGCTTTCACCATGTCGCTTAGCTTAACCCAACCGCATTCCATCTGACGGAACGGAGGTGTTCTTCAATGGAACGATTTCTTCAGGGGTGCACGGCGGACCGCAGCGGTCCCGGCCGGCGCCAGGTCCTGCGGACCGGCGGTCTGCTGCTCGGAGCCCTCGGCGCCCCCGCGCTCCTGACCGCGTGCGGCACGAGCGCCGCGGCCGACCGGGCCGGCAACGTCCTGCGGGTCTCCCAGCCGGGCGACCCCAAGACGCTCGACCCGCAGAAGCAGGGCGACATGGTGTCGATGAACGTGCTGATCAACATGTTCGACACGCTCACCACCCGCGGCCGGGACAACCGGTTGCACCCCGGGCTGGCCCTGTCCTGGAAGGCGACCGACGCGCACACGTGGCGCTTCGTCCTGCGCCCCGGCGTGACCTTCCACAACGGCGAGGCGTGCGACGCCCACGCCGTCGCCTTCAGCATCGAACGACTCCTCGACCCCGCGACCAAGTCGCCCATCGTCGAGCTGCGCTTCGTCAAAGGCGTCACCGTCGTGGACCGGCACACCGTCGACGTGCACACCACCGTGCACGACCCGATCCTGCCCGCGAAACTCTCCCTGTTCGGAGGCGTCGTGGTGCCGCCACGGCACCTTGCCGAGGCCGGCGACGCCGCGTTCGCCGAACACCCCGTCGGCAGCGGCCCCTTCGTCTTCGAGAGCTGGCAGCGCGACCACGAACTGCGCATGCGGGCCTACGACGACCACTGGAACGGCCGCCCCGCCCTCGACGGCGTCGTCTTCAGCCCCGCGCCCAACGCCTCCTCCTCGCTGGCCTCCCTGCAGAGCGGCGGAGTCGACCTGGTCGCCGGACTCACCCCGGACGCCGCCCAGCAGCTCGACGGCTACGGCGGAATCAAGATCGACGGCCACACCGGGATCCGCACCGCCTACCTGTCGCTGAACACCCTGGAACGCGGCCCCCTCCAGGACCGCCGAGTACGTCAGGCGCTCAACCACGCGATCGACGTACCGCTCCTGATCAAGGCCGTACTCGGCGGCAAGGCCACCGAGACCCCCGCCCTCGTCCCACGGGGCGCCTTCGGCTTCGACCCCACGGTCAAGCCCTTCACCCGCTCCCTGTCCACCGCGCGCCACCTGCTCGCCGAAGCCGGCCACCCGCACGGCTTCGCCACCACGCTCACCGCCTCCAACGTCGACGCCAACGTCGCCGAGGCCCTGTCCGGTCTGCTCTCCCGCGTCGGCGTCGACGCCCGCGTCGACCTGCTCGACCCCGGTACCTACTCCGCCCGGCTCACCTCGGACAACCGCGGCGCCCTCGGCCCGGTCTACCTCGCCGCCAGCACCGTGTGGACGCTGGACGGCGCCAGCATCGTCCAGTCCAACGTCCGCAGCGACCGGCGCCAGAGCCGCTGGCACTCCAAGGAGGCGGACCGCCTCGTCGACACCGAGGAACTGTCCGAGGACCCGGCCGAACGCACCCGGGCCCTCTCGGACCTGCAACGGCTGATGCGCGAGGAAGCCCCGTTCGTCTTCCTCTACCAGATCGACAACATCTACGCCCGCAACGACCGGCCCCACTGGACGCCGGGATCCGCCGGCGTCCTCGCCATGGAGAGCGCGGAGGTGACCCGGTGAGCACACCGACCCTCGACCGGCCACCCGCACCGGCGGCCCCTGCCACTCGCCCCGGGCGCAGGACCGGACTCCTGCGCGACGTGGGCAAACGTCTGGCCATCGCCGTGTTCGTCCTCTTCTGCACGGCGACCCTCACCTTCTTCCTGGTACGCCTGTCGGGCGACCCCGTGAAGATCCTGCTGCCACCGGACGCCACCGCCGCGCAGGAACGGGCGCTGCGCCACTCCCTGGGCCTGGACCGGTCCCTGCTCGCCCAGTACCTCGACTACCTCCGGGGACTGCTCCACCTCGACTTCGGCGACTCCCTCGTCTACGGACAGCCCGTGAGCGAGATCCTCGCCGACCGGCTGCCCGCGACCCTCCAACTCGCCGCCGCCGCCCTCGCCGTGACCCTCGTCATCGCGATCCCGGCGGGCATCTTCGCCGCCGTGCGACGCGGCCGGGGCACCGACAGCACCGTGATGACCGGTGTCCTGCTCGGCCAGTCCACCCCGCCGTTCTGGGTCGGCATCCTGCTCATCCTGGTCTTCGCCGTCTGGCTGCGCGTCCTGCCCGCCTCCGGCTACGGCACCTTCGCCCACCTGATCCTGCCCGCCGTCACCCTCGCCGTGTACTCCGTCGCCGTCGTCGCACGGCTGCTGCGCTCCTCGCTCATCGACGTGCTCTCCTCGGACCACATCCGCAGCGCCCGCGCCAAGGGCTTCGGACCGCTTCACGTGGTCCTGCGGCACGGACTGCGCAACGCCTCCCTGCCCGTGGTGACCGTCGTCGGCCTCGAAGTCGGCAACCTGCTCGGCGGCGCGATCCTCACCGAACGGGTCTTCTCCTGGCCAGGAGTCGGACAGCTCACCGTCGAGGCGATCTCCAACCGCGACTTCCCGCTCGTCCAGGCCACCGTCCTGTTCTTCGCCACCACCTTCGTCGTGGTGAACCTGCTCGTCGACCTCTCCTACAGCTTCCTCGACCCGAGGGTGAGGACGTCCCGATGACCGTCACGACCCCCGCCACGACCGACCGGACCGCGGCCCGGACCCCGACCGCCCCCACCGGCTCCGGCAGCGGCTCCCGGTCCGTCGTTCCGCGGGCGCTGCTGCGCAACAGGCTCGCCGTGGCGGCCCTCGCCGTCCTCGCGCTGCTGCTCGTCGCCGCCCTCTTCGCCCCGCTGATCGCCCCCTACGACCCCCACACCCAGAACCTCCTGATACGGCTCCGGCCGCCCGCCTGGCAGCACGGCGGCAGCGGCGCCCACCTCCTGGGCACCGACCAGCTGGGCCGCGACATGCTCTCCCGCGTCGTCTACGGCGCCCGGGTCTCCCTGCTCGTCGGCGCCGGCGCCGCCCTGCTCGCCGGTGCCATGGGCACCGTCGTGGGCCTGTTCGCCGGATACCTCGGCGGCTGGGCCGACCGCGCCCTCATGCGCCTGGCCGACGTGCAACTCGCCTTCCCCGCGCTGCTGCTGGCCCTCGCCGTCGTCGGCTTCCTCGGCTCCGGCCTGTGGACGGTGATCCTGGTCCTCGGCTTCACCGGCTGGGTCTCCTACGCCCGCGTCGTACGCTCCGAGGTGATGTCGCTGCGCAGCCGCGACTTCATCACCGAGGCCCGCGCCATCGGCGTCAGGGACGTCACCATCATGCGCCGGCACCTGCTCCCGAACGTCATGGCACCGCTGGCCACCATCGGCACCCTGCACGTCGCCGCCGCCATCGTCGCCGAGGCCTCCCTGAGCTACCTCGGCCTGGGCGTGCCCAAGGAGACCGTCACCTGGGGCGCGATGCTCTCCGACGGCCAGCTCTACCTCGGCACCTCCTGGTGGGTCGCCGTCTTCCCCGGCATCGCCCTGATGCTGACCTCCCTCTCCATCAACATCACCGGCGACGCCCTGCGGGACGTCGCGGACCCGAAGGCCTACCGCCGATGACCGACGACCGACCCACCCCCGAACCGTCCCGGCGGCCGGGCGACGACCCACCGCTGCTGGAGATCGACGGACTCAGCGTCGAATTCCGGCTCCCCACCTCCGTCGTCCACGCCGTCCAGGACCTCTCCCTGCACGTCCACGCCGGTGAAACCCTCGCCGTGGTGGGGGAGTCCGGCAGCGGGAAGAGCGCCACCGCGCTGTCCGTGCTGCGGCTCAACCCCAGCCCGCCCTGCGTCTACACCGCGGGCGAGATCCGCTTCGACGGGCGCGACCTGCTGAAACTCTCCGAGAAGGAGCTCGGCAAGGTCCGCGGCCGCGACATCGCCATGGTCTTCCAGGACCCCATGACCTGCCTCGACCCGCTCCAGCGCGTCGGCAGCCAGGTCGCCGAGGTCCTGCGCCTGCACACCGGCCTGTCCCGCGCGGACGCCGCACAGGCCGCACTGGCCGCCCTGGACGAGGTCGGCATCCCCGACCCGGCCGCACGCTACCGCCAGTACCCGCACGAACTCTCCGGCGGCCTGCGCCAGCGGGTCATGATCGCCACGGCACTGGTGGCCCGCCCCCGCGTCCTGATCGCCGACGAACCGACCACGGCCCTCGACGTCACCGTGCAGCGCCAGATCCTCGACCTGCTCGTCACCCTCCAGCACCAGCACGACATGGCCGTCGTCCTCATCACCCACGACCTCGCCGTCGTCGCGGAGACCGCCGACCGGGTCGTGGTCATGAACCAGGGCAAGGTCGTCGAGACCGGCGACGTCCTCGACGTCTTCGACCGGCCCGCCGACCCCTACACCCGCACACTGCTGGCGGCCACCCCGCGACTGGAGGCGGCATGAGCACCGACGGCACCACACCCACGTCCACCGCCGGGACGGCGCCCCCTCCCGCTCCGGTCATCCTCGAACTGATCGGCCTGCGCAAGGAATTCGGCACCCGGCACCCCCACGTGGCCGTCGACGGCGTCTCACTCGACGTCCACGAGAACCAAACCCTCGCCCTCGTCGGTGAGTCCGGCTGCGGCAAGACCACGCTGACCCGGCTGCTGCTCGGCCTGCTCGAACCCACCGCCGGCAGCGTGCGCTTCGACGGACAGGACCTCGCCTCCCTCTCCGCCGCCCAACTGCGCGGCATCCGGCGGCAGATGCAGGTCGTCCTCCAGGACCCCTACTCCAGCATGAACCCGCGCATGCGCATCACCGACATCGTCGCCGAACCCCTGGTCACCCACGATCCCGAGGCCCGCGGACGGCGCGCCCGGGCCCGCAACCGGGAACGGGTCGGGGAACTTCTCGAAGCCGTCGGCCTGGACGCCGGCAGCCAGGACCGCTACCCCCACGAGTTCTCCGGCGGCCAGCGCCAGCGCGTCTCCATCGCCCGCGCCCTCGCGCTCCACCCCCGTCTGCTGGTGCTCGACGAACCCACCAGCGCCCTCGACGTCCGCGTGCAGGCGACCGTCCTCGATCTGCTGGCCGAACTCCAGCAACGCCTCGGCCTGACCTATCTGTTCGTCTCCCACAACCTCGCCGTGGTGGCCCAGATCGCCGACCGGGTCGCGGTGATGAGCAAGGGCAGCCTCGTCGAGGTGGGCGACGCGAGGACGGTGCTGCGCCATCCGAGCCATCCCTACACCCGGCGGCTGCTCGACGCCGTGCCCGTCCTCGACCCGCGCCGCGGGCGCCGGGCCGCCGAGCGGGCCAGGGCGTCAGCGGCCGCGGAGAGCCGATGACCAGGACCGCTCCACGAGAGGCGGCACCCGTGCCCCCGGCACAGGCGCCCGCCTCCGCGCCCGCCCTACGCGCGGGACAGGACCAGCCCCGCCCCGCCCAGCAGCGCGACGTCGTCGACGGCCGCCGTACCGACCAGCACCCTCGGCTGCTCGGCCCCCGCGAAAGCGACCGCGTCCCGCAGCCGCTCCTCCACCACGACCCGGAACCGCTCCCCGCCCTCGCGGGCCTCGCCGTGCAGGATGAACAGCCCCGGCGCGAAGAGCTGCTGCACGTTCACCAGCCCGAGCGCCAGGTTGTGCGCATACTCCTCCACCACCCGGCCGGCCACCGGATCCTCGCAGGCGGCCAGCGAGTGCAGCGAGCAGGCCGCACCGAGCCCCGCGGCACTCGCCCGTGCCCGCAGCCAGCCGGTGGTGGCCAGTGTCTTCCAGCACCCCCGGCTGCCGCACGTGCACCGCTCCCCGCTGGCCGACACGGTCATGTGCGCGCCGCTGCGGCCGCCCGGCGGAGCCATCACCTCGCCGTCGTACAGGATGCCCACGCCCAGCACCTCGCCGGTCGAGACCGAGGCGAACGTCCGCCGCCCGCGGCCCGCGCCGAACCAGCGGTCGCCCAGCACCTGCAACCGCGCCCGGTGCTCCACCCGCACCTCGGCCCCGGTCAGCGCGGCCAGCCGGTCGGCCACCGGATACCCGTGCAGCGCGGGCACGTCGTTGACCTCCAGGATCAGTCCCGCGCCGGGGTCCACGAGCCCCGCCGCGGCCACCCCGATCCCCCGCAACCGGTGGTCGGCGAACAGAGGCGCGACCCGGGCCAGCGCACGGTCGATGTCGGCGGGGGCGGCACGCGCCGCGTCGTACGACGACTCGGTGCGGTCCAGGACGCGCCCGGCCGTCGACAGCACGGCCGCCCTGACCCGGCCGGGCACCAGTTCGACGGCACCCAGCCGCGGCGCGGCCGCGGGAGCGGCCGGTTGCTCCGCGGCGTCGGAGACCAGTCGCAACAGGGAACTTTTGTGGACCATGCGCCGACTCTGCCATGGCCCCGTTTCGGAGAGGTAGCACCGTGAGTCGATTGAGGCTGACCGAACTCACCTGGCGCGAGGTACGCCGGGCCGGCGGGGAAGGCATCACCCTGCTCCCCATCGGGTCGCAGGAGCAGCACGCCGAGCATCTGCCGATGGGCACCGACACCCTGCTCGCCGAAGAGGTCGTCGACCGCGCGCTGGACCTCCTGGACCGTGAGCCCGAGGCGCCCCGCGTCCTACGACTGCCCGCCCTGCCCTTCGGGCACAGCCCCCACCACCTGTTCGCGGCGGCCGTCTCGCTGTCCGCGGCCACCCTGGCCGCGGTCCTGGACGACGTCCTCGACTCGCTGGTGACCAGCGGCTGCCGCCGCATCCTGGTCGTCAACGGCCACGGCGGCAACGACGAGATCATGCGGCTCGCCGTCAAACGGCTCGCACTGCGCGCCGAGGTGACGGCCGCCGCCTGCTCCTACTGGACCCTCACCACCGACGACGGCCCGGCAGGCCGGCCCGAGGTCACCCCGGGCCACGCCGGATGGTTCGAGACGTCCCTGATGCTGGCGGCCCACCCCGACCTGGTCCGCACCCCCGTACCGGCCCGTACCCCCGTCGAACCGCCACCTCTGTTCGACAACCCGCCCCACCCCGGCCTGACCGTGGAACGCCACGGCGAGTGGGAACGGGTCGGCGGCTCCACCGACGATCCGTCCGGCGCCGACGCAGACCGGGGCGGCCTGCTCCTGGACGACCGGGCGCGCGCACTGGCGCACGCGATCCGGGCCTTCGACACCGCGAGCCGGTCAGCCCGATGACGCGAGGAGAAGAAATGAAGATCACCGACGTCGACGTGTGGGTCGTCAACCTCCCACTCGTCAATCCCTTCACGAGTTCCTTCGAGACCAAGACCGGCGAGACCCGCACCGTCGTCCGCGTCCGCACCGACACGGGCGTCGAGGGCTGGGGCGAGACGATGTGGGGGCGGCCGGTCGCCGCGATCGTCCGCCGGATGGTCCCCGACCTGATCGGCACCAGCCCCTTCTCGGTCGAGAGCTTCCACCGCAAGCAGCACATGGTCCCCTTCTTCCACGGCTACCTCGGCTACGCGGCGATCGCCGCCGTCGACGTCGCCTGCTGGGACGCCATGGGCAAGGCCGCCGGCCAGTCCGTCACCGACCTGCTCGGCGGCCCCGTGCGCGACGAGGTCCCGATCACCGCGCTGATCACCCGTGCCGACGCGCCCGGTGCGACCGGCACCGACCTGCCCAGGGCCATGGCCGAGCACGCCGTCCGCGTCGTCGCCGAAGGCGGCTTCGAGGCGGTCAAACTCAAGGGCACCCGGGACTCCCGAGGAGACGTCGCCATCCTGCGGGCCGTCCGCGAGGCGCTGCCCGACCTGAACCTGCGCGTGGACCCCAACGCGGCCTGGTCCGTGCCGGATTCGGTACGCGCCGGCATCGCCCTGGAAGAACTCGACCTGGAGTACCTGGAGGACCCCTGCGTCGGTATCGAGGGGATGAGCCAGGTCAAGGCGAAGGTCCGCATCCCGCTGTGCACCAACATGTGCGTCGTCCGCTTCGAGGAGTTCGCCCCGGCCATGCGGCTCAACGCCGTCGACGTCATCCACGGGGACGTCTACAAATGGGGCGGCATCGCCGCGACCAAGGCGCTCGCCGCGCACTGCGAGACCTTCGGCCTGGGCATGAACCTGCACAGCGGCGGCGAACTCGGCATCGCCACCGCGGCCCACCTGGCCGTGGTGGCGAGCACGCCCGTCCTGTCACGGGCCATCGACAGCATGTACTACCTGCACGCGGACGACATCATCGAGCCGCTGCACCTGGAGAGCGGCCGGCTGCGCGTACCGTCCGGGCCCGGCCTGGGCGTGACGGTCGACGAGGAGAAGCTCCGCCACTACGCCACCGTCAACGAGCGGGACGGAGACCTGACCGGATGACCCCATCGGCTGCAGCGCGGCCAGGGAAGGGGAGTTGAAAGAACGCTGATGCCGAAGCGACGGCGCGGCTTCCTCCATCGCGAGGCCGGGCGATGGCCCGCCGACTTTGATCTCGTCTGCGGGCCAACGGAGTTCGGGCCGCCCCGACACAGAAGGTGCGGGGCCGTCACACGGACGGCGAGTACCGGTCGACACCCGACACCGGCACCCGCCGACCGCTTCCTGTTCTCTCAGGGGGTGCCGGCGGTGGTGCAGAGCCGACGCTGCTCGCGGATCTCGTCCGTGTCGGCGTCCGGCAGCAGGATGGCCTGGTCGAAGTCGCCGAGAGCCAGGTCGGGTCGGCCGGCGGCCAGGTGGGCGATGCCGCGGTTGAGCAGGATGTCCGGGTCCTCGCCGACCGCTTCGAGCGCGGCGGACAGGTCCGCGACCGCCATCTCCGGCCTCTCCTGGCGGAAGTGCACCACGGCTCGGTTGATCAGCGCGGCCGGGTAGCGCGGATCCTTCGCGAGCACCTGGTCGAGAGCTCTCAGCGCCTCGTCGAGCCGCTCGCGCTGCAACAGCAGCGTGCCCTGGAGGCAGAGGAGTTGGACCTCCTCCGGGTGAAGACGGAGGCCGGTGCCGATGTCGGACTCCGCCGCTTCGAGATCGCCCGCTTCCAGAAGCAGTTCAGCCCGCGCGACCCGCGTGGCGAGGTCCCCGGGCTCCATCTCCAGGACGAGACCGAAGTCCGCGAGAGCTCCTGTGACGTCTCCGACGTGCACCCGGGCCGTACCGCGGTTGTAGTGCAGCTCGGGGAAGGGCGGGGCCAGGCGGACCGCGCGGTCGTAGTCGGCCAGGGCGGCGTCGAAGTCTCCGCGGTCGCGCGAGATACGGGCCCGCTCGGAGAGGTAGTCGGTGTAGTAGGGGTCCATGTCGACGAGTTGGCTGTAGTCGGCGTGGGCCTCGTCCGGCCGGCCCAGCGCGACCAGCAGCCGGGCCCGGTTGTAGAGCAGTTGGGAGCGGTGCAGCGCCCACTGTCCCTCGTCGAGTTTCTCGTCGAGGCGGCTGATGCACGACTCCACGAGGTCCAGGGCGCGACCGAGGTTGCCCCGGTGCATCTCGACCAGCGCCAGACCGTTGTCGTGGAAGACGCTGTACGTGAGACGTTCGGCCGGATCCGGGAGGATCCCGGCTATGGCCACGGCGTTGTGCTGCCACTGCACGGCGAGTTCGTGGTCGCGGGGCCTGAGGAACCGGGTGTGCAGCATCGCGATCGCGTAGCTGGTCATCATGTGGATCTTGGGGTCCGTGAAGCGGCGGAGCAGACCCTGGTACAGCTCCAGGGACTGTTCCAGGCGCCCGACCGGGATGCATGCCGCGGCCGCTTCCCGGGTGAACTCCCAGTAGTCGTGCTCGTGCAGCTGTGGATCCGTCACCTTGCGTCCACGCAGGCCCAGGTCCACCACGACGGCGGAGAAGCCGGTGGCGACGGCGTGACGTTGAGCCTCCAGCAGGGCGGCACGCCCTGCACCGCCGGGGTCGCTGCCGTGCTCGCGGTGAAGGGCGACGGCCCCCATCCGCACCCCCCACGTGGCCGTCCCGGCCAAGGCGTCAGCGCGCCGGTCGTGCAGCAGGGCACGAGTCGGCGGATCGGTCTGCCGGTAGCCGGCCAGGGCACAGGGGTCGTCGTCGGTGCAGTCGCTGTCCACGTAGACACGGGCCCAGTCGAGGGCGGAGCGGTCCGCGACCGGCGGCCCTTCCGAACGCCCAGCCGCTACGACGTCCACCTCGGCCAGCGCGCCTTCGAGTTCGTCGGAGAGCTTGCCCGCGGCGGCGGAGACCACGACACGCAGCAGGCGCGGATCGGCCCGCCGCAGCAGGAGGGCGATCAGCTCCTGTGTGGTGGCCTCTGCGGCGTGCGCCTCCTCGAAGACGATCTCGAAGGCGTCGGCGTCGTGCGCGCGCCGGACGTGTTCGAGGAGGAAGGTCACGATGCCCTGGCTCATGCACCGGATCCAGCCGGCGCCGAAGAACCTGGTCCGCTCCTCGTACGGGGCGTCGTCGGCCAGAGTCCGCGGCGCCGGTCCGATGAGCCGCGCCAGTTCGGGCATGCCGTACAGAAGCGCCACGCGGTGCTCCTCGACGAGCTCCGGCCAGCGGGAGCCGGCCTCCGGCAGGACGGTGGCGAGTACCGTGTCCACCCCGGTGTAGGGGCCGCGCAACCGCTGGTGACAGCGGACCACGAGCGCCGCCTTGCCGGTGTGGGCCGCGACAGCTTGCAGACGGTCGCCTCTTGTCTTCCCGACGATCCGCAGATGGCCCGTCATGCGAGTTCTACCTCCGGGGACGATGACGTGATGGGGTGGGCGGACTTCCTCGCACGGCGTTTGCGCCGGGACAGGACGACGAGGGCGACGAGCTGCGCGACGTTCATGCACAGGGAGAGCGCGGCGTCCCAGAATCCCGCGTCGACCCCGCCGGATCCGAGGGCGTGTCCCGCGATGCGGACGTACTCGACCGTCACGGGAATGCTGACGAAGACGGTGATCGCGGCGAGCGCGCAGTACCCGAGGACGATGAACGGCCCGTAGAAGCGGCCGATCTGGCGGTCACGGGGGGTCCAGTTCTCCTCGTCCACGACACGCTCCGGACGGTCCAGCAGGCGCCACACGCGGTTCTTCAGCAGGGTCATGCCGGCGTCGTGAAGATCGTGGCAGTTCCATGCGGTGGCGAGCACGTAGTAGAGATCGGTGCGCAGGTAGAGCTGCAACTGCCACAGCATGCGCACGGCCACGGTGAAGCCCAGCCCGAGGCAGAGCCGGCCGGCGAAGGTGAACGAGCCGTCCGGGTCGCGGGTCAGATCGGCGACGAGGCCCAACAGCGCGAAGACGACGCCGTCGCACAGGATGCCGGCGAGGAAGGGAAGGTAGCGTTTCGCCCGGGCCACGCTGAGCAGCCCGTTGATCTGTGTCTCGGCGACGATGTACGTCAGGCGGTTGCTCACGCTCAGACGGGTGGGGAGCCCGAGACGGCGGCCGGCGAGTATGTGGAACCCCTCGTGCACCAGCAGCAGCGGTATCTGCCCGAAGGTGATGACCAGCTGGACCACGAGCAGCGAGTGCGTGAAGAAGATCTGCCCGGGATCCGGTGCCAGATCGGGCCGTACGACGGCCGCCCGGATCCAGAGACCCACCGCGAGCGCGTACAGCAGCCACGCCGGTGGGGAGAAGGCGGCCCGGCCGAGTCCGCGCAGTCGCACGCGAGGCGCGGGAACGGGGGGCCGGGCCTGGGCGTCGTCGGTGACGAAGCCCAGTTCGTGAAGCGTCGTCAGGAAATCCTCGAGGTCGACCTCCTCCCCGAAGGTCGTCTCGTACCACTCCTCGGCGTTCTCCAGGGGCATTCCCTGTCCGAGCCGCCTGAGCAGTTCCGCCCCGTCGGCCGGGAACACCGCGTAGGAACCGGTGTCCAGGCGACCGACCACCACCTCGTCGCCTTCCGGAACGAAACTCAGTTCATGGAAAACGAGGCCGTCACCGGCCACAGACCCTCCAAGTATTCCTGATGAGAAAAAGCCCGGGTGCGCCGACAGGCGGCGCACCCGGTTGTGGCACGACTACGCGGTCAGGCCTGGACGGAGTACGGGCACTGACAGGCGGCCGACGTCAGGCGTACGTCGCCGGTGCGGCGCACCGCGATCTTCTTGGAGCCGGCCTTCTTGCGCATGGCGACAGTCGACTTCATGACGGTCCTTTCTCGAAGCTTCTCGTACCGACCGGCGGCCGGCAGCAATCAAAGTTGTTCCAGCCGGACGAAAGGATCAAGGCTCGATTCACGCCAATCGCCCCGCCCGCCAGGCGCCTCATTCCGAAAAGGGTGAATGGGCAAGCGTTTTCCTGTCGCACGAGGAAGGGCAGGAGGACGGTCGACGACGGATTCCGTCGTGTCAGGGCGACCGACATCGTTGCCGGGGCGGCCCCTCGGAACGTCTCCGCACCTGAAGTGCCCTGAGGTCGCACCGCGGAAAGAGCACCGTTCCGCACGCACCGGGCAAGCGGAATGCGATTCGCCGTATTCCGCTTGACTTCGGCTCCGCATTCCCCGCCCCAAAGCGAAGTAAGGAAAAAGACAAAAGGCAGCGCAAGTCGCTCGTTTGTGCGGCTGTCCCGCGACCAGTCGTGGACGGACGCCGGAAGCCGATTCCGGACGGCCGCCCCGCAAGTGGGAAGTCCCCCTCCGGACATGACCCCCCGCGTCCGTTTCGGGAACGGTGGCCCGCCCCGCGTCCGCCGCACGGCCGACACTCCACCGATCCCACGAGGTGCATGCACACGTCATGCCGCCGACCGCTTTCCGACCCCCTTCCCGAGGGGCGACGCCCCGGGGCGTCTCGACCGGCACCCGCCACGATGCCCGACTACGCCAAGCCGGCGACGCGGACCGCGGTTGAGCCCCCGCACGCTCGCCCGGGTGCGTCTCACGAAACGCGCAGATCGAAAGCCCGGGTGAGAACGGCGAACCGCGCCGCCGTGAGCCCCCGAGGTCCCCCGGGCCCCGATCGGTCGCTCCCGTCATCGATCGAGCCGTCACGGCGGACCACCTCCCGCCCCGGCTGGATCGGATCGCGAAGCAGTGACCGACGGCGGGCGGTCGTCCCGGACGTCGGGTCTTGGCCGGGGCTGCGGTCGGCCATCGCGTGAACGGCGAGGTCGAGAACCGCACTTGGGTGCGGCCGGCGAACGAAACGTCCCGAAGGCGTCAGACGGTGGACATCATTCAGGCTCTGCGGAGGGGCGCAGGGCGAGGTCGATCACGCCGTCGTTCTGGAGCAGTTCCGTGGCGAGCCCGCTGGTATCGGCGTTTCCGTCCAGTTCGAGCAGGACGCGGACGGGATCGGTCTGTCCGGGTTTCTGCTGGACTCTGATCTGGAGTATGCGGAATCCGAGCTGGGTGCAGGTCTGCATCAGCCGGGGCACCACGGCGTTCCCGGTGCGGCAGGTCATGTGCAGTTCGACGGCGGCCGGTGTGGGGCCGGTCCGGACCTTGCGGAGGAGCAGGGGGTAGCCGCGGACGACGAGGAAGTGCAGGACCGTCACCGCCACGGCCAGGACCGGCAGTCCGCCGCCGCAGGCCATGCCCACCGCACAGGTGAGCCACACGGTGGCGGCCGTGGTCAGCCCGCGGACCGCGTCGCGACGTACGAAGATGATGCCGCCGCCTATGAACCCGATTCCGGAAACGATCTGTGACGCCACCCGGGACGGGTCGAAGGAGGCATGGTCCAGGCCCAGTACATTCGAGAAGCCGTGCTGGGAGACCTCCATCATCAGGGCACTCGCGATCCCGACCAGGGTGTGCGTACGCAGGCCGGCGCTCTTTTGCTGCGCGGCTCTTTCCCAGCCGATCAGGCTCGACAGCAACAGGGCGAGTCCCAGCTCTGCCAGCTGCCGCATGCCCTGCCCGTTACCCGGATCCCACAACGGAACCGCCAGACCGCTCATCTCCGCCTCCCGCCCCGTGAACGTATCTGCCTCACGGTCAAGCCACTCGGGTGACTCGAACGGAGGCGTGACAAAAAGGACGGTAACGGGGGCGATGTCCGGGCGCGCAAGGCCGCAGGGCAGGGAGCAGCAGCGCACGGCGGGGAGTGGAGAGGCGCACAGTTCCTGACGCGGCATGCCCTCGACATTCACCAATTCCATATTTAGGAAAGACTTATCCGTATGGCGGAAGTATTTCGGCTTGTGTGTTGTTGGACACGGTGACGCCGTCCAGTGGCGATCAAAAAGTCCACCGGCCGTCGATGAACCGGCCGATGGCGGAGAAGTCGAAACGACAGGCGGGGCGTGATCCCTCCGGCCCGCCTGCCCGCATTGAGTATCCCTCGCGTTCTCGACCAAGGAAATGACCATGGCATTGCAGGTTTACCAGGTCACCGTCCCCGCGCGGCTCGGCGAGGGCCGACAGGGCGTTCATGTGTTCACGGGGCGGGCCGCTTGTTGCGCCGAAGCGGTTCACGCCGCCCACACGGCGTACGACGCGGCAACCGCCGCCCGACGTGCCGGCCTTCAGAGAAGGGCTTGCCGGCCGAACGGCTGGACGGCCACGGGCATCCGCTGCCACTGGCAGCTTGCGTGGCCGGACGCGACGGTCCGCCTGTGGAGGCAGTCTGAACTCGGGGAGTGGTGAAGGCCGCCGGGCCCTTCGCTCCCTCAGCGCGCTGAGGCGTGTCGGCAAAGATGGGCTGGCCGCCTTTGCCGGGCAGCGTCGGATCCGTGGCGGCCGGCACCGCGGATGGTGGGGAGGAGCAGTGCCCTCGGCCTGAGGGAGACGGTCGGTTCGGCGTCGCCGCGTACACGGCCAGGCAGTCCTTCTCCTCCGGCCCGAACCGTTGCGCGCGGACCCGGAAAGGTCCCGCGGATCGGCGGGGCGGACGCTCGGCTTCGGGCGATGAATTCGGTCGCGGGTCGGAGTCTGAGTCAGTACCGGAGCGAACGGACTGGAGTGGAGATGGGCAAGCTGCCAGAGGTGGCCGACGGCGTCCGGGTCCGGCAGAGCGCGTGGGTCTGGAGCAATTCCGTCGTGGTGCGCGGGGAGGAAGGGGGTGATCCTGATCGATCCCGGCATCGACGGCTCGGACCTCAACGCGCTGGCCGACGACATCGACGGGCTCGGCCTTCCCTGGGTCGCCGGACAGCGCTCGAGCGGCTGGACGAAGCTTCCCGGCATGTCGAGGTGGTGGTCCCGGGGCACGGCGCCGTTGCGGAGGGCTCCGAGGTGGCGGCCCGTATCGCCGCCGATCCCGCCTACGTCGACGCCGTCCGACGCGGGGAGGACCCCGCCGACGTACGTCTGGGCTCGCACGCGGACCGGCTCCCCGCTCCCCATCGGGCGAACCTCGAGCAGGCCCGAGGACGACAGGGCCGCTTCGGGGGTGGGCCATGAGGAGCAGATGTTCAGCTGTTCCAAGTTCGTCGCCACCCTGCCCGACACGTCGGTGGACGCGCTGCCCTGCTGGAGGCACTCAGCCCGGTGCGCGACCCGCACCCCATCCTCTGACGGCATCCGTTCCCATCAGCTCGGGACGAACCCGGTGACCGCGGACCGCTCACCGACACCTGTCCACCCAGAACCGCGCGGCACAGCCCGCTCCGACCGACCGGATTGGTGATGACCACCCCTCTGTACGACGCCACGACGAGCCCCGATCCGACGATGCTGGCGAACGTGGTGTTCACGGCGCTGAACACCCGGCACGCGCGGTTCGCGGACGGTGAGGGCAGAGCCGTGCGGTATCAGGACACCGTGACTCCCTTCGCCGCGATTCCGGATGACGCGACCGAACAGGACTGGCGTGACCTCGCCGCATTGGCCCGCCGGACGGGCGGTGTCCTCCTGCACCGGAAGCCGGGACCGCTGCCGGAGTCCTGGGCCGACGACCATCGCATCGACCTCCGCCGGTTGAACGCGGTGCAGTTCTCCGGCACCGGGTTCGCCGCGAGCCCCGAGGACGCCGAGGACCCGGAGGCCCGCGAACTGACCGCCGACGACATCCCGGCCATGACCGACCTGGCCGCGCGCACGAAGCCCGGCCCGTTCCTGTCGCGCACCATCGAGCTGGGCGGCTACCTCGGCATCCATCGCGACGGCGTCCTCGCCGCGATGGCAGGCGAACGCTTCTCGGCGCCCGCGGGTGACGGGCGAGGCTGGACGGAGGTCAGCGCGGTCTGCACCGACCCGGCCTTCCGCGGTCAGGGACTGGCCACCCGGCTGATGCGAGCCGTCGCCGCCCGAGTCCGAGCACGGGGTGACGAGGTGTTCCTCCACGTCATCGACACCAACACGGGTGCCATGGCGCTCTACGAACGGCTCGGCTTCAGCCGATTGACCACCGTCGAGGTCACCAGACTCACGCCTCGCTCCTGACGGTGCGCCGAACCGTACGCGCGACGCCGACCCGTCGTACGTGCCCTCGCGCGTCACGGAAGTCCGTCCTGGTGGGGCAGCCCGAACCGGCTGCGGTAGTCCTGAGGAGAGACGCCCAGTGCCTTGACGAAGGCCCGGCGCATGCGTTCGTCGTCACCGAAACCCGTTCGGCTCGCGACGACTCTCACGGGATCCCGCGTGGTTTCCAGAAGCCGCCTGGCTGCTTCCAGGCGGAGCTTCTCGACGGCCCGAGCCGGGCTCTCTCCGGTCTCCCGCAGGTAGACGCGGGCGAAGTTGCGAGGGCTCATATGGGCGGCGCCGGCGAGCGCCGGGACGGACAGGTCGCCGCGCAGATTCGCCCGGACCCAGTCGTGGAGGTCGTCGAACCGGCCCCGCACGTCCTGTATCTGCTGCCGCAGTTCGACGCTGAACTGCGACTGGCCGCCGGGTCTCTTCAAGAAGAGCACCATCGCGCGCGCGACGTCGAGGGCCGTCTCGCGGCTCAGGTCGCTCTCGATCATCGCGAGCACCATGTCGATGCCCGCGGAGACTCCGGCCGACGTCCAGATCCGGTCCGAGGTGACGAAGATGGCATCGGGGTCCACGCTGACCAGCGGATGCTCACGTTCGAGTTGGCGGCAGAAGGCCCAGTGCGTGGTCGCCCTCCGACCGTCCAGCAGCCCGAGGTCGGCCAGGACGAACGCGCCGGTGCAGATGGACCCGAGACGTCGGGGCTCGTCGACGTGTTCGGCCAGGCGGGTGCGCAACGACGCCGTGGCGGACGGTGGGAGCCTGAAGTCGCCGCCCGACACCAGCAGGGTGTCGACTCCTCGCAGGGTGACGCTGTCCAGCCGGGCGGTCTCCATCCGTACGCCGGTGTCGGTGGTGATCGTCGCGCCGTCCTCGGACGCGAGGATCACGTCGTAGGCCGGACGGCGGGCCAGGGTGTTCGCCTCGCTGAAGGCCTGCAACGGGCCCGCGATATCCATGAGCTTGGCGCCGTCGTAGGCGACGACCACCACTTTCCTGGTGTCGAGGGTGCCGACCGCGGCGGTTTCTGAGGGCATGTCGAATTTCACGCCGGATGCCGATGCCTGGCCGGCGCTACGCCGGCACGTCCCGGGCGATCTCGACCAGCTCCCCGGTGTTGATCTCGTAGAAGAAGCCGAAGAGCCTGGTCTCCTTCGGCACCGCGGGGTGGCTTCGGAGCAGCGCTAGGTCGTGCTTGACGGACTCGTCGAAATGCGCAATGGACAGGCTCTCCCGGGCGAAGGCCTCCGATATGTCCACGCCGTGCTCGTCACGGTAGCGGTCGATGATCTGGTCCGGTCCGAAGGCCGTCGCACCGCAGAACGAGTGGTGCACCACCGCGACGGTCTTGAAGCGGAACAGGTAGTCCATGGTCGCGACCGCCTGCAGCGCGTCGACCGCTCGCCCACCCGCGTTGGTGAGCGGGAACAGGGTGCGGGTGTGGCCGACCCGGTTGCCCTCTTCGTCGAGGACGTTCTCACCCGGGAAGACCTCGTCCTCGAAGTGCTGGGCGACGGCCTCGGGAATCTCCGCCGCGCGCGGGTCGAAGCAGTGAACGACCATGGTCTTCATGGGAATTACTTCATTGAATCCCTGGAAATTCTCCTGGTCGAACCACGGCTGGTTGCGGAACTCGTAGGGGGTGAAGTCCATTTCGTCCTCACTTGGTGTTTCCGATTGCGGTCGGCCGCCCATGGCGCCCTCTTCGTCGAACGGAGCGCGGTCCAGGACGAGGTGGGCGTCGGCGAGTCGCCCCGGAACGGATCGATGGCCCAGCCGGTTCCTCGGCCTGCCGAGCGATGCCGCTTTCCGGTGCGGTGATGTCGGCGATCAAGGTGCCGCCTTGTCCCTTGTCGGGGGCTCCGCTTTCGACGCTAGGGGAGAAAAGGGTTGGCCGCAATGACAGCTATACCTCGAATCCTGCCACCTGCCGAATGGAGCGGACTTCCTGTGCGAAGGGCGTGGGGGAGTGGCCCCGGGAGTGGCCGACCGCGGCCGTCAGCTCGCCCGCGTCAACGGCAGTCCCGCGTAGGCATGGGCCGCCACGCGCTCCAGGGCGTCCGGCTCGAACCCGGCCCTGGCCATCACTTCCATCCCGCGGTTGACGGCCATCAGCAGCCGGCTGATCTCGGCCGCGTCGGCCGCCGGGTCGAGGTCCCCGTGGCGCTGTGCGGCCACGACGCAGTCGGACAGCGACCTTTCGATGGCCGAGAGCGCCTGGCGCACGCGAGCGTCGGCGGCCGTGTTGTCGTCGACGCCTTCGACGACGAACCCGGTGACCAAGCAGCCGAGCCGCTCGGGGTCTTCGTGGACGATGCGCGCCGACCTCATGAGGTACGCGTGGAGCCGCTCCAGCGCCGTCGCGTCGGGCCCGTCGAGTACGGCCGCCCACTCGGCTTCATTGCGGGCGCAGTAGTCCGCGAGGGATTGCGAGTACAGCTTGCCCTTGTCACCGAAGGCGGCGTAGAGGCTTCCGCGGCCCAGTCCTGAGACCTTGGCGATCTCATCCATGCTCGTGCCCGCGTACCCGGTCCGGCGGAACTGCCGGGCCACGAGCTGTATGACCTTGTTCCTGTCGAATCCTGGTGGACGCCCCATGAAGGGCAGCCTACAGGCCGCGCGAGCAGTTGTTGACAAGTCGTTCCAGAAGTCCGTACGGTTCCGTACTGCACGGTCCACAACCCGCGCCCCGACCGGGTGACCCGACGCGGTCACCGATCGGCGGCGGCCGGGCCGCGGCAGGCTCAGGACGGGTTCGGCGGGGCGTGCCCGCGCAGGCCGAGCCCCCGAAGGCAGCCCGCTTCACCGCTCGTCCCAGGCGGCCGTTCCGTCGAAGACGGCACCTCGGACGCCGCGTTCGGGACCGTCCCAAGCCGAAACGCATCCGGTGTCCACCCTCATGAACCGCCCGTCACGGCGCGGCTCATGACGGGGGCGGCCCTGACCTTCTTCCACGTTCTCAGAATGAGGAGACACTTACGTGACGACTTCCGATCGGGTGGATGTTCCGCCCGCCGTGTCGCCGAGGCCCGGCAGAGCCCGATGGCTGAGCCTCCTGGTGGTCTGTCTCGGCGTCATGATGGCCTTCCTGGACGTCACTTCGACGATCTCGGCCCTGGGCGCCATTCAGGCGGACCTGGACATCGGTTCAAGCACCCTGGTGTGGATCACCAGCGCGTACAGCCTCGCTGTCGTGAGCTTCGTGATGTCGGCCGGCACCCTGGGCGACCTCGTCGGGCGCCGCCGCATGTTCAGTCTCGGCGCAACGGTGTTCCTCGCGGGCAGCGTTCTGGCCCTTTTCGCCGGCAGCGCGGAGTTGCTGATCGCGGCACAGGCGATCGCGGGCCTGGGAGGCGCCGCCGTCCTGCCGACGAGCCTGGCCATCGTCAGCAGCACGTTCGACGATCCGCACGAGCGGACCGCGGCGATCGGCATCTGGGCCGCGTGCTCCGGCATCGGGCTGGCCGTGGGGCCGGTGCTCGCGGGGGCCCTCCTGGAGCACTTCGCCTGGCATGCCGTCTACTTCGCCAACATCGTCATCGCCGCCGCGGCCCTGCTCCTCGTCCCGGTCTTCGTCACCGAGTCGAAGCACCCGACGCGCCGGCTCGACGTGCCGGGTCTGGCACTGGGCACCGTGATGACGGCGTCGGCCACCTACGCCATCATCCAGGGCGGTGCCACGGGGTATGCCCGAGTGCCGATCATTCTGGTGTACGTGGTCTTCGCCATCTCCTCCTCCGCGTTCGTACGCGTGGAGTTGCGGAACCCCGATCCGATGCTCGACCTGCGGCTCTTCAAGAACGCCTCCTTCTCGGCGGTCATGGGTGTCGCCACCGTCAGCGTGTTCGGACTGGTCGGAGTCGCCCTGCTGAGCGTCCTCTACATGCAACGGGTCGGCCAGATCAGCCCCCTGGGCGTGGGCGTACGCCTCCTGCCGCTGTTCGTGACCTTCCTCGTCGTCACGGTGATCTCGGCCCGCGTGCTGGTACACAAAGTCGGGTACACGGCCCTGCTGACGGGGGGCCTGGTTCTGATGGCCGCGGGATCCTTCGCGCTGCTGCGTACCGACCCCTCCGGCGGCTACGGGGCGGTATGGCCAGGGCTGTTGGTGGCGGGAGCGGGCGCGGGACTGCTGACGGCCCCTTCGACTGCCGCGGCGGTGAACAGCGTGCCGCCCGCGCAGGAAGGCATGGCCGCGTCGGCGGTCAACATGGCACGGCAGTTGGGTACGGTGCTGGGGCCCAGTGTCCTCGGCACCATGGTCACCGGTCGTTTCCCGGGAAACCTCCGCAGGCGTCTCCTTGACGCGGGAGTCCCGTCCGCGCAGTCGGACAAGATCGTGCACGGCGTCTCGCACGGCGCCGGCGGGGCAGGGGCTCCGGCGCCGCTGGCGGAGATCATCACCAGGTCCGCGCACACGGCGTTCACCGACGCCGTCCACCTGGGACACGTCGTCGGAGGAGCCGTGCTCCTCGTCATGGCGGTGCCCACAGCGCTGTTCGTACGCCACAAGGCGAACCACGATTCCCCCGTGGGGACTTAGCCGTTCGCCCGTACAGGCGTACAGGCGTACGGGCGTACAGGCGTACAGGCGTACGGGCGCCGGCGTGCGTGCCGACCGCAGCCCGCCCCCGCTCCCGCCGCTCAGCCGGGGCGGCCAGGGCCCGGTGCAGGAGCATGGCGCGATACTCCCGCGGCGACGTGCCCAGGTGCCGATGGAAGGTGCCGCGAACCGAAGCTGGAGCGCCGAGGCCGGTCAGGCGACCTGTCCGCTCCACCGGAGTGGCCGTCGCCTCCAGCAGTTGTCGTGCCCTGTCGATCCTGGCATCGACCAGCCAGGCCATGGGTGACGAGCCGGTCTCCTCCCGGAACCGCCGCAGCGTCGTCCACCGCGACATGCGGGCAGGTCTCGCGAGGTTGTCGCCACGGCTTCCGGCCGTAGCCGTTCGATGAACTGCGTCTGACAGCTGACTCGTTGGGGCGGGGCGACCAGTGCCCGCGCGCGGGTGTCGGCCGCTGCCGCGCCTTTGTCCCGACGGATGACCGCTTCGAGGTGGCGCGCGCCGTCGCCGCCGGGCCGTGGGGCGAGTAGCCACGTCATGCGGCCTGGGCACGGCTCGCTGCGGCCAGGGCTCGTCCCGGTGGACGGAACCACCGCCGAAGGGGGCACGCGAGTGGGGGATTGGCACCTCTCCCGCTCCCGGAACCGCCCTCTAGGCTGACTCGACGTCGACGATCCGCTGCGCCTGCACCTGGCCCCCAGCACCCTTTCACGTCGCTCGATCCGCGCCTCGTCCATGGAGCGGAGCCAAGACCCGCCGACAGAAAGCGAAGACCCATGCCCGATCCGTCCAGGCCTCCGCTCGTCACCAAAGCCGTCCGTGGCATCGGCACCGCCGGCGCCGAGTGCCTCGACCGGCTGGGGCACGTCGGCGACGCAACCGCCCACGCGACCGGCCGGGCCCCGCACCTCGGCGGCGGCACGCGGTGCTGAAGACCCCAGGTGCAGGCGAGGCCATGGAGGGTCTGATGCAGCCCCGGCCGCTCACGGTCGCACACGTCCTGGAACGTGCCGAACGGCTCTTCGCGCACAAGCACGTCACGACGGCGGGAGCCGAGCGGGTCACGTACGGCGATGTGGCGGACAACGCGCGCCGCCTCGCGACCGTCCTGGACGCCCTGGGCGTCCCGGCCGGCGCCCGCGTCGGCACGTTCGCGAGCAACAACCGCCGCCACCTGGAGGTCTATCTCGCCGTGCCCGCCACCAAGCGGGTGCTCCACACGATCAACATCCGGCTCTCGTCGGAGCACCTCGAGTACATCGTCAACCACGCCGAGGACGACGTGATGTTCGTCGACCGTGGACTGCTCCCGCGGATCTGGCCGAACGTCGAGCGGCTGGCGCGGGTGCGGCACTGGGTGGTGCTGCCCGACGGCAGCGACACGGCGGTCCCCGCGGACCCCCGCGTCCTGGACTACGACGACCTCGTCTCCGATGCCGCTCCCTTCGAGGGCTCGTTCGAGGACACGTTCACGCTGCCGGACGAGAACCTGGCCTCCGGGCTGTGCTACACGTCCGGTACGACCGGAGCGCCGAAGGGCGTCCTCTACAGCCATCGTTCGACGGTCCTGCACTGCATGGGCACGCTCGCGGCCGGTCTCATCGGCCTCAGCGAGAGCGATGTCGTGATGCCGATCGTGCCGTTCTTCCACGCGAACGCCTGGGGCCTTCCCTACGGCGCGATGATGGCCGGCGCCTCGCTGGTCCTGCCCGGTGCCTCCGCCGCTCCTGACCATCTGCTGCCGCTGATGGCGAGGGAGCGGGTGACCGTCGCGGGGGCCGTTCCCACGGTGTGGACGAGCCTCGTACCCGAGTTGCCGGCGCACGACCTGAGCGCCGTACGGTTCCTGCTCGGCGGCGGTTCGGCCGTCCATCCGTCGCTGTCCGAGGCGTACCGCGCCGTCCTCGGGGTGCCCATCACCCACTCGTGGGGGATGACGGAGGTGAGCCCCGTCGGCGCCGTCGGCGGGACGCGTACCCAGCACCGGGCGGCGGCCGTGGAGGAGCAGGTGGCCGTGCGGGCCGCCCAGGGTCAGCCGCTGCCGCTCGTGAACGTCCGGATCGTCGACGTGGACACGGGCCGGGAGCTGCCGCGCGACGGCCAGGCCGTCGGCGAACTGCAGGTCGCGGGACCCTGGGTGGCCGGCGGCTACTTCCGGGTGGACGGAGGCGACAGCTTCACCGAGGACGGGTGGCTGCGCACCGGCGACCTGGCCACCGTCGACCCCGCCGGCTACCTCCGGCTCGTGGACCGGGTGAAGGACCTGATCAAGTCCGGCGGCGAGTGGATCTCCTCGGTGGAGCTGGAGGCCGTCATCGCCTCCCACCCCGAGGTCGTCGAGGTGGCCGTGATCGGCCGTCCTGACCCCCGCTGGGAGGAGCGCCCGGTCGCGTACGTCGTCCTGCGGGACGGCAGCGCCTGCACGGCCGAGGAGCTGCTGCGGCACATCACACCGATGGTCGCCAAGTGGTGGCTGCCCGACGAGTTCGTCTTCATGGCCTCGCTGCCCAGGACGGGCACGGGCAAGCTCTCGAAGAGTACGCTGCGCGACACCGAGTTCACCGTGTGAGCGGTGACGCGCCTGCCGTAACCACTGACGAGCAGTCACTGACAAATGGGCTGACCGGTGTTCGGATCGAGAAGGTCCGGTGTCTCACGCGGAGGCCGACGCGTTCGCCCTCAGCTGGTGCAGTCGCAGGCCGAGTTGCAGTTCCAGGTTGTTCTCGCGGCGCCAGTCGAGGCCGAGGACGCTGCTGGCGCGATCCAGACGCTTGAGCAGCGTGTTGACGTGGACGTACAACGCTCGCGCGGTCGCCGCCACGTTGGCGTGATGGTCGTAGTAGGCGCTGAGGGTGTCGACGAGTTCGGTGCCGCGCCGCCGGTCGTGGTCGAGGAGCGGCCCTATCGCGTCGGAGATGAAGCGGTCGAGTTCATGGACCCGCTCCGTGTCGAAGATCAGGGCGTAGAGGGCGTACCGGCTCGTGGTGGCCCCGACGTCGGTGTGCCCGATGGCACGCATGACCGCACCGCAGCGACTGGCCAGGGAGAAGGCGCGCGACCAGTCGTGACGGGCCACCCGCTGTCCGGTGACGACGACGGGACCGCCCACCGTGCGCCGCAGGCGTCGGTGGACCTCCTCGACGGTCCGGTCGTCGTCGCTGCTGTGCAGGATCATCGTGGCCCTGCCCAGGTGTTCGCCGGCGAGTCCGCCGTGTTCGTGGGCGATGTCGTGCAGGTGGCGCGAGAGATCGGACGGCGCCTGTTTCGAGGAGTCGGCGACGAGGACCAGATTCAGGCGGTCGGCATCGATGTTGCGGGCCTGGGTGCGCGCGCGTTGGGCAGGGCTGATGCCGGGGCTTCCGACCATCAGCTCGGTCAGGAGTTCTCCGCTCAACCGCTCGCCGGCGTCGGCGACGGCCCGCTCCTTGAGGATGAGCATTCCCAGGATGTGGGTGGCCCGCTCCAGGGTGCGCAAGTCCGTCTCGTCGAGGGCGCCTTGGCCGGGTGAGGCCTGCCGGCTCCAGGCCAGTGCGCCGAGGCAGTTGTCGCCTGCCTGGATCGACGCGACGCTGAGGGCGATTCCCGCGGGGTCGACCGACGTCGAGCAGCGGCCCGCGCGGCGGGCGGACTCCAGGGCGTCGGCGAAGTCGACACCCGAGGGCAGGTCGCAGGGCCGCGATGCCGCGTCCCGGTGAAGGAGGAGGGCGCCGGTCCGGTCGAGAAGCGAGACGCATCCGTCGAGCCGGTCGGCGAGCAGTTGGGCGACGTCGCCTGGTGTGCCGCCCGCGAGTACGACTTCGCTCAGCGCCTCGTGGATCGCCTGCGCGCGCTGCACGACGGTCATGTGTTCCTCGATCTTCCCGTACGCGACCCGCAGTTCGTGCAGGGCGGCCCGACTCGCCTCGTAGAGACGGGCGTTGTCGAGTGCGACGGCGGCGTGATCGGCAAACGCGCTCAGCAGCGCGATCTCGTCGGCGTGGAAGGACCGCTCGGCGCGGTCTCCCGCGAACAGGGCGCCCACCACTTGACCTCGTATGACCAGCGGTACGCCGAGGAGTGCGACGAGTTCTTCGGTGGAGACCAGTCGGTCGAAGCCCGGATCGTGGTCGATCTCGGTCGTCGCGGCGTAGTTGCGCACCCAGTGCGGGCTCCGGGAGGCCAGCACCTTGCCGCCGAGCCCCACACCGGCCGGTATGCAGGCCGCGAGGAACGAGGCGGAGATCGTGCCCTCCGACGCCCTGGCGGACAGCCTGCCGTCCGCACCGACCAGGGAGAGGTAGGTGAAGTCCGTGTTGATCAGCTCATGGGCGTGGTGGACGATCGACCGCAGCACCTCGTCGAGTTCGCCCAGTGCGGTGAGGGACTTCGCCGTCGTGTACAACGACGCCAGCTCGCGCTGTCGGCGCATCAGCGGGCACGACGCCGCCTGGCCGCACGATGTCGCCTCGTCGCCGAGGTTGCTGACCACGTGCCCACTCTCCTCGGCATCGGGTGGGAGAAAGTCCCACCGTCTCCGGTCGAGGTGTGGGTGATGTACACCTCAACCCCAGCGTAGCGGCGCCTTAATGTCACCGTCATCATCTTCCCGCGCGATCGACGAAGGCGGCATGTATGGCAACTCCGCTCGCCCAACCCGAAGGCCGGTCCGAGCGCCTTGGTGCCGAATCGGCCCCGGTCCGGCCCCGCGCCTCCCGCAAACTGCTGGCCGCGGGACTCGTCGCAAGCTCGATCGAGTGGTACGACTTCTTCCTCTACGGCACCGCGGCAGCGCTCGTGTTCCCCCACGTGTTCTTCCCGCACTCCTCCGCGCTGATGGGGACCCTGCTGTCGTTCAGCACGTTCTGGGCGGGCTTCGTGGCCCGGCCGATCGGCGGTGTGCTCGCCGGACATCTGGGCGACAGGTACGGGCGCAAGCCGGTCGTCGTCACCTGCCTGGCGCTCATGGGGGCCGCGACCTTCCTGATCGGCTGTCTTCCCGGCGCGGCGACCGCGGGCGCGCTGGCTCCGACGCTGCTGGTCGCACTGCGCTTCGTGCAGGGCCTCGCGGCCGGCGGCCAGTGGGGCGGCATCGTCCTCCTCCTCACCGAGTCCGTCGGCCCCAAACGACGTGGGTTCGCCGGGACCTTCGGCCAGACCAGTGTCCCGGTGGCCGTGATCATCTCGAACCTGGTCTTCGTGGCCGCGAGCGGCCTGATGCCCAACGACGCGTTCCTCCAATGGGGTTGGCGCGTACCGTTCCTGGTCAGCGTCGTGATGTTCGTGGTCGTCCTCTACATCCAGACGAAGGTGGAGGACACACCGGAGTTCCGCGAACTGCAGCGGGAGGCCACGGCGGCGGACACCGGCGCGGTCCGGGCCCCGCTGGTGCGGGTCCTGCGCGGGAAGTGGGCGACCGTCCTCCTCGGCTGCGGTCTCCTCTCGGCCACCAACAGCCTCTTCTACGTGAGCATCTCCGGGCTGTTGAGCTACGGCACCGGCTCCCTGGGGCTGGAGCGCAACCCCCTGCTGGCGGTGGTGCTGGCCAGTTCGGTCGCGATGCTCGTGGTCCTTCCCTGGTCCGGCCACCTCTCGGACAGGGTGGGACGTCGCCCGCTGATCCTGGTCGGCGGTCTGGGCGTCGCCGTCTGGGCCTTCCCCTACTTCGGTCTCGTCGGCACGGCGTCGCTGCCGCTGATCTTCGTCGCGGTCGTGGTGGGCTTCGTGTTCCAGTGCCTCACCTACGGTCCGATCGCGAGCTTCCTCGGCGAACTCTTCGCACCCGGCGTCCGCTACTCGGGCGCCTCGCTGGCCTACCAGCTCTCCGCGATCATCGTCAGCGGCGGCACGCCCTTCCTCATGACGGCGCTTATAGCAAAGACCGGAAGCACCCTCCCGGTCGCCGCGTACATCATGGCCATGGGGCTGATCACATTCGCCAGCGCCTGGTTCCTGCCGGAGACGAACCCGGCCGAGGTCCGCGCCGACCCGCAGGCCGTTCCCGGTGCACACCTCTACCGCTGACGTGGTCCAAGGCCGCACGGAATCGGCGCGACTGCGCGCCAGGGACTCGGAGAAGGGACAAGCGTGAGCAGACAAACGGCAAGAGGCGCACGGACCCGCCGGCTTTCCGTCCTGGCGGCCCTGGTACTGCTGGCGGGCGGCACCCGGCTTCTCGTGGCCGCACCCGCCGACGCCACCGTCCCGGCCGGCGGTCCGGCGGCCGTCCCGCAGTGTTCAGCGCTCGACCAGGTGGAGATACCCGCATCGGCCATGAGCCTGCCGACTCACGGCGGACGCGTGACCGGGACCTCGGTCGTGAACCGCGTCCTCAGCGGCCGAGCGGTCGAGTTCTGCCAGGTCGACGCCGACATCCTGCCGGTCGACCCGTCGGCACCGCGCATCAGGCTGCGTGTCGACCTGCCCTACGACTGGAACCGCAAGGCGATGATGTTCGGCGGAGGCGGTTACAACGGCACCGTCCCCGACCTGGCCGCCAACGTACCCTTCGGCCCCACGGACCAACCGGTGCCGCTGGCCCGGGGATACGCGATGTTCGCCGGAGACTCCGGCCACCAGCAGAGCCCGACGGCGCCGGCGTCGCTGGACGGATCGTTCGGCGCCAACGACGAGGCCCTGAACAACTTCGCGGCCGGAGACGCCCTCAAGAAGACGCGTGACGCGAGTCTCTACCTCGTCCGGCACGCCTACGGGACCCTCCCCGCCGAGTCCTACTTCGCGGGAGGCTCGACCGGCGGCCGCGAGGCGCTGGTGGTCGCCCAGCGATGGCCGAAGGCGTTCGACGGCGTGATAGCCGCCTATCCGGCCTGGAACAACCTCAGCGAGATACTGGCTCTGGGCCACCTGGCGCACGTCCTGTCCCGGCCCGGCGCCTTCCTCGGCCCGGAGAAGCAGACCCTTCTCCACGACCACGTCATCACAGCGTGTGACGGACTGGACGGAGCCGAGGACGGTGTGATCTCCCACCCGGGCGCGTGTCACGTCGATCCCCGCGCGCTGCGCTGCGCGGGCGGTGCCGACACCGGTCCGGCCTGCCTGTCGGACGCTCAGATCCGTTCGGTGAACGCCATGTCCTCGCCGTTTAGATGGCCTTACCGGATCGCCAGCGGGGAGACCGGATATCCGGGCTTCCCCTTCCTGTCCGGCGCGGACATGAGCACCCCGTTCCTCGGGTTCGGCACGACCGCACCGGCCGATCCCATGCCGGTGACGAGCGGCTACGGGATGCAGTACTGGAGCCAATGGGTCAAGTACTTCCTGACCCGGGACCCCGACCACAGATCCCTCGACGTGGATCCCGCGCATCCCGGGAAGTGGCTCGACCGGATCAGTTTCCTGTCCACGATCGAGGATCGCAACGACGTGGATCTGCGCCCCTTCGCCCGCGCCGGCGGCAAACTGATCCTGCTCCACGGAGCCGCGGACGAACTGGTCTCCGAGCGCTCGACCAGTGACTACTACCGGCGCGTGCAAACCGCCGTGGCTCCCCTGTCGACCCGCTCGTTCATGCGTTACTACGTCGTCCCCGGTGCCAACCACGCGAACTTCGGCACCCCGGCGTTCGCCGCTGCCTGGGACTCGCTGTCGGCGCTCGAACGCTGGGTCGAGGGCGGGCGCGCCCCCTCGAACCCGATCGTGGTCGACACGGCCCACACCCGCACACGTCCACTGTGCGACTATCCGGACTGGCCGAGGTATCGAGCCGGCGATCCGGACCGCGCGTCGAGCTTCGACTGCACGCCCTGACCCCGGCCGCCGACAGCTGCCTCCCACGGCCCGGTGCCGTGGGAGGCAGCTGTCCGCGGCCCAGGTCCGCGCGTGTCCCGAGCGGCCGGTGACCGTATGCCGTGGAGGGTACGGACCCCGGCCGCTCGGGAGGGTCACCTGAGGCCGAAGGCCCGGTCGACCGTCTGCCGGACGCCGCCGCCGTTGCGCTGCTCGGCCGTGACACGGATGGACACGTAGCTCGCCCGGGCAGGGGCGTGGAGCCGGGTCCGCCACGAGCCGTGGTCGTCCTTCAGGGCCTGCCGATGCCAGGTGGCGCCGTCGTCGTAGGACACCTCCAGTGCGACCGACGTGACGGCGTCCTTCGCGGCGGCGCTTGCGACGACGGCGGGGGAGACCGAGAAGTCCGAGGTGCGCGCCGCACGCCCCGTACCGTCCAGGTCCGTTCCGTAGTCGAGTTGGGCCAGGGGGATGGCCTGATCGTCGGCGCTGCCGGAGACGAACGTCCACTCCGTGTGGGTGGCCGAGGAGTAGGGGGTGAGGTCGGTGTTCCCCTGCGTGTCGGCGACGAGCCGGTACGGCAGCTTCCGGGGGTCGAGGTCGCCGACGCCGAAGTCGGGCCGCGGTCCGTTCCGGATCAGGAGCCTGTCGCCCTGGTAGAGCGCGAAGCTCCGGGACATCAGCCCCGTGTCACCGCTGTGGGCGGATCCTCCGTCGCCGAATCCCGCCAGGGTGCCGCCCATGGCGTTTCCGACGCGGTGCGGGACCTCGAAGCTGAGCATCCGCGGCCGGACGACCGGGCCGAACCAGCGCTCGACGTGGACGCTGCGCGGTCGGTAGCTCGTGATGTCGGTGAAGGTCGACCAGCCGTCGATGGACGCGTACTGCTGCCATCTGACGCCGTCTCCGGCGGAGACCCAGTCGGTGCGGTGCCCGGCGGCCACCGGTTTCCGCGGGAACGGAGGGACGCGCGTTCCTCCGTACACGGAGTAGGGGTAGGCGGCGGGCCAGTACTCGTAGGACGGGCTGTCCTCCCGGCTTTCGAGGATCTGCAGGCCGGCGGGTGCGGAGAAGGTGTTGTCGATGCGGGCGAGGCTGCCGGGGTGTGTGTCCGGCGAGGGGTCCCGCGGTATGCCGCCTCGATGGTAGTCGGCCAGGTCGTACAGGTACGCCGGTGCGGGATGGGCCTCGACCACCAGGCCGGTGCTCTTCGTCCCCGCGGCCGTGAGGGCGCGGATCAGGCGTTCTCCGTCGTCCTGGGCGACCGAGGCGACCGGGAGGGGCCCGGTCGTCGTCTGGTCCGGATCGCCGTACCAGTCGTATCCGCGGCCGTCGCCTTCGTTGACGACGAGGAGCATGGCCGCCGACGCCGCGTGCGCCGCGGCCGCCTGCTCTGCCGGAGTCACCTCGTCCGTGCGGCGGACGACGACGGCTTTGCCGCGGGCGTGCAGGCCGGCGTAGTCGGCGCTCGCGCCGTTGCCGGCGAAGACCGCGTCGACGTGCGCGGAACCGGCGCGGAAGGACGCGGATCCCGGCTGGACCAGCAGGGCCTCATCCAGACGGCGCCCGCCGTAGGTGATGTTCAGCGGCGTCTGCTCGGCACGGATCCGGGTGGTGAAGACGAAGCTGCCCTGCTTCACCTTGTCCTTGCTGGGAAGCGCCCAGAGGCTGTCGTAGGCGGGCGAGGGCATGAGGATCTCGTGCAGCGCATGGTCGTCGGAGGGCGTCGGCACGCTGGAGGTGAAGGAACGGAACAGGTCGATCCTGGCGGCGGTGACCGAAGTCGGCTTGGGTGTCGCCACCTTGATCCGGCGCAGACGCGACGCGTCCAGGTCGACGTTCCTGTCGGACGTCAGCTTCAGCTCGGGAGCGGCCAGCACGGCGTATCCCAGCGAGTGCGGTCCGCCGCGGCCCGGCACGTCCAGGGTGGAGACGACGGTGTAGGAGCCGGGGGCCCAGCGGCTGGTGAGGGTGCCGTCCGGGACCCACATGATCGTGGTCTTCCCGTCGGTTCCCGTGATCTCGACCTCGCCGCTGACGGGCCGCCCCGCCCGGTCCTTGAGGTGGACCGTCAGATCGTACTTCTCGGACTCGACGGACAGGCCCGCCGCGGTGTGCACGGTGCCGGTCGCGGAATCGGCCGTGACCTGGGCGGCGTACTGTCCCGGCCGCAGCCCACGGGGATCCGCCACGAGGGTCACCGCCGAGCTGCCGCGCGCCGGCACCGTGACCCGGTCGGTCGTGAGGGTGAACACTCCGGCGGGCGAGGCTCCGCGGTCCACGTGGAGGCGCAGGGTGACCGGCTGTCCGGTCGTGTTGGTGTAGGTGATCCGCCGCCGCACCGGCTTCGGCTTCCGGTCCTTCGACCAGGGGACGAGCCCGGCGTCGACAGATCCGCTCGCGACGATCCGGCCCTGAAGGTAGGCGGCGCCCACGTCGACTCTGCCGGTGCCGGCCTGGTACGGGCTGTAGCCCGGGGTCAGGACGCTGGTGCTCATCAGGGCGTCCTTGATCCGCTGCCCGGTCCAGGTCGGATGCTTCTGGGCCAGGAGCACCGCTGCCCCGGCGACGTGCGGCGCGGCCATCGAAGTACCGCTGTCCGTACGGTAGTAGCCCTCACCCGAGCTCATCTGCTGCGACCGGGCGGCCAGTACGTCCACGCCCGGGGCGGTGATGTCGGGCTTGAGGGCGTCGTCGTTCATGCGCGGTCCCGCGCTGGAGAAGTCCGCGAGGTGGTCCTCGGCGTCCACCGCGCCGACGGTGAGGGCCGCGTCCGCCGTTCCCGGCGCGCTGACGCTGTACGGGCTGTTCCCGGAATTGCCCGCGGCGATGACGAAGAGGGCGCCCGTCTCCGCACTGAGCCGGTCGACCGCCTGGCTGAGCGGATCGTCCTGGGTGTGCCACGCAGGCGTGCCCAGGCTCATGTTGACGACCTTGGCGTGCTCGGTCCGCGTCGCCCACTCCATGCCGGCGATGATCCCGGATATGGGGCCTGAGCCGTTGTCGTCCAGGACCTTGCCGACGATCAGGTCCGCGCCGGGAGCTACCCCGCGTTCCTTCCCGCCGGAGGCCGCCCCCGTTCCGGCCACGGTGGACGCGGTGTGGGTCCCGTGCCCGTTGCGGTCGGCGACGTCGTCGCCCCCGACGAAACTACGGGCTCCCACGATGCGGCCGGCCAGGTCCGGGTGGGTGGCGTCCACTCCCGAGTCCAGTACGGCCACCCGGACGCCCGCGCCGGTCGCCCCCGCCCTCCACGCCGTGGGGGCGCCTATCTGCGCGGTGGTGTCCGCGAGATCCGCCCGTGCCCGTCCGTCCAGCCACACCTTGTCGACACCCGCCGCGAAGGACGGCTCCGTCGCCTCGCCGGAACCCGTGTCGCTCCGCATCTCCGACCGACGGTCGGCCTGGCCGTCCTTGCCGGTCAGAGCGTCCCAGAAGACAGGTGCCTTCGAACGCGGAGCCTCGACCGCCTCACCGTGAACGGACGGGAGGGCCAATGTCGTTCGGGCACCCGGCAGCGCGCCGTCGGACCGCAGCCGCGCGTCGGGAGCGCCGCTCCCGGACGGAGCGTGCGTGACGATCAACGGGAGGGCGCTCATGTGGGCGTCGTCGTACTTTTGGGCGACCAACCGCGTGATGTCGAAGAGCTGCTTGTCGAGCCGCCCGGCCGCGATGTAGGGCATGGCGCTGTCGGGATAGACGAACGTGTCCCCGCCCTCGACCATGACGCGTACCGATCCGTTCGTGCCCGTCCCACCCGAGACGTCGGCCACCGACACCGATCCGTCGGGTTCCCGAACGGCCTTCACCCGGTCGCCGGTGATCAGCGTCACCGTGACCGGCAGGCCCCGCGCTCCGTGGGACCCGCCGAAGGTTTGCGGGACCGGACGAGGCGTCGCGCCGTGGGCCGTTCCGGGGACGGTCAGGGCGGCGGCGAGAACTGCCGCCGCCAGAGCGGCAGATCTTCGCGCGGACAGAGAACGCACATGCACTCCTGGATCGTTGAGGGCCGACTCCGATCGTCGGCACAAGGAAAGAGCAGGTAATGGAAATCTGGACCACTCGCCTGTTACGGCGGTGGACACGCGCGGATCCGAGGCACGGACGGCGGGCCGGGGCAGGGCCTGCCCCGGCCCCGGCGCGTCCGGGAATCGGCGTCTCTCGCGCGAAGGACGAGAGCCCGTCGAGGACTTCGAGACTCGCCCTCGGTCTCGACGTCAGTAGGCGAACCGCTCCAGCCCGGTGCCCCAGCCGTTCACGACCCACCCCGTGCGGGTGCGCGGATCGAGGAAGAGTCCCTGGCGGCCGGTGAAGTCGAAGTTGGAGCCGGCGACGGTGGAGTCCACGAGATTGGCCACCGCATGGCGGGCCAGTACCTGGCCGGTCGTCGGGTCGAGCACGGTGATCTCGCTCATGGCGTTGTTGTCGGTCTCGATCCCGCTCTCGTACAGGCTGGCCTCCACGGCGACCCGGTGGGTGCTGTCCAGCGTCGGCCAGACCGGACCTCGGGTGCCGGTGTCGACCGTGGTGGACGGCGTCAGGGTCTTCTGGTCGGCGGTCAGCCAGGCGCTGGTGGGGAACTCCCCGCCCTCGGGGTTGGGCTGAGCGGCTCCGACCGCGGCGTAGACCTTGTCGCCCCTGCCGTCCGGCAGCAGTGCCGAGACGCACAGCGGCAGCGAACGGACGGGGGTGACGGTGCCGGTGCCGAAGTCGGCGCCGACCGCTCCGTAGGGGACGCGGCCGCCCAGGCACGGGCCCATCGTCCCGGCCGTGGCGACGAAGACCTCGCCGGTGGAGGCGTCCACCGAGACGCTGTTGTAGGAGCGGTACAGGTTGTCCGGGTTGAGGGCCAGCGACGTGCCGACGCGTCCGGTCTTCATGTCGACCGGCCAGACGCGGCTGAGACCGCTGTCGGGCTCGTAGGTGGTGACCAGCCCGCGGTGGCGGACGGTGTCCACGGTGCCGCCTTCGAGGTAGGCGTTGCCGTCGATCAGGTCGGAGAGCGCGGTCACCTTCACCGGCGTGCCGGACGCCGGGTTCGCCACGTCGATCCGGGCGGTCGAGCCGGCGAACGGGGTGTGGATGATCAGGGCGTGGCCACTGGCCGGGTCGGTGCCGAGCACCTCCTGCATCGTCTGCCCGTCGGTGGACACGGCGAAGGAGCCACCGACGGTTCCGGAGGCCAGGTCATAGCCGGTGGTGGCGGAACGGTCCAGGTGGTAGACCTCGTCACCGCCCGTCGCGGTGAAGGTGTCGGTGGAGATCAGTGCCTTCCCGCCGGAGACGGAGAAGCTCTCCACGGTGCCGGTGACCTGGCCGCCGTCGCGGTACTGCAGGAAGGACGTCGGCGACGCCTGCCCGGCCGGAGAGCCGTGCCGGGTGGCGAGCACCCGCACCGGGTACTGCAGCCCGGTCGGCAGCTTGAGCGCCGACAGGTCCACTGCGGAGCGGCCCTTCACCGCGGGTAGTTTGACGACGAGCGTGGACGCGTGGTTGAAGCCGTCGTCGTCGCGGTGACTGCCGTTCTGGTTGGTGGCGGTGTTCAGCGAGCCGTACAGCGTGGGGCCGGGCGACATCACCTCCAACTCGGCGCCGTCCGCGCCGGGTACGACACTCACGTCCCAGTCCACGGTCAGCCTCGGCGCGCTGCGAGCGGTGTCGGCGGCGTGCGCGCGGGTGTAGCCGTGCGTGGTCAGCAGCGGGGCGTCGGGCCGTTCCGCGGCGCCCGGTCCGACACGCAGGGCACGGAAGTCGCCGTAGACGGGAAGCACTCCGGAGAGATCGGCCTGCTCGATGCCGACGCCGTAGAGCCCGGCGCCGCCCGCGGCGAAGGCGGAGGCGGGGATCGTCACGGTGCCCCTGGTCCGGGTGAGCGGCTTGGACCACTGGACGTTGAAGTCGTCCACACCCGCGTTGGGGGAGTAGTGGCCGACGGAGGACAGCACCAGGCGCGGGCCGTCCGCGCCGCGGAGGCCGGTGAGGTCGTAGGAGACGGCGACGGACCGGCCGAGCGGGACGGAACCGGGCGCGGCGGGCGCGAGCGCCTGGGCGTAGGTGCCGTCGTCGGCGAGGAAGGTAAGACGCCGCGAGAGTCCGCCGACCACCTTGCCGCCCCGCAGCGCCTGGAACGTGACCGGCACGCTACGGGTGGTCCGGGAGGCGAGCGGCAGCCCGGCGGCGCCCAGCAGCTGGGCGGGCATGAGGCGCAGGCTCGGCGTCCTGGTGGTGAACACACCCTGGTCGCCGACCTTGACGCGGTAGGTCAGGCCGCTGAGGTCGCCGGTCATGTCCAGGCCGAGCGTGATCGGCGAGACGGCGTTCTGGCCGGTGGGCGTCCCGTTGCCGTCGGCGGGTCCTGCCAGGTCGATCGCCGTGGGGTCGGTGGACTCGGTGAAGGCGGTGCCGTACTGCGTGGGCAGCAGCTGCCGCTGGGCGACCGAGAGCCGCACGGGCCGGGGTGCGATGTGATGGGTTCTGGCGAGGACCTTCTCCACGGCGCGGGTCACGTCGAGCTGGGTGCCCATCCGGAGCGGCTGATCGGCCTGCGGCGGCTGCGCGATGGAGGTGCCCGTGGAGACGAGCAGGTCGCGGACCTGGCGCGGGGTCAACGTCTGGTGGGTGGCCTCGGCGGCCTGGAGCACATCGGCCACGGCGGCGGCGATCTCGGGCGCCGACGCGGAGGTACCGCCGTTCAGGACGACTTCGACGTCCTGCGCCGCGCAGGGGCTCGAGGTGCATACGTGCATCAGGGACGGCAGGTCGTCACCGGGCGCGGCGAGGTCGACGCGGGTGCCGAAACCCGAGGAGTAGGCGGCCGAGCCGTTGTAGCGGGTCGTCGGGAACACGCCCTGCCGGGTGTCGGCGGAGCTCAGCGTGTCGTCGGTGGTGGTGGCACCGGCCGCGATGACACCGCTGTCGACCACCTTCGACGGTGTGCTGCTGGGCTCCACGTCGTCGATGTCGGTCTGGGCGCCGGCCTTGGTGGTGGTGTCGGTGGGAGTGCTGCCGCCGTCGGGGCCGACCGCGACGGGCAGGGCGAGCCGGGTGCCGTCGTTGGAGGAGACGACCACGGCGATGCCGGACTTCACGATGGAGGTCAGCGTGGCCCGGATCGCCGGGTCGTCCTCCAGGTAGCGGCCGGGGAAGCCGATCTGTTCGTCCGTGCCGAAGCCGAGGCTGGCGGTGATGACGTCCGGCCGGGGCCGCTGGCTCGCGGCGGCCTTCAGCGCGGCGGCGATGCCCTCGTAGCTGGCCTCCCGTGGCACGACGAGCCGGTACTGGGCGCCCGGGGCGATGCCGAGCAGGTCGGTGGCGCCGCTGCCGGTCGCGCCGGGCCGCTGGCGGTCGTGCGGGAGCGGGGCCATCATCGAGAAGTCGAGGAGGACCTCGCCGAGGTTCGGATCCTGGCCCTCGGTCGAGCCGAGGGGATCCAGTCTGCCATCGTTGTCAGCCGTGTAGGTGGGGATGAGCGGCATCGACGGCTCGTCGAGGTAGCGGCGGCCGTTCTTGACGACGGTGGTGGGACCGTACGCCCGAACGTAGTCGTCACCGGCGTCGGCCATCGACTGGTCGGTGAGGTCGCCGATGGAGACGTTGGTGACGATCTGTCCGGTGCCGGGCAGGGCGTGCAGATAGGCGGCCGCGTCCGCGAAGGTCCCGGCGGCGTCCACACCTTGGGCGTTGAGGTAGGACTGGAAGGACGTGCTGAGGCCGTCGTTGGCGGGCAGGCCGGTGCCGGCGCCGGGCTGGGGAGCCTTGCGGGCGTCCTGCCGCGGCGCCGCCTTCGCGGCGGCGGGCAGCTTCACCGGGCCGGTGTTCATCGGCTGTACGGGTGCTTGTTGCGCGGCGGCGCCCCGCTTCGTACCGAGGGTGTAGGAGGCTCCGCGTGCGGCCTCGGCGCGGGCGGTGATCGCGGTGGCGGACGGGGTGATCGTGGCCCCGAGCCCGGTGCGGCCGGCCGAGCGCGGCACCGGGAAGGCGCGGTTGCGGCCCTGCGGGTCGGTGAGGGTGCCGGTGCCGTCGTCGGCCCAGACCACCTTCGAGCCGTCCGCGAGCGTCAGGCTGTGAGGTGCGGGCGCGGCCGGTGCGGGGCCGCCGGCGGGCGCGGCCACGGCTGGGCCGGCCGCCAACAGGGGGATCAGAAGGGTCAGCGCGGCGGCTGCCTGTCTGACGTGTCGGTGCATCAACGTGCTCCTTGCGCGCGGTGACTTCGGGGGCGGCGCGGGTGCGGGTCTGCCTGGCGGGGCAGCTCCTGCCGGTCCCCGCCGCCGCGAAACGCCCGGCCGACCGGGTCGGTGTGGCGGTGGACCGGGAGCGCGGCAGAAGGTTGCTGATCACCTTGGGACGGGTCTGCCTGTGAGGACAAGGAAATACCGGTGCGGCTGAGCGCAGTTGCGCTTTGGCGCGACGCAGGAGCGCCCTGCCGGGCGGCGGTTGGCCCCGGGAAGGTGTGATTGGGGCGGCTTTACGGACCCGGTCACGACGACGTGGGAACGCTCCCGCGCCGGTCCGGAGCACGCCGTACGGGGTTAAGATCACTCCACTTCCACCGGTGAACGACAGCAGGGGCCGCCCTATGGCCGCGGAGCCGCAGATCCCGCAGGTCCCCTGGAGCGGTCTGGGGCTCCCGCCGTTGGCGGGCCGGATTCTCGACTACCTGGTCGGGCACCCGGAGACGGCCACCGCGGAGGCGGCCGCGGCGCTGGACGCGTCGACTTCGGCCGCCGCACGGGCCCTTCGGCTCCTGGAGTCCGAACTGCTGGCCGTCCGCGTCAGCGGACACGCGGACCGGTGGAGCGCCAGCCCGCCGCGCCCGGCGCTCGGCAGCCTCCTGGCCCGCCGCCGCGAGGAGCTGGCGAGTCTGGAGACCCACGCCGAGCTGCTGCACGCGATGTACATCTCGGCGACCGACCACCGGTTCGCTTCCGACCAGTTCGAGATCCTCGACACCGAGGAACGCGTCACCGCTCGCTACGCCCATCAACTGCGGGCGGCCCGGCACGAGGTGCTGCACCTGGTGATGCCACCGTACGTGGCGGCGGTCGACGGGGTGCCGGACAGGCTGGCCGTCCAGGCCGCGGCGATCCGCGCGGGGGTCCGCTTCCGGTCGGTGTACGACAGCGACACCCTCACCGACGAGATATCGCTGGAGACGGTGCGGCGCGGCGTCGAGATCGGTGGCGAGGTGCGACTGTCCAGCGACCTGCCGATGAAGCTGGTGCTCTTCGACGGCTCCACCGCGATCATGCCCCTGCGCCGGGACGACGCGGCGGCCGGCTCGCTGCTGGTGCACTCCCCGACGCTGCTGCACGTACTGACCGCGCTGTTCGAGAGCCTGTGGGCGCACGGGGTGCCCTGGGGACAGGAGGACCGCCCGGTGCCTCCGGCGCCCGCCTCCGACACGCCCAACCCGCGGGCACGCGAGGTCCTGCGGCTGCTGTCGCTCGGCATGAAGCAGGAGTCGATCGCCCGCACGCTGGGGGTGAGCCGGCGCACCGTGCAGAAGGACATCAGCGACATCGGCACGGCGTTGGGCGCGCGCAACCACTTCCAGATCGCACTGCTCGCCCAGGAACGCGGCTGGCTGACGCCGGTCCGGTGACCCCACGCGGCGGGGCGCGGAGTACGGCGTGCGGACAGGACCTGTCTCCGTCGACCTGGCCGCGGTGCGCGAGCGCAAGCGGGCCGTGGTCGTCGGAGCCCGGGAGAACTACGCGGGCAGGCTGACCCAGGAGGGACTTCACCTGATCGAAGGAGAGGCCCGCTTCACCGGACCCAAGACGGTGGAAGTCGCCCTGAGGGACGGTGACACCCGGAGCCTCACCGCGCCGGTGATCGTCATCGACACCGGCGCCAGGCCCAAGCCGCTCGCTGTGAACGGCTCGGACGGGGTGCGCGTTCTGGACTCCACGTCCGCGGACCCGATGGTGAGAAGCAGATCGAGGGTTCGCACCTGCTGTCAGCCATCGGACGGGTCCCCAACACGGAGGCGCTCGCGCCGGCCGCGGCCGGCATCCGCCTGCAACCGACAGGCTTCGTCGCCGTGGACGAATACCTGGAGACCTCCGTGCCCGGTGTGTACGCGATGGGCGACGTCAAGGGGGGCCCGGCGTTCACCCACCTCTCCTTCGACGACTACCGGGTTCTGCACGCCAACCTGGTCGGGGGCCAGAAGGTCAGCACACGGGACAGGATCGTGCCCTATGCCGTGTTCATCGACCCCCAGCTGGGCCGTGTGGGGATGACCGAACGGCAGGCCAGGGAAGAGAACCGCGACGTGATCATCGCGAGGCTTCCGATGGCCGCCGTCGTCAGAGCCATCGAGACGGGCGAGACACGTGGCTTCATGAAGGCCGTCATCGATGCCCGCACCCGACAGATCCCCGGGGCCTGCGTGCTCGGATCGGAGGGCGGAGAGATCATGTCGATCATCCAGGTCGCCATGCTCGGCAAGCTCCCCCACACCGCCCTGGCCGATGCGATCTTCACGCATCCTCTGCTGGCGGAAGGACTCAACGGCTCGTTCGCGACCGTCGATTCCGCCGACGCACAGCGCTTCGACGACAGCGGTGTCGTGCCGGCCGTCCCGGGCGACGGGGGACGCCCGCACTCACTCGGCCGCAGCCGGCACCGCTGAACTCCGTTCGAGCCAGCCCTGCTCCGTGGCCAGCAGCGCGATCTGGAACCGTGTCTTCGCTCCCAGGGCGGTACCCGCCTCACTGACGTGCTTCTGGACGGTGCGGCGGCTGACGCCCAACACCCGCGCTATGGTGTCGTCCTTCATCCCGGCCGCCATCAGCCGCAACACCTCTCGCGTTCGCGGGTCGACCGATGCCGACCTGGAGCGACGCTCGAACGCCGGTGTCTCCAGGCGGGTTTCCAGCGAAGCCGGCACCGCCTGCTCCCACACCATCTCGAAGAGCGAGACCAGGGCTGCCACCAGTGCGGATGACCGGACGAGCAGCGAACCCGCCGACGGGCGGTCGACGCGAGCCGGCAGCAGGGCCTCCCTCCGGTCGACCACCACCAGCTTGGTCGGGAGGTGGGACGCGAGGCGCAGTTCACCGCCGTCGGCCGTCCCCCGCAACGCCGTCTCCAGCGACAACGCGTCGCTGAATCCGCCCGTCTCGTACACCGAGCGGAGGCGCACCCCGTCGGCGACGGTGGGTTCGCCCCCGCCACCGCCATGAGCTGTGACGTACGGCGGCTTGGCCAGGTGAAGGACCTCGTGAACGCTGCTCTGCAGCAGGCCGGCATAGCGGGCCGACACCTCGGACTCGTGCTCGAGGAGCTCTATCAGCCGGGTCGACCGAGGGCCCGAGGCCGCCTCGTACGCCGCGTGCAGCTGTTCCGTCAGGTTCTCGGCGCGGGCCAGTTGGGTGCGTCGGCGTGCGAGCAGCGTTCCGATCGACGCACGCGGCGGGCTTGCGATCCAGCGTGCCGGCCGGTCAGCCGTGCGGGTCGCCAGAGCGTGTTTCTCCAGGCGGCGCAGTGACTGTTCGGCCTGCGGCAGGGACATCCCGGCGGCCTCGGACAGCGCGCGCGCGTTCGCGGCCGGCAGGCGTACCAGCTGTTCCAGCACTCTCCCTTCGAGCGCTCCCAGCCCGATGTCTTCCCAGGAGCCGTCCGATATCAGTTCCATACTGTGCGACTTTCTGCGTGCCGGGTCGGAGCCCGAGGGTGAACCGGCACGATGGTAGATCGTTCAGGTGGGGGGTGCGGCGGCGCGCGGCCGTCCGGCCTCGCGCCGCCGCTGTTCGGACGGGGCTAACGTCGTCGTACCAGCCGGAAGTCCTGCCGGCTGACCTTGTCGCCGTGGACCACCGCGGTGCGGGTCCGCGTCACATGGCCGGACGCGGCCGCGCTCAGGGTGTGCTTGCCCGTCCGCGCGACGAACAGGGTGTACAGGCCGTCACCGACGGCCGGGTCCTCCGGTGTCGCGACGGTGACCGCGCCGCTGTCGTGAGCCGAGGTGTCGGCGACCGTGGCGCCGACCAGTCCGGTCCCGGAGCCCGCTTCACGGACGGTGCCGGCCACCAGTCCGCCGGGAACCGCCTTCATCAGCCGGGTCTGCACGTCGACGTCGTCGATCGCCCAGTAGTACCCCCAGTCCGCCACGAAGTGGAAACGCAGCCGGACGGACCGACTGCCGGCGAACTGCCGCAGCGGAACGTGGACGGTCTCATGGTCGGCCGAGCCGCTGACCTTGGGTCCGGCCCAGACATTGGCCCAAGTGGCGCCACCGTCCGTGCTGGCGTCCACCGTCATGTGCTGCTGGGTGAGGTTGACCAGGTACGCAGTCTTGAAGCTGAGTTCGGCCGACTGCGCCTTCGACAGGTCGTAGGCGGGTGTGACGAGTTCGCTGTTCTGGTGCGGTCCGAACGGACCCTGGTCGCTCTCCACGACCGCGAAGGAGCCGCTGCCGCCGGTGGCGTTTCCCCGCCCGATCGGATCGTCGAACTGCCAGCCGTTCGTGGTGCCGGACGCGTTGGCCACGGACCATCCGGCCGAAGGAGCGGTGGTGGAGGAGAACGCCTCGGTGTGGTCGGCGCGTTGGGGGGTGTAGCCGATGGCGGTGGCGAGGTCCGGGTCGGCCGACATCGCCAGGTCGGCAGTGGTGTTCCGGTGGCCCACCGTGACCGCCCGGGTCACCGGCTCGTAGCCGGGCAGGGCGGCGGTGACGTCGAGCTTGTAGTCGGCCCCCTCGGGCAGCGCGACGGTGTACGCACCGGTGACCGGGTCCGTCCACACCGGCGTCTCGGGCGAGCCCTCGACCGCGAGCCTGGCGTACAGCGGCCAGCCGTGACCCGAGTCGTCCCGCACGGTCCCGCGGACCTTGACGCGCGGGATCGGCCGGAGGGAGTAGCGGCGGTTCAGGGTCTGGTTGTCGGTGATGTCGAGCGCGGGGGGCGTGGTGGTCCGGTAGCCGAACCGCGTCACCGTCAGGCCGTCGATGTGCCCGGCGGGCAGGTTCAGCGTGTACGAGCCGTCGGCGAGGGTCGTGGTGACGTCGAGACCCGCACCCACGGTCGCTCCGGCCACCGGCTTTCCGGTCTTCGAGTCCGTCACGACCCCGGCGAGGGTACCGCTCGGTCCGCTGCGGAATGCGGCCAGGCCGCTGGGGGTGCCCAGCCCGGTGGGGCCGTCGTAGCCGGGGCCCGCCGCACAGAGATAGGCGACGTCGCAGGTGCCGTTGGACCCGGCGGTGACGTCGTTGAGACCCACGCCGCCTGCCGCGTAGGGGTAGGCGTTGGGCTGGGTGCCGGGGCGCGGCGGTCCCGCCAGGGCGTAGACACCCGCGATCACCGGGGTGGCGACACTGGTTCCGCCGTAGCGCTGCCAGCCCACTCCCTTGGAACCGAACGTCGAGTAGACGGCAGCGTTGTCAGCGACCGCCGAGACGTCCGCGACGCTTCGGCCGCCGCACCCGGTGTCCTTCTGGAAGGCGGGCTTCACCTGCTCGGTGGCGCAGCCGGAGCCCGGACCGTAGGAGTCCCGCTGCCAGACGGTCTCGGACCAGCCGCGCGCCGTGGCGGGGTCGGCGACCAGGTTCGTACCGCCGACCGCGGTGACGGTGGGCAGGGTGGAGGGGAAGGAGACCCCGTAGCGGTAGTCGCCGCTGGCCGCGACCACGGCGACACCGGGATGGTCGTAGGAGGCGCCGTACAGCGGCTCGTCGGTGTCGGAGTCGCCCGGTCTGCCGTAGGAGTTGGAGACGTACCGGGCGCCCAGGGCGACGGCTCTGTCCACTCCGGCCGCGAGCCGGTCGAGACCGTCGTTGTCCGTCTCCACGAGCAGGATGTGTGCCTGCGGGGCGGCCGCCGACACCATGTCGAGGTCGAGGGCTATCTCACCGGCCCAACCCTCGTTGGACGTGGGGTAGTCCGTGCCGCCCCGCTGGTCCACCTTGCTGAAGCAGCCGTTCTCGGTGGTGCAGGGCGGCAGACCGTACTGCGCGCGGTAGACGGCGAGATCCTCCTCGGCGTTCGGGTTGTCGTACGCGTCCACGATCGCGACGGTCTGCCCCGCGCCGCCGTCGGCCGGCAGGTTGTAGGCACTCTGGATGTCCTGGGGGCTCAGCCCGGCGGGCTGCTCGGCGGCACCGACACGCGCCGTCGGAGCCGGGCCGGCCGCACGCAGGGCGTAACAGGCCGCGTGCCCCGGGGCGGGATCGCCGCACATGGGGGAGAGGTGAGTGTCCGGAGAGGTGGCACCGGTTCCGGTCGTACGGAGCTTCGTCGGGGAGGACGCGCTCGAAGCCGCGACCGGGTGCGGGGACTCGGCGGTCTGCGCCTGCGCCGAGGACTGGGAGCCGAGCAGTACGGCCACGGTGATGCCCAGGGCCACGACGCCGCGGCGGAGGAGGTGAGGAGTGGGCGGCCCGTTGGTCGCGCTCTTGGATATGGTCACGTAACACCCGTCAAGACATGGCCCGGTAAAGGGCCGGTAATAGGGGACATGTGAATGCGCATGCACAGCGCCCTATTAGCTGTCGCGGATAGTGCGGCTGTCAACGCATTCCTTGTTACGTGTTGGTTATCCCGGTGCCGCGGCTTCAGAAAAAACGGGTGGAGTCCTGGGAGGTGCACACCATGACACCCGTCTAGCTGCGGTTTCGACTGTTTTATAGCTCTTCCGTCGACCTGCGCGAGGTGCGCGCCGGGGGGTTCTCACTTGTGCAGCAGCACTAATTCCCACCACCTCGATCGTTGCCATGCCTGTCTAATCGACTGCATGATCAGCAACGCCTGGCGAATATGCTGGGCGCCGCGAAAATCGTTCGGAATTGGCGCGGGGCTGTTTTGCGGAGTCCCGGCCCGCATGACGCGGAAAGCCGCGGGATCGGGTCGGCGGTGTGGCGCATCGCATCACCCCGGGCACCGCAGCGGGGCACGCCGGGAAGGCCCGTCCGTCGCGGTCGACCTGGGGCGGGCAGGGCTGCGACGAGTGGGTTCCGCCGATCGCGGTAGCGCCTACGGACCGCACGTACGTGGCAACCAAAAGCAGGACGGGCGCGCGGCGGCTGGCCGGCCGGCTCAGGTGACGGTCGCCACGGGATCAGGTGGTCGTGGCCGGGAGGGTGGCGATGAAGTCGGCCTGTTCGCCGGTGACGAGGTAGACCACACGACGGGCGAGGGAGACGGCGTGGTCGGCGAAGCGTTCGTAGTAACGGCCGAGCAGGGTGACGTCGACGGCGGTCTCGACGCCGTGGTGCCAGCGGTCGTCGAGGAGGTGCTGGAAGATGCCGCGGTGCAGCTCGTCGATCCGGTCGTCGTCCTGTTCCATCCGCAGTGCCGCGTCGACGTCGTGCGTGACCAGGACGTCGGCCGCCTGCGCCATCAGACGCTGGGCGAGCTGGCTCATCTCCAGGATCGTGCTGCGCAGGTCCTGCGGGACGGCAGGCCGGGGATGGCGCAGCCGGGCCACCTTGGCGACGTGCTGGGCGAGGACGGAGCAGCGCTCCAGGTCCGCGCTCATCCGCAGTGAGGTGACGACCAGGCGCAGGTCGGTGGCGACGGGCTGCTGGCGGGCCAGGACCGCGATCGCGCGGTCCTCCAGGTCGCGTTGGAGGTCCTCGATGCGTCCGTGGGTGCCGATCACGCTCTCCGCGAGCGCGAGATCGGCGTCCAGGAGGGCGCTGGTGGCCCTGCCCATGGCCGAACCGGTCAGGTTCGCCATGTCGACCAGGCCTTCGCCGATCGAGTCCAGTTCCGCGTGATAGGCGTCCCGCATGTCGGCCCCACCCTCTCCAGCTGTCCGTCGTCCTGCATCCGCCACGATCCCACACCGCCTGAACGGCAGACGCCCCGGGCGCGGGACGGAAGCCGCCCGCGCCCGTGTGACCGGGTCAGTCTCGGCGGCCCCAGTCCAGGCGGTCGGCCAGACCCGCGGCGGCGAAGGCCGCCGCGAGGTCGTCGCGGCCCTCGGTGAAGTGGGCCCAGCTGTCGTAGTGGACGGGTACCACGCGGCGGGCGCCGAGGAGGTGGGCGGCCTCGGCGGCCTGGGCGCTGTCGAGGACGAGCACCTGGTTGTCGAAGAGTGCGGCGAAGCGGGGGGCGCCGGCGAAGAGGAGGGCGGTGTCGACGGGGGCGAAGCGCTCGGCGATCTCCCTGACCGCGCCGAGGGAGGCGTTGTCGCCGCTGACGTAGACGGTGGGCAGACCCTCTCCGGTCAGGACGAAGCCGACGACCTGGCCGGTGATGGGCTCGACCTGCTCGCGCGGGCCGGGACCGTGGACGGCGGGGACGCCGGTCACGGTGATCGTGCCGCCGTCGGGTCGGTTCAGCTCGACCGACTCCCAGTCCGCCAGGCCCTTGGCCTGCCCCGCGAGGCGCCGGGCGCCACCGGGAGTGGTGAGGGTGAGCGGGACGTCGGCGAGCAGCGCGCGGCCGGAGGTATCGAGGTTGTCGGGGTGCTCGTCGTGCGAGAGCAGGACGACGTCGACGGGACCGAGGTCGGCGCGGGTGCCGCTGGAAGGGGCGGTCTTGGTCAGGAACCGGCCGTCGGGACGGCCGTAGTCGCCAGGGGCGTCGAAGGTGGGGTCGGTCAGGAAGCGCAGGCCGCCGTAGTCGAAGAGGGCGGTCGGGCCGCCGAAGACACGGACGGGGAACTGGATCGGGGGCAGAGCGGACACCGGGCACCTCACGGATAGGCAGCGTCTAAACGTGAGACGAACGTAACTGCTTCTCACGGATACCTGCAACCCGTACCATGAGGAACATGAAGGTGCCCGTGATCGGACAGCCCGGACCGCCGCCCGCGCGGGGCGAGGAAGCACACCCGTCCCTCGCACTCGCCAACAGCGCGATCACGCTGCCGGGCGGGCACACGGTCGACCTTCTGGGCGCTCCCGCGCAGGCGAACGGCTGGCTGGCGGAGCGCGGTCTCGCTCCGGTCGACGCCGGCATGCGGGAGATGTGCGCGGCACAACTGCGCGCGCTGCGTGAACAGATCCGCTCGCTGTTCGCCGCCCGCGCCGAAGGGCTGGCCGCCCTGCCCGCCGCGGTCAGCGCCGTCAACGACGCGATGACCCGCGTTCCCACCGCCCCGCTGCTGCGGTGGGACGACGAGACAGGCCCCCACCGCGCCACCGTCCACCCGACCACCGCGATCGTGGACCACGCCCTGGCGTCACTCGCGGCTGACGCCGCCGACCTGCTCACGGGCCCCGACGCGGACCGCCTCACCGCCTGCGGCTCCGCGCCCTGCAACCGCTACCTGCTCCGCCACGGCCGCCGGCACTGGTGCTCCACGCGCTGCGGCGACCGGGCCCGCGCCGCCCGCGCCTACGCCCGCCGCACCGCCGCTCACTGACACTCGGCCGACCAGGGGGGCACCCCCGGTGCCGTCGCGGACTCGGCGACCGCACCGGACTGCTGACACCCGCGGAAAGGTCTCAGGCGCGGCGCCCGGCCTCCGCGAGGGCGTCGCGGACCTGCCGGGCCACGCGGGCCGCGTCCTCCGGGCTGTTCACCACGTCGGTGTCGTCCATGTCGATGATCAGGACGTCACTGGCCGAGTAGTGCTCGTGCACCCAGTCGTCGTAGCCGGACCACAGCGCCCGGTAGTACTCCACGAGGGCGGCGTCCTGCTCGAAGTCACGGCCGCGCAGCCCGATGCGGCTCATCACCGTCTCGAAGCTCGCCTTGAGATAGACCATGAGATCGGGTGCCTTGCGGTAGGGCAGGCCGTCGATCTCGCGCATCATCTCGTCCAGCAGCCCCTCGTACACCTGCATCTCCAGGGCGCTGATCCTGCCCAGGTCGTGATTGACCTTGGCGAAGTACCAGTCCTCGTAGATCGACCGGTCCAGAACGTTGTCGTTCTGCCGGTACGCCTCCTTGATCGAGGCGAACCGGGTCCGCAGGAAGTAGAGCTGAAGGAGGAAGGGGTAGCGCTTGGCCCGGATCTCCTCGGGGCTCGCCGTGTAGAACAGCGGAAGGATCGGGTTGTCGTCCACGCTCTCGTAGAAGACCTTGCTGCCGAATTCCTCGGCGAGCAGTTCGGCGACGCTCGTCTTGCCGATCCCGATCATGCCTCCGACGACGATCACCGACATGCCTCACTTCTCCAGGGGTCTCATGGTCGTGAGCGAGGTCCGCCGACGACCCTCAACAAAACCACGAGGCGCCACACGCTCACAAAGCCACCCCCGGGTACGCGACCGGATCAGCGAGAACGAGAGGACGGAGAGGCCGGTGCGGCGCGGGTCGGGCCGCACCGCACCGGCGGTCAGGAGGCCGCCTCGGCGGAGCGGGGGCGGGCGTCGGTGCCGGTGACCGCGGCATCGAGGTGGTCACCGCCTGAACCGTCCCCTCGCGTGCGGTGGCCGCCACCTGCGGGTGCGCGACGCTCGGGAGGACGTCGGGAACGTCGGGAGCGACCGGGGGTCGGGTCCACCGCCGTACGCCGGGGGCGGATATCGGCCCGGCACGCGTGGCGAGGGTCCTCGCCACGCCCGTGGCCGCGATCGTCACCGGCGCCGCGAGCATCAGGGCGGGCCCGTCACCCGGTTCGAGCAGGTGCAGTTGGAAGCCGGGCGTCGCGGCCGTCATGGGAGCGCCCAGCTGCGCCGCCTGCCTCCCCCCGGGACCCGGTCGCCGGGCGGACGCCACAGAAACGGCTGGCCCGGTGCGCGACACAGCCGTCGTACGAGCCGGCGCTCGGCAGTCTTGCGACGGCCGGGTGGGGGATCGCGCAGCTGCGGCGGGCCACTGCCCGGCCGACCGTCTGCGCGTCGGCCCGGCAGCGGGACGCGGTCCTCGTCAGATCGGACCGGCGACTCGCCTGCTTGCGGAGGGGGCGGAACGGCGGCGCGGGCCGGCGAGTTCGCAGTCCACCGCGACCACTCCGTCGAGGCTGCGTACCCATCCGACGGCCACCGGGATCAGCCGGACGTCCTCGACCTGCCCGGCCAGAGTCACGACGCCGTCACGGACGCTCACGCGGAGGGGTTCGGACGGGTCGCCGAAGAGGCGGGGAGCGATGGTGCTCCGGATCTCGCCTGCGATGTCCTCGTCCGTCCGCAGGAACACCTTCAGCAGATCGGAGCGGCTGACGATGCCCTTCAGCTTCCCGTCCGGGCCGACCACCGGCAGCCGTCTGACCCCATGCCGCGCCATCGCGCGCGCGGCCTCGGGCAGAGTGGCGTCAGGGCCTACGGTGACGGCCGGAGCCGTCATCAGCCCGTTCACGGTGACCGCGGCGGCCTTGCTGGTGGCGGGCTCCGGGCGGATACGGCCGTACCGGACCGGGGCGCCGTCGTACGCCTGCTCCTTGCGGAGCAGATCCGCCTCGGAGACCATTCCGACCACACGGCCCTCGTCGTCCAGGACAGGGGCCGCGCTCACCCGCCACTGGTGCAGGGCCTTCACGATTTCCTTGAAGGCCGCACTGTGGCGCAGGGCGAGGACGGTCGGGGTCATCACGTCACGCACGAGATGCGGGCTGCCGGTCATGGCGACCTCCAGGGCTCTGCTGTCGTGGTCCGACACACCCAGACTCGGTCACCCGCCCCCGCCGGTCTTGGGCCGAACGGTCCCGTTCTGGGGCCGGTCTTCCCTCAGGCCGGAGTGCCGGGGCCGTGTCGTCGGCTCACCATGGGCATGGCCGGCGGGACGGCCGGGCCGCGACCGGGGTTGACCGGCGCCTCCTCCCGCGACGGCGCGGCGCCGCCTGCCGCGCCGCGCCCGAGGTCCCGTCGAAGGCGTGGTCGCCGTGCACTGCTGCCTGGTCCGGGCACCGCGCGGAGCGAGCCGTGACGACCGGCTCGGGGCCGGTCGGCCGCGGGGGACCGGACGCGGCGCCTTCCGCGAGGCCGGGTGGACGAGCACGGGCTCGGTGACCGCGGGTACGAGCCGAAGAGCCCGCGCCCGGCCCGGGTGGCCCATGGTGCGTGCTGCCGAAGCGGCGCACGCTGGAATCCACAGCCCAGGAAAGGGAGCCGGGGCGATGACCCCCACCACCATGAGCGCGGCGTTCGAGCCCGCGCACCGCGAGCGGTTGATGAGCCTCGCCCGCGAAGCCTCCTTCGACGGCGGGACCCGTCTCTTCGAGGAGGGCCGCCGCGCCGACCGGTTCTGGATCGTACGCACCGGGACCATCGACCTCGACATGCGCGTCCCCGGTCGCCGATCGCCCGTCGTGGAGTCGCTCGGGCACGGTGAACTGGTGGGCTGGTCCTGGCACTTCCCGCCGTATCTCTGGCATCTGGGGGCCGAGGCGGTGACCCCGGTTCGGGCCTGGGAGTTCGACGCCGATTCTGTCCGCGCGCTGTGCGCCGCCGACCCCGTGTTCGGAAGGGCCGTCGCGGTGTGGGTGGGACGAGTGGTCACGCAGCGGCTGCACGCCACCCGGGTCCGGCTGCTGGACCTGTACGCCCCCTACGGCAGCGGCGACCTGTGGTGACCCGGCCCCGTCCGACGTCCTGGACGTGGTCTTCCCGGCCCCGCATGAGCCTGTGCATGGGGTGGTCAGTGACCGCCGCGACCCTGACGAGCGCGACGCCTACGCCTCGCTCGTTCCGCTGGCCGTACGCCTGGTCCAGGGCGTGGAAGGGGTCGTCCGGGTGGACTGTCCGGTCGCCTCTTGGAGTGCGACCAGCCTGGCACAGGTCACCGACGGCCTCGGCCGCCCGCCGGACAGCGGCTCGTCAACCGGGTCCCGGTGTCGGCACCGGAAGGCGCGGGGACGCGGGTCCCTCCGGGCCGCATCCGGCACGTATCACCATCTGTGCGTGTCGGGGCCCACCGCCGACCGGCGGGACCAGCCGCTTCCGCAGATCGGGCCATTCCAGGGCCTGGTGGAGCAGCGACGCCCGTACCCCGTGCACGGTGACGACCAGCAGGACGTGTTCGAGTGCCTGCCCCGCCCGCAGCCAGTCGGCCCGGTGGTCGTGGTCGGTCGACAGGACGAGGAGATGCGGATGGCTCTCGAACGGTACGGCGGTCGGTGCGCCCGGACGTCGGCGGGCGGAGAAGTCCCGCATCGGGATGCGTCCAAGGGAGTCCTGGGGACCGACGACGTCGGGGAGGAGACCGTCGGCCGCGGGGTAGGTCGCGCGAACCCAGCGGCGGCTTTCCGCCGCTCGGTCTGTGTCGGCGTCGTTGCGGTGTTCGGCCTCGCCGATCAGTCGGAGCAGAGCACCCGCGTCCGTGGGCGGTACGAGGTGGAGATCGACGCCGTCGGCACGGGCGGCGTCCTGGAGTTCCGTGACCACGGTCGTCGGCAGCGCACGGTCCGAGAAGGGCAAACGGCTGCTGTGGCGCCGCCAGAGCGCTTCGTACAGGGCCATGGGTGCCGGCGTCCTCACCGCACCGGCCAGACGCACCGTGGCCAGCAGGTCCGGTTGGTCAGGCCGGGGCAGCAGCCGGGGCACCGGCTCCCAGCCGAAGTGCGCGGCCGCGACCCGGAGGTTGAAGAGAGCGCAGCCGACCGAGACGTGCAGGGCTCTGCCGGTGGGGTCGGTGTGCCGCAGGGCTCTGTCGGTGGCGGCGCGCATCTGGAGGGTGAGGGTGCCGAGGTCCAGGCGGAAGCGCCACGGCTGCGTGTTGTGGATCGACGGCGCGGCCACGGCGGCGCCGATCAGCTTCTCCAGGGTGAACGCGTCGAGAGCCGTGGCGGGCATGGTGACTCCTTCCCCGGCCGCTCGCGGCTCACCTCGCCGTTCGGTCCCCGGTCTCGGGCTGGTCGAGGTGGGAGGCGAGGACGGCGGCCTGGACGCGGCGCTGGACGCCGAGCTTGGCGAGGAGCCGGGAGATGTGGTTCTTGATGGTCTTCTCGGAGAGGTAGAGCTTCTTGCCGATCTCACGATTGGTGAGGCCGTCGCCGATGAGGGCGAGGATGTCCCGCTCGCGAGGCGAGAGGCTCGCGAGCTCGGGCGGCACGGACGGCATGTCGGCGGGGTCCGCGCGCAGGGTGCGCATGAGGCGGGCCGTCGTCGCCGGGTCCAGCATCGACTGGCCCGAGGCGACCGTGCGGACCGCGGAGACCAGGTCGGAGCCCTTGATCTGCTTGAGGACGTAACCGGAGGCCCCGGCCATGATCGCGTCGAGGAGGGCGTCCTCGTCGTCGAAGGAGGTGAGCATCAGGCAGGCGAGATCTGGCATCTGGTCGCGCAGTTCCCGGCAGACCGTGATGCCGTCGCCGTCGGGCAGGCGGACATCCAGGACGGCGACGTGCGGGCGCAGGGCCGGGCCGCGGGCGAGTGCGTGCTGGACGGTGCCGGCGTCGCCGACGACCGCGATGTCGGGTTCGGCGTCCAGGAGGTCGGTGATGCCACGCCGGACCACCTCGTGGTCGTCCAGCAGGAACACACGGATGGGGTACTGCTCCGAGAAGCTGCGCGGCTCTGTCATTGAGGTCCCCTTGTTCCCCGAACGAAAGGCGGGCGGCGTGGCGCCCGGGACGATCATCGCTGTCCGGGGGGCGGCCGCACTAGGGCCGACCGGCCCCACTTGCCTCCTCCGGACGGTCACCCGTCAGCTCGAACTCCACGTCCACCACTCCTTCCACGGCACGGACCAGCCGCGCCGCGACGGGAACGAGAGCGGTGTCCCGGATCCGGCCGACCAGCTTCACCGCTCCCTCCCGCACGTCGACGCTCAGCAGGGAGGAGGGCGGCGGGAAGAGGTACGAGACGATCTCGCGCCGTACCTCCTCGGCGATCTCCTCGTCATCGCGCAGGAAGACCTTGAGCAGGTCGGCCCGGCTCACGACGCCCTGGAGCAGACCGAGGCCGTCCACCACGGGGAGCCGCTTGACCTTGGCGTGAGCCATCGTGCGGGCGGCTTCGGCGAGGGTGGCGTCCGGGCGGGTGGTGAGGGCGGGGGCCGTCATCAGCTGTTCCGCCGTCGCCGCACCGGCCTTCGTCAGGTCGGCGATCCGGCTCGGCCTGGCGTACGGGTCCGTGTCGCCGTCCCGGACCTCCTCCTTGTGCAGGAGGTCCGCCTCGGAGACGACGCCGACGACGCGGCCCTCGCCCTCGACGACCGGCAGGGCGCTGACCTGCCAGTCCCGCATGAGCCGCACGAGTTCCTTGAACGGTGCCCGCCGTCCGACGCTGACGACGGTCTGGGTCATGACGTCGCTCACGATGTGCGGTGTGCCGTGCATGGTCACTCCCGAGAGAACCGAGGGTGCCGGATCAGGCCGTCAGACGCCGGCGCCGTGATCCTGAACCCGTGCGCGCCGGCCGTTCCCGGTGTCCGCCGGGAAGCGTGCGCGGCACGGGTGGGCGTCGGTGTGGTGATCATGGTCTGCTCGCCGGCCGGGTGACTGACTCCTACCGTCCAGCATGCGGCGTGTGCCCGGGGCCGGAGAGGGGCCGACGGTCCCGGCAACCGGGGACCTTCAGCCCGTCCGTGAGCCCCGTACGGCCGCTCCCAAAACCCCGTCGTGGGGCGAACGATCGATCCCGCACGGCCCGTCCGCTGCGCCACGCACGAGGAGCACCGCCATGTCGAGGACCCCGGAGAGCGGCAGGGGAGCCGCGCGCGTGCCGCCTCCGCCCGCGTCCGTGCACGGCCGTCCGCCGCCCGTGCCGTGCGAGCCGCCCGCACCGCCCGCGTTCGGTCCCGTCACCCTCGCCGCCGGTTCTCGGTTCTCGGTTCTCGGTTCTCGGTTCTCGGTTGTCGGTTCGCGGGCCGGGCGGACCACCGCGAGGAAGAACCGGCTGTACCCGTTCGGAGCCTGCCCGTCGCCACCGTGAAGGACTGAGCCATGCGTATCGTCGTCGCCCTCGGCGGCAATGCCCTGCTGCGCCGCGGTGACCGCCCCGACGCGGCAGTCCAGCGAGAGAACGCCGAGCGGGTCGTCACCGCGCTCGCCGCGCTCGCCCATGACCACGAACTGGTCATCACGCACGGCAACGGCCCGCAGATCGGCCTGCTGGCCGTGGAGAGCGCGGCCGACCCGGCCCTCAGCACGCCCTATCCGCTCGACGTACTGGGCGCCGGGACCCAGGGCATGATCGGTGCCCTGCTGGCCCGAGCCCTGCACAACGCCCTGCCCGGCCGCCCTGTGGTCACCCTGGTCACCCACACCGTCGTCCGGGCCGACGACCCGGCCTTCGCACATCCCACCAAGGACGTCGGGAGGGCCCTGGCACGGCACCGCGGCCGACGCACGGGAGTGGACGCCACACCACCGCGTCGTGTCGTGCCCTCCCCGTCCCCGCGGGGCATCGTGGAGATCGCGACCGTCCGTGAACTCCTCGACGGCGGCTCGCTGGTGATCTGCGCCGGTGGCGGGGGAGTCCCCGTCACCGTCGACCAGGGCACCGGGGCACTGACCGGCGTCGAGGCGATCGTCGACAAGGACCTCACGGCCGCCCTGCTCGCCGAGGAGCTGAAGGCCGACTTCCTGCTCGTCCTCACCGACGTGCCCTGTGTGTACGAGCGCTTCGGCACCGCGGACCAGAAGCCCTTGCCGGACGCCGGGCCGGCACGGCTGCGCCGCGCCCGCCTGCCCGAGGACACCATGGGGCCCAAGGCGGAGGCGGCCGCGCGCTTCGTGGAGCGGACCGGGGGACTGGCCGCCATCGGGGCTCTGGACGCGGCGTACGAGATCGTCCACGGCCGCTCGGGCACGCTGGTCCGCCCGGACCTCGACGGCGGGTGACGGCCCCGGCAGGGTCGCTCGGCCCTGCCGGAACGGACCGACCGGCACTTCCACGACGCGAGCTGAGCTGCGAGCATCTCAGGTGAGAAGGGGTCCGAGGTCCATCACGACGCGCGGGGCCGCGGGCCCGCACCGTCGGGGCCCCGTGACTTCGGCACCCACCGCGGGACCCGGCCCCGGACCGACCTGGGACCGCCTCGCGGGACCTCCGACGGTGTCCCCGGGACCTCCCGCAGCGCGTGCTGGGGCTCGAACCGGCGGACGTGGACGTGGACGTGGAGGTGCGTGAAGGGTCCTGAGTACCTGTCACGAAGGAGGTCGGTCATGACAGTCGACGCCGACGCCTCCACGGCCACCGCCTCCGACGGCCTTGTCATGGGCAAGGACGGCATGGCAGCGCTGGTCGCCGAACTGACCGGACGCGGGTTCACGGTGGTGGGGCCGACGGTCCGGGACGGTGCGATCGTACTCGCGGAGCTGCGGTCGGCCGACGAGCTGCCGTACGGCTGGGGCGTCGAGCTGGAGGCGGGGCGGTACCGGTTGCGTGAGCGGTCCGACGGCGCGGCCTTCGCGCATGCCGCGGGCCCGCAGGCCTGGAAACCGTTCCTGCACCCGCCACGGGTGCGGGAGTGGAGTGCCGATCGGACGCCAGACGGACTGGTTCTCACGGCCGACCGGCCCGCGCCGCCGCGCTACGCCTTCCTGGGGGTGCGCCCCTGCGACCTGCGGGCCGTCGCCGTCCAGGACCGGGTGCTCACGGGTGGGACATACGCGGACGCCGGTTACGCGGAGCGGCGCACCGGGGCACTGCTGATCGTGGTCGAGTGCACGGAGCCCGGCGCCACCTGCTTCTGCGTCTCCATGGGTACCGGACCCGCGACCGGCCCCGGCTACGACCTGGTCATGACCGAGGTGGTGGACGACGCCGGGCACCGGTTCTGGATCCGCGACGGCAGCGCGGAGGGAGCCGAGATCCTGGCCGAACTGCCCACCCGGCCCGCCGGCGCGGACACCCGTGAGAGGGCCCGCGACGGTGTCACCGCGGCGGCGGGCCGCATGGGACGGACCATGCCTGAGGCCGACCTTCGTGAACTGATGGCCGGAACGCTTGACGCGCCCCGCTGGGACGACGTCGCCGGGCGCTGCCTGACCTGCGGCAACTGCACCATGGTGTGCCCCACTTGCTTCTGCACCACCACCGAGGACGTCACCGACCTCACCGGCGACCACGCGGAGCGCTGGCGGCTGTGGGACTCGTGCTTCGACCTGGACTTCTCCCAGCTGCACGGCGGCCCGGTCCGCACCTCCCCGCGCAGCCGCTACCGGCAGTGGATGACCCACAAACTCGGCACCTGGTACGACCAGTTCGGCTCGTCCGGCTGCGTGGGCTGCGGCCGCTGCATCGTCTGGTGCCCGGTCGGCATCGACATCACGGAGGAGGCCGCCGCTCTCCATGACTGGACCCGGTCCGAAGAAGCGGGACCGCCGTGACCACCGTGGCGCCTCCGCTGCCGTATCGGGTCGCCGGCTCGTGGGCCGAGACCGCCGACACCCGGTCGATCGAGCTGGTGCCGACCGGACGCGGGCTCCCGCCTTTCGCGCCGGGGCAGTTCGCGATGATCTACGCCTTCGGGACCGGCGAGATACCCGTATCGGTCAGCGCCCTTCGCGGACCCGGGGGCGGCCTCGTGTACACCGTGCGCGCGGTGGGCGCCGTCTCGGCGGCACTGTACCGGCTGCGCCCGGGTGACGCCGTAGGGCTACGCGGGCCGTTCGGCGTCGGCTGGAACCTCGCGGCGGCCGGGCAGGATCTGCTGGTGATCGCCGGAGGCATCGGGCTGGCGCCGCTGCGGCCGGTCGCGCATGCCGTCCTGGAGCGGTCGGCCGGCTACGGCCGGCTCACCGTCCTGGTGGGCGCCCGTACCCCGGCCGACCTGGTCTACCGGGACGAGATCGAGAGCTGGCGCGGCGCGGCCGAGGTCGCGGTGACCGTGGATCGTCCCGGCCCCGGCCCGCACGCGGCGGTCGGCGTGGTCACGAGCCTCCTCAACCGTCTCGACCTGCGCCCCGAACGGACCCTCGCGCTGGTGTGCGGGCCCGAGGTGATGATCCGTCACACCGCCCGCGAACTCGTCGTCGTCCGCGGCTTGGCCCCGGACCGTGTCCAGGTGTCCCTGGAACGGACCATGCGCTGTGCCACCGGCCATTGCGGCCACTGCCAGCTCGGCCCGCTCCTGCTGTGCCGGGACGGTCCGGTCGTCGGCTACGACCGCGCGGCGCACCTGCTCATGGTGAGGGAGTTGTGACATGACCACCGGACCCGCATCCGGCTTCGGACCGGCCCGCCGTCCCCGGCCCACGCTGGCCGTGTGGAAGTTCGCCTCCTGCGACGGCTGTCAGCTGACCCTGCTCGACTGCGAGGACGAACTGCTCGCCCTCGCGGACCGGGTACGGATCGACCACTTCGTGGAGATGACCTCGGCCGAGGGCGGCTCTGGCGGGGAGCCCGTGCGCCACGCTGGCCGGGGGCCGTACGACCTCTCCCTGGTGGAAGGGTCCGTCACCACCGCGGAGGACGCCGAGCGGATCCGGCACGTCCGGCGCGTCTCCCGGTACCTGGTGACCATCGGCGCCTGCGCCACCGCCGGGGGCATCCAGGCGCTGCGCGACTTCGCGGACGTCGACGAGTTCCGCGCGGCCGTCTACGCCCGCCCCGAGTACATCTCCACGCTCGGGACCTCCACACCCATATCGGCCCACGTCGCGGTCGATTTCGAGCTGCGCGGCTGTCCCGTCGACCGCCGTCAGCTCCTGGAAGTCATCACCGCACACCTTGTCGGACGCAGACCCCGGATTCCGAGCCACAGCGTCTGCTTCGAATGCAAGAGGCGCGGCACCACCTGCGTCACGGTGGCCCACGGCACCCCCTGTCTCGGCCCGGTCACCCATGCCGGATGCGGCGCGATCTGCCCCGCGTACGGACGCGGCTGCTACGGCTGCTTCGGACCCGCGACCCAGCCCAATCTGCGGTCCATGGTCGACCAGCTGCACCGCGACGGGATGACCGAGCGGGACATCCAGCGTGTCTTCCACACCTTCAACGCCACGGCCCCGGAACATGCCTCCGTACCCGAACTCGCGGCCGAGAAGCGGCACAGCTCGCCGACCGCCTCGGAAAACCGCCCTGAAAGGCCCGCATGAACCGTCGCGGAACCCGTGTCCTGCGTCTGGACGCGCTGGCAAGGGTGGAGGGCGAGGCAGCCCTCCACCTGCACGTCCGGGACGGTTCGGTCATCGCGACCAGGCTGCGCATCTACGAACCCCCGCGCTTCTTCGAGGCCCTGCTGACCGGACGCGGGCACGCCGAGCCGCCCGACATCACCTCCCGCATCTGCGGCATCTGCCCTGTCGCCTACCAGATGAGCGCCTGCCGGGCGATCGAGGACGCCTGCGGAGTCACGGTGGACGGCCCCCTCGCCGACCTGCGGCGCCTGCTGTACTGCGGCGAGTGGATCGAGAGCCACGCCCTGCACATCCACCTCCTGCACGCGCCGGACTTCTTCGGTCTCTCGGACGTGGTGGAACTCGCCCGCGACCACCGTGCGGCCGTCGAGCGTGGACTGCGGATCAAACAGACCGGCAACGCGATCGTCGAACAACTCGGCGGCAGGCCCGTCCACCCGGTGAACGTCCGGATCGGCGGCTTCTACCGGACCCCCGCGCCCGAGGAACTCCGGTCCCTGGCCGACCGGCTGCGGCGGGCCCAGGAGGACGCGCTGGAGACCGTCCGCTGGGTGGGGGCCTTCGAATTCCCCGACGCCGTGTGCGACCACGCCCTGTTCGCGCTGCGCGCTCCCGGCCGCTACGCCATCGACTCCGGGACGCCCACGGTGATGGACCCGGTGCCCCGCGAGATTCCGCTGTCCGCCTTCGAGGAGCACGTCAAGGAGGAGCAGGTCCCCCACTCGACGGCGCTCACCGCCTCCCTGGACGGCCGCCGCTTCCTGACCGGCCCGCTGGCCCGCTACGCGATCAACGGCCGATGGCTGCATCCGGTGGCGGCCGACGCGGCCCGGGACGCCGGGCTGGGCGACCCGGCCACGGGAGCGGTCTGCGACAACCCCTTCCGGAGTGTCGTCGTACGCGCCGTGGAGATCGTGCACGCCGTCGCGGAAGCCCTGCGGATCATCGACGGATACGAGCGGCCGCACCTGCCCGCCGTCGAGGTCCCGCCGCGCGAGGGGACCGGCGTGGGAGCCACCGAGGCGCCGCGCGGTCTGCTGTACCACCGCTACGCGCTCACCGGCGAGGGCACGCTCACCGGAGCCCGCATCGTCCCGCCCACCGCCCAGAACCAGACGGCCATCGAGGAGGACGTCCGCAGAGCGGTCCAGGCCCGTCTGGACCGGGGCGGACCCCCGGCCGACGACGACGAACTCACCCGCCTGTGCGAGCGGATCGTCCGCAACCACGACCCCTGCATCTCCTGCGCCGCCCACTTCCTCGACGTGACCCTGGACCGCGCGTGAGCGGCCGGATCGTGGTGACCGGTGTCGGCAACCCCCTGCGCGGTGACGACGGGATCGGCCCGGCCGTGGTGGAGGCACTCCGGGGCCGGGTTCCCGGCGGCACCGAGCTGGCTGTCAGCGACGGCGAGCCCGCGAGACTGCTCGACCTGTGGCGGGACGCGGACGCCGTGATCATCGTGGAAGCCCTTCGTGCCGACCCGGCCAGGCCCGGTGCGCTGCACACGCTGACCTCGGCGCAGGCTGCTGTCCGCGCGCGGGGCGGAGCGAGCACGCACGCCTTCGGCCTGGGGGAGTGCCTGGCCCTCGCGGAGGCCCTCGGCCGCATGCCGCCGAGGCTCGTGGTGCACGCCGTGGAGGTCGCGGACATCGGACTGGGCGATCGGCTGAGCGCACCCGTGCGCTCAGCCCTCCCGGCCCTGACCGACCGCGTGATGGCTTCCGTTCGCGAGGCGTTCGGGAGCATCCGCGAGTCGTAGGGCCGTCGGTCGCTGCGCGCGGTCGGCTCCTCCGGACCTCTCGTCGGCCGCGATCGTCTCCCATGACGTTCTTGCGTTCAGGGCCGATCGGCCCCTCCTCAGGCCCCGGTCAGCCCATGGGACAGGGCCCCGCCGCGCTCGATGCTTGTGGTGCCGACCGGTCTGTGAGGTGAACCGAGATGACCCTGCTCGAACGCTCCGGCACCCACGCGTTGCTCGCGGACGGGACCACCGTGTGCATCCGGCCCGTGGCTCCCGGCGACCGCGACCGGCTGAAGGGACTCTACGACGAGATGTCCGCGGAGAACCTCCGCCTGAGGTTCTTCTCGGCAGGCCGGCGCTCGGGCGCGATGGCCGCGGACCGGGCATGCGGCCCGGCCCGCGCCGGCCACCGGGCGCTGCTGGCCGAGGCCCAGGGCCGGGTGCTCGGGCTCGCCGAGTACGCGACGGGAGACGAGAAGGACTCCGCGGAGATCTCCGTCGCCGTGGCCGACGGACTGCACCACCGCGGCATCGGCACCCTCCTCGTCGAGCACCTGGTCTCGGCGGCCCGTGCCGAAGGCATCGCCGTCTTCACCGCCGACGCCCTGAGCGAGAACCGCGAGGTTCTCCGCCTCTTCGCCGACCTGGGCCTGCGCACCTCCCGCCGATTCGAGGGCCCGGAGACCCGCTGCACCATCCACCTCGACGAAGACGACACCTACCTCACCGCCGTCGATCACCGGGGTCGCGCCGCCGACGTGGCGAGCCTGCGCCCGCTGCTGTGTCCGGAGACGGTCGCCGTCGTCGGGGCCGGACGCACACCGGGCTCGGTCGGCCGAGCGGTCCTCCACCACATCCACACCGGCGGCTACACCCACCGCCTCTTCGCCGTGAACCCCCACGTGAGCTCGGTCCTCGGCGTGCCCTGTCACCCGTCCGTCAGCGCCCTTCCCAGGACCCCGGACCTGGTGGTCGTGGCGATTCCCGCGGAGAAGGTCCCGGCCACCGCCGAGGAGTGCGGCAAGGCCGGCGTCCGCGCCCTCGTCGTCCTCACCTCCGGCCTCGACCCCGACCAGGCCCGGGCGCTCCGCACCGCCTGCCGCACCTACGGCATGCGCCTGGTGGGCCCCAACTGCCTCGGCATCTCCCACACCGATCCCGCCCTGCGCCTCGACGCCACTTTCGCCGCCACTCACCCCCGCCCCGGCAGTGCCGGCGTCGCCGTCCAGTCCGGAGGCATCGGCATCGCCCTGCTCGAAGGCCTGTCCAGGCTCGGCATCGGCGTGTCCTCCTTCGTCTCGCTCGGCGACAAGTACGACGTGAGCGGCAACGACCTGCTTCAGTGGTGGGAGGCCGACGGCCGTACCGACCTCGCTCTGCTGCACCTGGAGTCCTTCGGCAACCCGCGCGCGTTCTCACGGACCGCCCGCCGGGTGGCCCGCAGGATGCCGGTGCTGACCGTGGACGCCGGCCGGTCCACGGCCGGCCGCCGGGCCGCCGCCTCGCACACGGCGGCCGCCGCCACGCCGACCATGACCCGCAGTGCCCTGTTCACACAGGCCGGCATCACCGCCACCGGCTCGGTGGGCGAACTCCTCGAAGCGGCCGCCCTGCTGTACTCCCAGACACTGCCGGAGGGCAGGCGAGTCGCCGTCGTCACCAACGCGGGCGGCGCCGGGGTCCTGGCCGCCGACGCCTGTGCCGAGGCCGGTCTCGACCTGCCGCCCTTCGCTCCCTCGACGGCCGACGCCCTGCTCGCGCTACTGCCAGAAGGGGCCGCCGTCGGCAATCCGGTCGACGCCACGGCCGCCGTGTCCGAGAAACAGCTCACGGACTGCGTGAACGCGCTCATGGTCTACCCGGGCGTCGACGCGATTCTGGTGGCCCTGGTCCCGACGGCCCTCGCCGTCGCGACCGGCGACCACCTGACACGCGCCCTCACCGGGGCGCCTGGCCGCAGGCCCAAGCCCGTCCTGACGGCATGCCTGGAGCAGGACCTGCCGGTGCGGCTCCTGCCCGCGGCCGACGAGGGCGGCACGATCCCGTCCTACGCCGATCCGCAGGCGGCCGCACGGGCGTTGGCCCACGCGGCTGACCGCGCGGCCTGGCTGGCCCGCCCGGCCGGTACGGTACCGGCCCTGGCCGATGTCGAAACCGAGCGCGCCCACACCATCGCCGACGCCTATCTGGTCGCTCATCCGGACGGCGGCCGACTCGACCCGCACACGTGTGCCGACCTGCTCGCCTGCTACGGCGTCCCGCGGATCCCATGGGCCTGGGCCGAGACCGAGGACGAGGCCGTCCGCGCCGCCGAGCGGCTCGGCGGCGTCGACGGCCGGGTGGTCATGGAGGCGCACGGACCGGCCCCGGTCCACGGGAGCGAGGAGCAGGCGGTTCCTCTCGACCTGCGCGGTGAGCCGCAGGTCCGCGCCGCCTTCCGGGAGTTGCAGAGCCGTTTCGGCGACCTGCTGACCGGAGTGGTCGTCCAGCCGCTCGCCCGGCGCGGCACCGAGCTGTTCGCCGGTGTGGTCCAGGACGAGGTGTTCGGTCCGCTCGTGCTGTTCGGGCCCGGCGGCAGGGCCACCGACGTGCTCGCCGACCACGCCGCCCGGCTGGCACCGCTCACCGACCATGACGTACACGACCTGATCACGTCCCCGCGGTGCGCGCCCGTGCTGCTCGGCGCGCCCGGCAGCGGACCCGTCGACCTCGGGGCCGTCGAGCAGCTGATCCAACGGCTGTCCCGGATGGCCACGGACCTGCCGCAGCTCGTCGAGGCCGAGTTCAACCCCGTCCTGGCAGCCGCGGACGGCGTGAGCGTCCTCGACGCACGGGTGCGACTGGTGCCGCGCCGGCCCCAGGACCCCTATCTGCGCAGGCTCCGCTGAGCGGCGAGGAGGGCACCACGGCGCCCGACGATCTGGCCGGGCGGCCCGTGTGGTTGTTCAGCAGGATCCCACGCCCTGGATGTTTCGCTTCACCATCGGCCGGCCTCGGACCCCCTTCACAGGGCCGAAGGTCCCTTCCGTGGCGCCGCCCGGCCCGGTCCCGGCGGCTCCTGGAGCACGCTCCATGCGACGGGACCGAGCAGGTCGCCCAGCTGCCGGAAGACGTCCAGGAAGAGGTCGTCGATCGTGAGCACTCCGACCAGCCGGCCCAGGTCGAGGACCGGCAACCGGCGCACCCCCGCGCGCCCGAAGGCGCGGTAGGCCGCCCGGAGATCGTCGTCGGCGTCGACGGTGACGACGTCGGCCGACATCACCGCGTGCACGGGGCAGTCTGGAGTCAGGCCGCCGCCGAGGCCTCGGAGCGCGATGTCGCGGTCGGTCACGATGCCGCGCAGCTCGCCGTCCTCCACGACGAGGACGCAGCCCACGCCGCGTTCGGCCATCCATCGGGTCGCCTCTTCCAGGGAGGTACCGGGGGTCACGTGCACGGGAGGCGCGGTCATCGCCTGGGACACCTTCATGCGCATGCTCCTTGTCGTCGTTCGTCCGTCGTCGGGTCGTGCCGCGGGCGCGGTCGGGCCGGGGCGCCGGCTTCACACGATGTCGAGAACGTCGTCAAGGGGCCGCCGGGCGCTGCGCTGTCCTTCGGGGCCGTGGCCGAGCCGGAGCACCATCTGTACGTGACCCATCGCGGAGCGGGGGTCGCGGGCCGCCCACCGCAGGTCCGGCCACTCGAGGGGCTGGGAGGTCACGGAGGCGACCAACCCGTCCGCCGTCGCCCGCAACAGCACGCGCTCCAGCGCCTGCCCGGCGCGCAGCCAGTCCACGGGGCCGTCACCGGTGGTGCCGAGCAGGGCGACGTTCGGCGTCTTCTCGAACGACGCCCGCGGACGGTCGGGCATCGGGCGTCCGGCGGCGAAGTCGCGCACGGGAGCGTTGCCGTCACGGCGTACGGGACCGAAGGCCTCGGCGGGAATCCCGTCGGACGGTGCCACGGCACCCGTCGGTTCCACATGCGTCCACCGTGCGGTCTCCTCGCGTACCCCCGGGGCCTGCGCCTCCCACTGCTCGGCGTCCCACACCAGATCCAGGACCTCCCGCACGTGCCAACGACCGGGGAACAGCAACTGGGCGCCTTCGACGTCGGCGGCTCGGCACAGGCCCTCACGTGTCGCGGCGGCTATCTCTTCGTCGCGGAACGGGTGGCGACTGGAGTGACGGCGGGCGACCGCGGGACGCAGCAGAGCCAGCTCGGCGTCCGGCGGCCCCGTGCCGCACAGCCGCACCTCGGCGAGGAGATCCGGGCGGTCCGGTTCCGGCAGCAGCCGCACGACCGGCGCCAGCATCGAGGCGGCGGCGGCCACGCGGAGGTTGAGCAGTGCGGCCCCACAGCTCACGTGCAGACCGCGCCGCTGCGGATCGGTGTGCGGCAGGGCGCGTGTCAGGTCCGCGTACACGCGCAGGACACCGCTGTCGCGGAGATAGCGGAACCTCCAGGGCTGGGCGTTGTGCTGCGAGGGCGCGGCGACGGCGTCCGCCACCAGCGTCTCGACGGTGTGCGTGTCGACCGGTTCCGCGGTCATGGCGACTTCCCTCTCCTTGGCTTCGGCCGGGGATCACCGGGCCCGGTCATGACGGCCCTCCGCGCCGACGGGCCGCCGGGTCCGGGGGCCGCGGACGCCTGTCGCCCGAGGCCGGATTCGCCGGGGGGGGCGGACATCGCCCTCGCCTCCTCCGTGCGGCGGTCCGGGCGGCGGCGCCGGGGAGTGACGCCGCCGCTTCCTTCCCATGGCAGAACGCGGGGCGGCCGGCGGCCAGGGGCCATTGGTCCCTGGGTCAGGTCCGATGATCCCCTGGTGAGCCGGGCTCGACTTCCCCTGCGCGGCAGCGCGGGCACCCCACGGATGGTCCTCCGTGAGACAGCGGATCGGTCTCGGAGACGACGCCGACGACCGGCCCGGCGCGCGTCGGCACCCGTACGGCGCGTGGGCCGGTCGGTCCGTTCGGGGGACGGACGGCCCCTACCGAGCCGGGAGTGTGCCGTCACGCTGGAGAGGAACGCTCCCCGGAGGTGGAGATCATGTCCCGAACCGTCACCGTGGGTCTCGACGGGTCGCCCGAGAGCCGGGCCGCCGCCGAGTGGGCGGCGCGCGAAGCCCTGCTGCGCGGCCTGCCGCTGAAGATCGTGCACGTCACCGAGCCCGCCCCCGTGCTCTTGGCGCAGGCGCCGCAGGTGGGACCCGAGACCAGCCAGCGCTGGATCCGGCCGGTGGCCCCCGGGGCCGCGGAGGGCATTCGCCTGCGGCACCCGGGTCTTGAGGTGCTCACCGAGCAGCTGACGGGACCGGTGACCGAGGCGCTCTGTGAGGCGGCGGACGCCGCCGAGCTGCTCGTGCTGGGCTCGCGGGGTCTCGGCGGCATCGGCGGGTTCGTGGCCGGTTCGGTGAGCCTGGCCGTCGTATCCCGTGCGGCGCGTCCCGTGGTGCTGGTGCGTGAGGGTGAACAGGCCGCGGACGAGCACAGGACGGACCCGGCGGGTGTGCCGTCCACCGCCACGCCGTACCGGCCGGTCGTGCTCGGACTCGACGCCGATCATCCGGACGACACCCTGCTGGAGTTCGCCTTCGACGCCGCGGTCCGCCGGGGGACCCCCCTTCGGGTCGTGTCCGCCTGGCCGGAGACGGCCGCGTCCTGCTACCGCTTCCCGGGGGACGCGGAACTCCAGGACGACCTCGAACGGAGCCACCGGACCGCTCTGGCCGAGGCACTGCGCCCCTGGCGGCAGAAGTTCCCGGGCGCCGACGTGATCGAGGCGAGCCGTTGCGGCAGCGCCGCGCGGGCCGTCGTCGACGCCTCCCACGACGCCTCCCTGGCCGTCGTCGGCCGGCGTATCCGTACGGGTTCGCTCGGCGCGCACATCGGTCATGTCACCCATGCTGCCCTGCATCACATCGGTGCGCCGGTCGCCGTCGTGGCTCACCTCTGATCCGGCAGGCCCGGGTTCGCGCGTCCGCCGGTACCCCGTCCCGGAGTCCCTGGCCGGTTCGGTACGGCTCCTCTTCAGACGTCCGTCGCGTTCAGACGTCCGTCGCGGTCAGCCGGCAGTCGACGCCCACCACGCCCTCGACGCCTCGGACCAGGCGTACGGCGAGCGGGATCCGGGTGGCGTCGGTGACCCGGCCGGTGAGGGTGGCGATGCCCTCGGTGACCACGATGTGCACCGGCTCCACCGGTGCCGGGAAGAGCGGGTCGACCACCTCACGCCGGATCTCGTCGGCGAGTTCGTTGTCGGATCGGAGGAACACCTTGAGCAGATCTCCACGGCTGACGACCCCTTCGAGGACGCCCTCGGCGTTCACGACGGGCAGCCGCTTCACATGCCGTACCGCCATGATGCGGGCGGCCTCCGGCAGCGTGGCGTCGGCGTGGACCGTGACGGCCGGGGCGCTCATCAGCTCCTCCGCGCGCACGGCCCCGGCCTTGGCCAGGTCGGACAGCCGGCGCATCTGGGTCAGGCGGTCCGGGTCGCTGTCCCGGAACTCCTCCTTGGGCAGCAGATCGGCCTCGGAGACGACACCGACCACCCGTCCGTCGCCCTCCAGGACGGGCAGGGCGCTGACCCTCCCTTCGTCCATGCGTTCCACGATGTGCTTGAACAGGGTCTCGCGGCCCACCGCGACGACGGCACGCGTCATCACGTCGCCCACCTGGTGCGGGCTGCCGGTCATGGTCTTCTCCTCACCGCTGCGGGGAGCCGGGCCTCACAGGGCCTCGCGGGTTCTGCCACCAGCCTGAACGCGTTCTCACGTCCGCACCACCGGTCGGTCCGGTCGGTTCCGGCAGGGGCCTCCCGCCGCCGCGGTGCCGCCACGGCCGCGCGGGGACCGCCGTAGGGCCGCCCAGGGTCCGGTGGCCCGTCCGGCAGGTGACGAGGGCCGGCCGGCCCAAGCGGGGCCTTCCGGGCAAGGACAGTCTGGACCCGTGAGGTCATACCGACGGTGCCCCCAGGCCCGTCGGGCACCAGCCGCCGACGTCCCGAGGGGGCCCGACCCAGGAGAGGAGGAACGGCCATGGTCGAACAGTCAGGGCCGCGCATGGCCGGAGGACAGGTCCAGGGCGACCTGGGGAGGCGCGTGGCCGCTCGCCGCAGGGAACTCGGTCTCACGCGCGAGCAGACGGCCGAACGGTCCGGTATCGCGGTCGGCTATCTGCGGTATCTGGAGGAACGCCCCGAGGCCGCGCCGGGCACGGGTTCTCTGCTCAGGCTCGCCGACGTCCTGCACACCACCATGTCCCACCTCACGGGAGGCGACCCGGACACCCCGCCCGGACCCGGCCGTGCGGGCCCCCGGCCCGAGTTCACCGAGTTGGGTCCGGCCGAATGCGCTGCGCTCCTCGGCTCCCACGGCGTCGGACGCCTCGGCCTGGACACCGCTTCGGGTCCGGTCGTCCTGCCGGTCAACTACAGCGTCGTCGACGGAGCGATCGTCTTCAGGACCGCGGGCGACGGCATGCCGTCCCTGGCCGTGGGGCGCCGGGTGGCCTTCGAGGTCGACCGCATCGACGACGCCTTCTGCGAGGGCTGGAGTGTGCTGGTACGCGGACGCGCCGTCCGGGTGACCGATGACGAGGAGGTCCGCCGGCTCGTCCCGGCGGCCCACGGTGCCCCATGGGCGGGCGGAGACCGCGATCTGTGGGTCCGGATCGAGCCCCGCTCGGTGACCGGGCGCCGTATCACCGTCGGATCGGCGCCGGGCCGGACCGGGCCGGACGCCGGCACGCCCCGGCCAGGCCGGGAAACGGCGGACGGGACCGCCGGCGCGGACAGGGGGCGGTGAGAGCCGCGCGCCCCGGCCTCGGCGCCGGAACAGGACGCCGAAGGGGAAGACCGTCCCCCCTCACGTGCTCGACGTGGTGGGGCCCGTGTGGGGCGGTGTCATGCGTGGGCCCGGTCCAGGGCGCTCTGCAGGGACTGGGTGTACCCCTGGCTGGTGTAGCTGGCTCCGGAGACGGCGTCGATGTGCGCGCTCTGGGCTCCCAGTGCCTCCTGAGTGAGGCGGGGCAGCGCGTAGGAGGCGATCTGCTGGTCGCGGCCGTTCTCATCCGGAGCCCGCAGCACCTTGACCGCGGTGATCCTCCCCTTGGCGAGGGTGACGGCGATCTGCACCGTTCCGTACCGGGTCTGGACGGCGTCGCCGGTGAAGGTGCCTGTCCTCACGGATGATCCGGACGTTCCGGACGCGGGCGTGGGGGTGCTCGGTGCGGGCGAGCTGGTCTGGAGGGCGGGGGGCTGGTGGGGTTTGAGGGCGAGGAGCGTGACGATGAGGGCGCCGGCTCCGCCGGTGACGAGAACGGCTCGCCGCATGATGGATCTCCCTAGAAGGCGAAGGACTCGTGATGGATGCGCCGGGACGGGACACCGGCGTCGCGAAGCGCTGTGACCGCCGCCTCGGTCATGCCGGGAGGGCCGCAGAGATAGACGTCGTGCGCCGCCAGGTCGGGCACCAGGGCAGTCAGGGCGGGGGCGGTGAGGGGTGAGGACCAGGCGGCGGGTTCGTCGACGACGTAGCGCACGGTGCCCCCTCTGTGAGCCGCTATCGCGTCGAGTTCCGCCCGCAGCGCCAGGTCCTCGGCGCGCCGCGCGCGGTACACGAGGGTGACCTGCCCGGGGAGGGTCTCGAAGAGAGCGCGCAGGGGAGTGATGCCGACGCCCCCGGCCAACAGCAGCACCTTGGGCGCGGTGCGACGGTTCGCGGTGAGGCCGCCGTAGGGGCCTTCTGCCCAGACCCGGGTGCCGGGACGCAGCCGGGACAGGGCGGAGCTGTGACCGCCGGCGCTCTTGACGGTGATCCGCAGGTGCCCGTTCTGGGCGGGGGCCGACAGGGAGTAGGGGTTGGCCGCCCACCACAGGCCGGGAGCCAGGAAGCGCCAGCGCAGGAACTGGCCGGGCTCGCCGCCCAGCTCATGGAGGTGCGCACCCGTCACGTACACGGACACCACGTCCAGCGCCTCGGGCCGGACGGCGGCTACGCGGAGGCGGTGCCGCAGTCCGCGCCGCAGAGGAACGGCGAAGCGATACCAGCCCACGAGAGCGGCGACCGTTACGAACAACGCGTACCAGGCCGCCTGGGCGGGACGGTTGCCGACGAAGTCGGCACCGTTGGACAGCTGATGGCCGAAGGCGAGAAAGACGGCCAGGTAGGTGGCGAAGTGCAGGTAGTGCCAGGTCTCGTAGCTCATCCGGCGGCGGGCGGCACGTGCGGAGAGGACGGCGGTGAGCAGGAACAGCAGGAATCCAGCCGTGCCTTTGAGCAGATCGGGATAGTGCAGGACGAGGATGGAGGTCTGGCTCACCACGTCGGTGTGTGAGGTCAGGCTGTAGCCCCAGATGATCAGCAGGGTGTGGGCGAGCGCCAGCGACACGGTGCAGCGGCCGCCGAACGCGTGCCAGCGCGCCAGTCGGTCACTGCCGATCGTGTGGTCGAGCAGGGGTACGCGGGCCATCAGAGCGAGCAGGACGGCGCAGGCATAGCCGGCGAGCAGGCCGGTGATGCGCCCCGCGCCGGTGAGCCAGCCCGCCGGGCCGACCACCGACGTGGTGTCGCCCCACCACAGGGCGATCACGCCGACCGCCCCCGCCCAGATCACCGCCTGCGCCAGTAGGGGCACACTGCTGGTGCGCGAGCGCGAGCGCGGGCGCCGGTGACGCATCTTGCGGTCCGCGTGCGCGGGCGTCGTGCTCATCGTGGTGGTCATGTGGTTCCTCCGGATCACTGCTTCCGGTGAGCGGGCGGCCAGCCTGGCAGCCGATCCTCTGCGTACCCTCTGAGAAGACGGAGGCAGGCCGCCGGAACAGGGGATTCAGAGGAAACTCAGAGCCATGAGGTGTCCCCGGGGGTGCGGTACCGAGGGATGCTGGACGGACCATGGACAAGCCGTTCGCCTCAGCACCTTCGCACCGTCCCGATGATCAACCCGTCCGGGTCCTGGTCGTGGACGACGAGCCCGATGTCACCGATGTCCTCTCCGCGGTCATGAGCGGCGAGGGGTGGCAGGTCCGCACGGCCGCGGACGGCGCGGGCGCACTCGAGGCCGCCCGCGAGTTCCGGCCGGACGCGGTGATCCTCGACTGGATGCTCCCGGACCAGGACGGACTTCAGGTGCTGCGGGCCCTTCGACGTGAGTCGCCCCGGGTGTGCGTGCTCTTCCTGACCGCGCGCGACGCGGTCGAGGACCGCATCGCCGGGATCACCGCGGGCGGTGACGACTACGTCACCAAGCCCTACAGCCTGGAAGAGGTCCTGGCTCGGCTCCGGGGACTGCTGCGCCGCGCCGGTCTGACGGCGCGACCCGAGACGGAGGGCCTCGTCGTCGGAGACCTCACGATGGACGAGGAGGCAAGGGAAGTCAGACGCGGAGGGGTCGGCATCGACCTGTCGCGGACCGAGTTCGAACTGCTGCGCTTCCTCATGCGCAACCCACGCCGGGTCCTGTCCAAGCAGCAGATCCTCGACCGGGTCTGGGCGTACGACTTCGGAGGCCGCGCCCACGTCGTCGAGCTCTACATCAGTTACCTGCGCAAGAAGATCGACGCCGGGCGCACTCCCATGATCCACACGGTCCGTGGTGTCGGCTACGTCCTCAAACCGGATCCGTCGTGAAGCGCCCCGCCCCCCGCACCCTGCGCGGCCAGCTCACGGCGGGACTCGTCGTCCTGCTCGCCCTCGCCTGCCTGTCCGTCGGCGTCGTCACCGCCCTGGCCCTGCGCGGCTTCCTCATGGGACGTCTCGACGAACAGCTCGCGGCCTCCGGCGGCCGCTTCGCGGCCAGCCTGGAGCACGAGGCCACACCCGACGCCGACAACCGGCCCGACACCCGCGGCCAGGCCAACGCCACCTTCGGCGCCCGCCTGCTGAACGGCCAGGTCACCCAAGCGGCCGTCATCGACGCCGACACCGACCGCGCCGTCCCCCTGACCGCCGAGGACCGTCACACGCTGACGGAAATCCCGGTGGACGGCAACGGGCACAGCATCCGCCTGTCCGACCTCGGGAGATATCGCGTGACTGCCGTCGCGGGCGACGACGGGGACAGTCTGATCACGGGCCTGCCGCTGCATCCGGTCGAGGAGACCGTCCATCGCCTCGAAGCCGTCGAAGCGGTGCTCTTCACCGCCGCGGTGCTCGTCACCGGCTTCGCGGGTGCGCTGTGGGTACGAGCTTCCCTGCGTCCCCTCCAGCGCGTCACCGCACGGGCGGCCGAGGTCGCCGACCTCCCTCTGGCCAGCGGCGAGGTCGCCATGCCGGGCCCGCTGCCCGACACGGACCCGCGCACCGAGGTCGGTCAGGTCGGCAGCGCCCTCAACCACATGCTCGGTCACGTCGAGGACGCGCTCGTCCGCCGCCAGGCGAGCGAGGAACGCCTGCGCCATTTCGCCGCCGACGCCAGCCACGAACTGCGCACCCCCGTCGCCAACATTCGCGGTCACGCGGAACTCGCCCTGTGCCACTCCGGCCCCGTCCCCGCACCCGTTCACCACGCTCTGGAGCGCATCGGCGCCGAGACCCGGCGCATGACCCGCATCGTCGACGACCTCCTTCTCCTGGCACGTCTCGATGCCGGAAGGCCGTTGGAGCAGGCGCCCGTCGACCTCACCCTGCTGATCCTCGACGCGGCCCAGGACGCCAGAGCCGCCGGCCCTGCCCATCACTGGATTCTGGACCTGCCCGAGGAACCCGTCACCGTCCCCGGCGACGCACACCGCCTCCAGCAGGCCATCGGCAACCTTCTGGGCAACGCCCGCGTCCACACCCCGCCCGGTACCGACGTCACCATCACCCTCGCCACGGAACACGACGGTGCCCGCGTGGAGGTGAGCGACAACGGCCCCGGGATTCCCGACGACATCCGGCCCGAAGTCTTCGGCCGCTTCGTCCGCGCCGACAGCGCCCGCTCCCGGAGCACCGGCAGCACCGGCCTCGGACTGGCCATCGTCCAGGCCGTCGTCACCGCCCACGGCGGCACCGTCTCCCTCGACAGCGGCGACGGGCGCACCGTCGTTCGCCTGACACTCCCGTTCGACGCCGCGCACGCGGCCTGACATCGACCGTGTCCCTCTCCCTGACGCAACCTGCGTCGCCGAGGCCGACGACCCGGCCCGATCCCGATGTGCACGCCGGAGGAGGAGGGAACGCCGAGGAAGGTGTTCATCGGTGGATGGCTCGGCGGCGGTGGAGATCGCGGTCGGCATGGACGCGGACGCGTACCGGGGGCTGGTACTGCCGCTCGACCGGACCCTCATGGGACTGCCGTTCTCCGCGGGCGCTCTGGTGACCAGCGCGGACGTCGTCCGCGACGAGCGGATCTCACCCGAGCCGCCGCGCTTCAACGGGCTGGGGCCCGCGGTGGCCGCGCACACCGCTGCGTCCGCCCGGATCGGCCCCGGAGACCGGGCCGGCCATCAAAAGCGGCTGACCCGGTACTCCTCCAGGAGCCGAGCCCGAACTTCTCGCCCGGGACGCCCTGCCCGCGTCGGGCGTCCGGCGCGCCGCTCGCCCAGCCAGGGCTGACCGGGTACACGAACGGGCCGAGTGGCCCCTGCGCCCGGTCGCCTGAAGGTGGCACGTTTGCGTCGGAGCCCCCTGCCGCGCGAAGCGGCAGTCCGACGAAAAGCGGTGAGGACGATGTCGTTGCCCCTGGTCGTAGGTGTCGACGGATCCGACGGAAGCCTGCTCGCGGTCGACTGGGCCGTGGACGAGGCCGCGCGCCACGACGTTCCACTCCGGCTGGTGTACGCCTCCCGCTGGGAGCGGTACGAGGCCGGAGTGCCGTCGGAGGGCACGGAACGCCCCTCGGAGCGCGTGCTGGCGGAGCACATCGTCGCCTCCGCGGCCGAGCGGGCCGAAACACGCTGCCCGGACGTGAAGGTCACCACCGACATCCTCCCCGAGGACCCGGTGTACGCCCTGCTGCGTGAGGCTGACAACGCCCACGCCGTGGTCACCGGGTCGCGTGGCAGGGGGGAGCTGGCCGGGCTGCTGCTCGGCTCGGTCGGTCTCACCGTGGCGGGCAGGGCACACTGCCCGGTGATCGTGGTCCGGGGTGACGGGACCGCCCTGGCCGGCGGACATGGGCGGATCCTGCTGGGCGCGGGGGATCCCGCGCACACGAGTGAGGCCGTGCGGTTCGCCTTCGAGGAGGCAGTGGCCCGTGAATGCGCCCTGGACGTCGTCCGGGCCTGGCCTTGTCCCCGGCGCGAGGCCGACGGCCCCGCCGAACCCGGGGAGGGCGCCCGGACGCACGAGGCCATGGCCTCGGCGCTGCTCGACTCGCTGGTCGGTGACGCCGTGGCCGCTCATCCGCGGGTCGAGGTTCGCAGCGTGACGGTCGAAGGGCCCGCGCACCGGATCCTGGTCGACCGCTCGGCGGGCGCCGACCTTGTCGTCGTGGGCGGGAGGCGCCGCAACGGGCACGTCGGGCTGCAGCTCGGTCGGGTCGCGCACGCCGTTCTGCACCATGCCCGGTGTCCGGTGGCGATCGTCCCGCAGACGGTGTGACTCGCCAACCGAGGCCGGGGGCGGACGTGGCGAGCGGACCGTTCGGCGGCCGCTCCGCACCCTCGTGTCCGATCAACTGGGCCTGACGGAAAAGGAGTTAGCGGGACGTGTCGGAATGTCGCCTCGCTGTCTTCGGTAGGTGATCGAGTCCGGAGCCGACTTCGACCCCAGCATGTCACGGACTCGGAAACCGTCCGGTTCCTCGCGGAGCGGTCCGGCGGCGAGCCGTGGGCGGGCGGTACGAGAAATCCGACGCTCCGCCTGGTGCCAGCGGAGATCACCGGACGCCGGATCCGGGCCCTGTGACCGCTGCGGTCACCCTTCCCGCAGGTTGAAGGTGCGGGTCTCGCCCGGCCTGATGATCACCGGCCGCCCCGAGAGGACCACGCGGATCGGCGACCTCTCCGAGTCGGGGACGGCGATCTCCAGACGCCCGCCGAGACGCCGTACACGCACGCCCCAATGACCCCGGTAGCACACCGAGAATCCGTACTCGGACAGCGCGGGCAGCGGGACGGGATCCAGCCACAGGGAGTCCTCGCGGGTCTCCAGCCCCGTCAAGCCACGCTGGACCAGACCGAGGGTGCCGGCCATGGCGCCCAGGTGGATGCCCTCTCCGGTCGTACCGCCCTGTACATCGGCGATGTCCGACTCCAGGGCCTCGCGAACGTAGTGCCATGCGTCGGCCCGCCTGGCCCTGGCGAGGACCAGCCCGTGGACGAGGCCGCTCAGGGTGGAGCCGTGGCTGGTGCGCCGCAGGTAGTGGTCGACGGTCCTGCGCCAGACGTCATCGTCCACGTCGTATCCCAGACGCCCGAACAGCCCCCGGAGCTCGGCGGGCGAGAACAGATAGCCGAGCATGAGGACGTCGGCCTGCTTGGAGGCCTGGTAGCGGTTGACGGTGTCGCCCTCCGCCTCCAGGATCCGGTCCAGCCGCCGTATCGTGCCGTACCGCGCGCGGTAGGCGTCCCAGTCGAGTTCGGCGAGCCTGTGGTAGCCCTCGAACTGGCTGATGAGGCCCTGGTGGAACGGCACCCGCAGCCGGCGGGAGATCTCCTCCCACCGCGGCGGTTCGTCGGCGCCGAGCCCGAGTTGCTCGAAGAGTTCGTCGCGACGCCAGGCCGGCAGCCGTCCGAGGAGTTCGAGGGAGCGGGCGAGCACCCAGGCGGCCGTGACGTTGGTGTACGCGTTGTCGTCCAGTCCCGGCCGGCCGGCGCCGGGGTAGGCGTCGTGATACTCGTCGGGGCCGACGACGCCCAGGATCCGGTAGCGGCCCGTGCCGGGGTCGAGGACGGCGAGATCCGCCCAGAAGCGGCTGATCTGCAGCAGCATCTCCGCGCCCCGGGCGTACAGGTACGCGGTGTCTCCGGTGGCCTCGCAGTACTGCCACACGTTGTAGGCGACCGCGGAGCCCACGTGGTGCTGGAGCCGGGAGTGGTCCGGCAGCCAGTGACCGGATCCGGGGTTGAGGTGCCACTCCTGGGCCTCCTCACGGCCGTCGCTGCCACTCTGCCACGGGTACATCGCGCCGGTCCGGCCGGTCTCGGCCGCGGCCCTGAGGGCGCGCGGGAGGCGCCGGTACCGGTAGTCGAGCAGCGCCCGGGACACCTCCGGGAGATGCAGGTCCAGATAGGGCAGTACGAAGAGTTCGTCCCAGAAGACATGACCTCGGTACGCCTCGCCGTGCAGGCCCCGCGCGGGCACCCCCACGTCGAGGTCCGCGGTGTGCGGGGACAGCGTCTGCAGGACATGGAAGAGGTGGAGGCGCAGGATCCGGCCCGCCTCGCCGGGCACCTGGACGTCCGCGTGCCGCCACAGCCGCCCCCACGCCGCGGTGTGGGACCTCAGGAGAGCCGGGAAGTCCGCCGCGGCGGACACCCGGTCCACGGCCGCGTCCAGCGGATCGCTGATCGCGGTGTCCCGCGAGGTGTGCAGCGCGACGGTCTTGTCCACGGTGATCGGCCGGCCGTGAGAGATCGGGACCACCAGGCGGTGAACCGCGCGGTGGCGGGTCGGACGGAACTCCGATGCCGCGGAGGGCCGGTCGGCGACGACCGCGGTGCGGGCAGCGAGGGCCACCACGACCCCGGACGTCCGGGTCCGACAGGTCAGCCAGATCCGGTCCCGCTCCCGCGTGCCCGTTCGCACGCCGGTCAGGTGATGGCGGTCAAGAGCCCTGTAACGATGCACGTTGCCGTTGATCACTGAGCCGTCGAGGCAGCTTTCGATCTCGATCTCTCCCGACCAGTCGACGGCCGTGAAGACCGTCCGCAGCGCGGCCAGATGAGGGTCCGCCATGTGCACCAGGCGGGTCTGCTCCACGGCGAGCATTCCGGCCGAGGCGGCGCTGTGCCGGAAGGTGCGGGTGAGCGTCGCGCTTCGTAGATCCAGGGTGTGCCTGTGGTCGAGGAGCGTGTGGGGGTGTGGGGAGAACCAGGGACCCCAGGATTCCCCGTCGCGCCGCCCCCGGAACCGGAGGAGCAGCCAGTTCGGCAGGTTCACCAGGTCCTCGTTCGTCACTCGGCGCCCCGCCACCGCCGACTCCAACCGGTTGTAGCAGCCGGCCGCGTAGGTTCCCGGGTAGTGGACCAGACCGGCCCGGCATTCGGGCAGCGCGCCCCGCGTGGCGAAGTAACCGTTCCCGAGTGTGCACAGGGATTCGCGCAGCCGCTCGCCGGCGGGATCGTAGCCCGTCCACTCCCATGTCCACTCCGACATCCGCCACGCTCCCTCTCCCCGGAGGCTCGGTCCTGCCGACGGCGGTGCCGGTCGGCCGTGCCGTCCTGCGGGCGTGTGGCCGTCCTCGGGACAGCGGCGACCGGGCGACCGCGTGGGGGAGCAGGGCAGGACCCCGACGCGGGGCCGCGGTGGGGTCCTGCCGGTGCGGCCGGAGGCTCACGGCTACCGATCGGCGGGGCCGATCCGACGGCCCGTCAGGCTCGCGGGCCGGATCGACACCCACATCTCGCGTTCGCCCCCCGCCCAGGGCGTCGTGTGGGCATGCCGGGAAAACCGCCGCACTGCGTCGGGGTCCGTCACCACGCTCGCCCGTCCGACGGCGAGGACGCTCCAGCCCTGGCTCAACGCGTCGTCCACACGGTCGACCTCGAACGCGACCTCGGTCTCCGCCGCCCTGGCGGCGACCGTGTGCGGCGCGGTCCGGAAGACGATCGTCTCGTCGACGACCTCGTAGTTGACCGGGACGACCACGGGGCGGCCGTCGGCTCCCGACACCGCGACCCGCCCCACACCATGCGTGGACAGCAGGACACGGCACTCCTCCGGGCTGAGTTCCCGGAATCCCGGGTGCCACAGCGCGTGCCCCTGACCGGGCGGAAGGTCGGCGTCGCCGCCCAGGAGCGACGTCACCGTGGTGCCGAGCGCGTCGGCGAGCCTGGCGAGGGTCCCCAGGCCCGGGTCCGCGGGGTTCTCCTCGAGGTAGGCGAGATAGTCGGGGGACATCCGGGCGCGGCGCGCGGCCTCCACCGTGCTGATCCCCTGCCTGCGCCGCTCGTCGGCCACGCGGCGGCCGATGTCGCCGGGGCCGGACCTTCCGCTGCGTGCGGTGGCCGGGGACGCGGATTCCTCCCGTGCCTCATGCTCGTCCGGGAGAGGGTGTCCTTCGAGGTGGCGGATGTGTGCGTCGGGTCCGGGGAACACGAGCGTCACGTCGTCCGTGTCCGACCAGCGCACGTCGTAGGGAGGCGTGCCGTCCTCGTGGTGCAGACCGACGATCTCGCCGTCACGCCGGGCGGCTCCGGTCGCCGTGCTCTCGATCACGAGTTGGTCGCCGAGGTGAGCTTCCATGATCGCCGCCCTTTTCTCGCAGTGCCGCTGACTCCAACGTGCCACGAGGGGCACATCTCCGCACGCTACGCACACCGGACGAAGCGTTCGTGGTGCGGACCGGGCTGCCCCGGGCGGCGTCGCGGCTCGCACGCGTCGAGGGGACACGATCCGATGCGGACCGCCGTGCCGCACCCTCTGTGAGCGGTTCGGTGCGATCCGTCGGCATGGCCTACGTCCGTCTCCTCTCTGACGGTGCCTTTGTGGTCCGCCGGGCTCAGAGGTGACTGAGAGGTTCCTGTGCCACGCTGACGCGCGTTCGTACCCCCTTGCTCGCGACCCCCACATCTGAGGACCCTTCATGACCTTGATCAACGGCTTGCCGGCGCATGTTCTCCTCGTGCACGTCGTCGTGGTGCTCGTCCCGCTGACAGCGGTGGCCCTCGTGGTCGCGGCGATATCCCGGCGAGCCGCCCGGCGCATGGGCGTCGTGCTGCCGCTCCTGGCCCTGATGTCGCTGGTCAGCGTTCCGCTCACGACGAGTGCCGGGGAATGGCTGGAGCGGCACGTCTCGGACAGTGCTCTGGTGGAACGGCACGCCGAGCTCGGAGACGGTCTCCTTCCGTGGGCCGGCGGCCTGTTCGTCCTGGCGTCGCTGGTCTGGTGGGTTTCCCGCGCCGCCTCCGAGCCCCGGCCGGAGGGCACGGGCAGGGCCATGTGGTCCGCGATGCCGGTCCGGGCGACGGCTGTGGTGCTCTCGCTGATCGTCGCGGCGGGCGCCGTGGTGGATGTGTACCGCATCGGCGACTCGGGTGCGAAGGCGGCATGGCACGACGGCTTCTCCCGGACGGCCTCCCACGCCACTGACGAGGGCTGACCTTCCTCGTCGAGATACTCCGGGTGGCGAGCCTGGCAGGTCTGAGCGGTCGGTCCGTCGGGCGATGACGCCTCTGCGCGGCATCTGCCTCTGCGGCGACCGACCGCACGGATCCAGTCGGGCTCGCCCGGGAGCCGGACCCCGGATGAACGCGTCGGCGTCCCGTCGGGTGGGGCGGTGTGGTGGCGGGAGCAACCCTCCATTCTCCGGCTGTACGCCTGGCTGTCGGACGGCAATCTCCCTCCCGTACGCGGAGACCGCTGTCCTTGGGGCGCCCCTCGACTCCCCTCCACCCGCAGAGGTCGTCACGCCATGGCAGAACTCAACCGCCGCAGGTTTCTCCAGATCGCCGGCGGCACCGCCGCCACCACGATCCTGAACGAGAGCATCGCGCGAGCCGCCTCCGTCAAGGCGCAGGTCTTCACCGGCACGATCCAGGACATCGAGCACATCGTCGTCCTCATGCAGGAGAACCGTTCCTTCGACCAGTACTTCGGAACGATGAAGGGTGTGCGGGGCTTCGGCGACCCGCGGCCGGTTCTCCAGGACAACGGCAAGCCGGTCTTCTACCAGTCCAACGGGACGAAGGACATCCTTCCGTTCAACCCGCAGGTCAACAACCTGGGCATGCAGTTCGTCGAGGGCCTCGACCACGACTGGGCCGGCGGCCACCAGGCGTACAACAACGGGAAGTACGACAAGTGGGTGCCGGCGAAGACCGCCACGACCATGTCGTACATGACGCGCAAGGACATACCGTTCCACTACGCCCTCGCCGACGCGTTCACCGTGTGCGACGCGTACCACTGCTCCTTGATCGGCGCGACGGACCCCAACCGCTACTACCTGTGGTCCGGTTACACCGGCAACGACGGCGTCGGCGGCGGACCGGTCCTGGGCAACCAGGAGGCCGGGTACGGCTGGAAGACCTACCCCGAGCGCCTCGAAGCCGCCGGAATCTCCTGGAAGGTGTACCAGGACATCGGCGACGGCCTGAACGCCGCAGGCTCCTGGGGCTGGATCAGCGACCCCTTCCGCGGCAACTACGGTGACAACTCGCTGCTCTACTTCAACACCTACCGCAACGCCCAGCCCGGCAGCGCCCTGTACGAGAAAGCCCGTACCGGCACCAACGCCAAGGCGGGCGACGGCTACTTCGACCGGCTGCGCGCGGACGTGGTGAACGGCTCGCTGCCCCAGGTCTCGTGGATCGCCGCGCCGGAAGCCTTCAGCGAGCACCCGAACTGGCCCGTCAACTTCGGTGCCTGGTACGTCTCGCAGGTCCTGGACGCGCTGACCGCGAACCCGGCGGTCTGGGCGAAGACGGCGCTCTTCATCACCTACGACGAGAACGACGGCTTCTTCGACCACGTGGTTCCGCCGTACCCGCCCACCTCGTCGGCGTGGGGCCTGTCCACCGCGGACGTCTCGAAGGACCTGTACGCGGGCGGCGGTGGCTACGCGGCCGGACCGTACGGCCTCGGACCGCGCGTGCCGATGATCGTCGTGTCTCCGTGGAGCAAGGGCGGTTACGTCTGCTCCGAGACCTTCGACCACACCTCGGTGATCCGTTTCATCGAGAAACGCTTCGGCGTGCAGGAGCCCAACATCTCTCCCTGGCGCCGCGCCGTCTGCGGAGACCTGACCTCCGCCTTCGACTTCACCCGCGCGGACGCCTCCCCGGCCGCCCTCCCGTCGACGTCCGGCTACGTCCCGCCGGACCACAACACCCACCCGTCCTACCACCCGGTGCCGCCGGCCACGGGCACCCTGCCGAAGCAGGAGACCGGCACCAAGCCCACCCGCCCCCTCGGCTACAGCCCCTACGCGGACGGCAAGGCCACCGTCTCCACCGGCCAGTTCACCCTGTCCTTCTCCAGCGGAGCGGTGCTCGGCGCGCACTTCCACCTCACCTCGGGCAACCGCACGGACGGCCCCTGGCCCTACACGGTCGAGGCCGGCAAGACCCTGTCGGACACCTGGAGCACCAGCAGCTCCACCGGCAACCAGATCAACCTCACGGCGTGGGGCCCGAACGGTTTCCTGCGGACCTGGAAGGGCCCGGCGAAGACAGCCGGCCCGGAGGCCACGGCCCGCCACGTCGCGGCCACCGGCAACCTGTCCCTCACCCTGACCAACTCGGGTGCGGCCGCGGTCACCCTCACCGTGACCAACGCCTACGGCGGCACGGCCCAGACCTTCCAGGTCGGTCCCGGCGCGACCGTCCCCTGCACGGTGGACCTGTCCACCACGGGCCACTGGTACGACGTCAAGGTCGTCTCCAGCGCCGACAGCACCTTCCTGCGTCGATTCGCCGGTCACGTGGAGACGGGCACCCCGGGCGTCTCCGACCCGGCGATCAAGACCGCCTGACCCGGTCGTCACGCTTGACGCGGCCCCCGCCGCACACCGCCGGTGCACCGTACGCCGTCGGCGACGGGGGCCGCGTCGCGTTCGGCAGAGACAACCTCGACAGCCAGCCGGAGGTTGCTGATCATCGGGTTCGGGTCGCCCCTGCGGCTGACGAGGACGACCTGGCTGGGAGGCGCACCTTCGAGGGGAACGGTGACGAGTCCGGGACGCAGCGAGCTGCGCCGATCGCCGACGGGCAGCACCGCGATCGCCTTGCCGCTCGCGACGAGTTCGAGCTTGTCCTCGTAGCTCTCGATCGGCGGCACACCGGCCCCGAGGATCCGGTACGAAGCCCAGTCCTTCGTCTCGAACGCGCAGGGAGCCACCTCCTCGCCGGCCAGTTCGTCCGCGGTCACCGACGTGCGCCCCGCCAGGAGATGGCCGCGCGGCACCACGAGCATCCGCGGCTCGTCGTACAGCGGGGTGGTGACCACGTCGTCGGCGGGGAGCGGCACCGGGGCCCGGGCGATGAGGGCGTCGACGCGCAGGTCGGACAGCGCGGCGACGTCGCGGCAGCTCAGGTAGCGGGTGGAGATCTCGGCGTCCGGGTGACGGCGGCGCAGTTCCTGCACCACGTCAGTGATCACCAGGTCTTCGACGTAGCCGATGGCGAGGCGTTCCACCGCTGCTCGTTCCCTTGCGGTCAGCTCCGCCTGGCGGGCCGCCCGCAGCAGGGCTTGGGCCTGGGGGAGGAACCTCTGACCGGCCGCGGTGAGCTGGGTTCCTCGGGGCACGCGATCCAGCAGCCGTACTCCGAGATACTTCTCGAGCCGTTGGATCTGGCGGCTCAGCGCCGGCTGGGCGACGTGCAGCTCGGCGGCCGCCCTGCCGAAGTGCTCGTGCGCCGCCACCACGGTGAAGTAGCGCACCAGTCGCAGTTCCAGATCCTGCCCGAGATCGTTCACCCTGCCAGCGTAATGCGCCATGCCTTTTCGGAATGATCAGGTTGCCGAACCGGTCTTGGACGGTCGTGCCGTCGCGGCCCTTGACTGAAGGAGCAGCGTTCTTCCAGGAAAGAGAGACAGGCGTGATGAAGGCGATCCAGTTCCGCGCACCGGGCGGGCCGGAGGTTCTGCGGTACGACGAGGTTCCGGTTCCGGCGATCGGCCCGGGAGAGGTGCTGGTCCGGGTGCACGCGGTGGGGATCAACCCGCCGGACTGGTATCTGCGTGAGGGGATGAAGGTCATGCCGGCCGAGATGAGGCCGAAACTGGAATATCCCCTGATCCCCGGATCGGACATGTCGGGCGTGGTCGAGGCGGTCGCTCCCGACGTGCGGGGGTTCGCCCCCGGCGACGAGGTCTTCGGCATGCTGAGGTTCCCGGGATTCGACGGCCGGACCTACGCCGAGTACGTGGCCGCACCGGCTTCGGACCTGGCGCACAAGCCGGCCGGTATCGACCACGTGGAGGCGGCCGGCGCGCCGATGGCGGCCCTCACGGCCTGGCAGTACCTGGTCGATCTCGGCCACACCGTGCCGTCCCCCTTCACCGGCCAGGTGCACCGACCGGTACCGCTCACGCCGGGCATGACCGTGGTGGTCAACGGGGCCGCCGGGGGAGTGGGCCACTTCGCCGTCCAGCTGGCGAAAGGGAGGGGTGCGCACGTCATCGCAGTGGCCTCGGGCCGGCACGAGCAGTTCCTGCGCGCACTCGGCGCCGACGAGTTTGTCGACTACACCAGGACCCGAGCCGAGGACGTGGTCAGGGACGTCGACCTGGTGATCGACACCGTCGGTGGCCCGGACAGCGCACGCTTCCTCGGCATGATCAAGCATGGCGGCACCATGCTTCCGGTGTTCTTCGCCCAGTACGACCCGGAGGAGACGGGACGTAGGAGCATCACCGTCTCGAACATCCAGGTGCGTTCCAACGGTTCCCAGCTCGCCGAGATCGGGCGCCTGCTCGACGACGGCGCACTCCAGGTCGGAGTGGACAGCACCTACCCGCTCCCCGAGGCACACAGCGCCCACAGGCGAGCCGCACAGGGACACATCCAGGGAAAGATCGTGCTGACGGTGGCCCCGTAACAGCAGGGCTCCCGTAAAACGCCGCGCGCGGCGCGAGCCCGGCGGTGGCGGCGGGCGTGGCCGGGGTGGGTCGTATTTCAGCTATGCACGGCCGACAAGATGGACCGGCATGAATCTGTGCCGGCTGGTGTGGGCCGTCGTCGACGTCGACCACTTCTGACGCGTAGGGCGCGGGTGGGCCGGTCCGCGGGGACCGGCCCACCCTCCCCCAGCCATGCCACGCCGACGGCGATGCCGTGGTGCGGCGCTGCGCGCTGTCGGCGTGCGGCAGGCTATTTGCGCTTCAGGGTGAAGTTGCTCGTGACCGTCGCTCCCTTCTGGATCTTCACCGTGGCCACCGTCGGCTGGTAGCCGTCCTTGGCGACGATCACGGTCAGCGGGTTGTTGCGGGCGTCGAGCCAGAGGGCGTACGTGCCGTCGGCCGCGGTGGTCAGGGTGTACGTCGAGGCCCAGCTGTCGATCTGCACGGTCGCTCCGGCCAGCGGCGCGGCGCCGCCGGAGGTCGTGGCGCCGAGGACGGTCCCGGTGATCTTGCCCCAGGTCTTGGGCGGGTTGACGTGCAGGCTGACCGGCACGCGGGGCACGGCGTACGGCGTGTCGGTGCCCACGGTGAGCGCGGCGGTGAAGTCACCGGGCTGGGTCACCTCGGGAACCGAGGCGTCCAGGGTGACGGTGACGGTCGCCTTCGCACCGGGCTGCAGGGTGAGTTTCTGGGTGCTCTCGCTCAGCCAGGTGATGTCTCCGGACCCGGTCTGGTCGTACCCGGGCAGCAGCTCGGCCTTCGACGTCGGCGTGCTGGGTGCGGTGCCGCCGCCGATCTTGTAGAAGCCGGGCGCGCCACCACCGCGGTAGGTGGGGACGGCGGGATTGGGCAGGGCGCTCCAGGTGCCGGTCTTCGGGTCGAAGGCCTGGCTGCGGTTGGTGAGCGCGTTGTTGCCGACGCCACCGGCCAGCAGCAGCGCGCCGTTGGCCGCGGTGTATGCCGAACCCCACTGCGGGGCGGGCATGTCCGGGAGCTGGGACCAGCTGTCGGCGTCCGGGTCGTAGACGTAGCCGTGGATCACGTCGCTGTTGCCGGAGCCGAGGCCGCCCGCGCAGTAGAGCAGGTCGTCGAGGGCGCCGCAGGCCTGCCAGGCGATCGGCTCGGGGTAGGCGGCGACCGCGGACCACGTGTCGGTCTTGGGGTCGTAGACACTGGCGTCGGTGGTGCCGCAGGAGTCGGCGCCACAACCGCCGATCATGTACAGCTTGCCGTCGAGGACGGCCGTGCCGGAGCCCGCGTACGGCTTGGGTGCGGACGCGCCCGTGGTCCAGCTGTCCGAACTCGGGTCGTAGATCTCCAGTTTGGCGTCCGGGTCGCCGCTCGCGCCCCAGCCGCCGGCGGCGTAGAACTTGCCGTCGATGAACCCGTGCGCGGGTGCCTCACGGGTGTCGGACGCACTCGCCAGCTTCGTCCAGCTGCCGGCGACCGGATCCAGGACGTACATGGCCTTGCTGTCGCCCGTCCCGTCGAACCCGTAGGCCGAATACACCTTGCCGTCGTCCGTGGCGACGGCGTTGTCCATGATGGCGCCGGGGAAGTCCGGCGCCGCCTGCCAGGGGCCGTCCGCCGGCACGGCGGCGGACGTGGCCGAGCCGCTCTTGGCGTGGGCCCTGCTGGACAGCGCGCTGTAGTCGCCCTTGACGGTCCGCAGCGCGGCGCCCTTGCCCTGCTGGCTGAAAGTACCTGACTGTTCGCCGAGTTCGACCGTGGCGGGCGCGCCACCGGTGTTCTTCACCGTGAGGTTCTGCGCCTTGGACCCGCCCCAGGCGACGGTGGCGGCGACGGACGCGGGGGTGACGGTGATGGTCCCGGCCTTGAGGGTGAAGTCGGCCTCCACCGCGCTGTCGGCGCCGACCCTCACGTTCTTCGACAGCGAGGAGTACTTGGACTTGGCAGCAGTGAAGGGGTGGCTGCCGAAGACGGTCGAGAAGAGGGAGTAGTACCCGTCGGAGAGGTTCGGGTCGTCGGGGGTGGCGACCGAGACGGCCTTCTCGGCAGGCTTGTCCTGGCTGGTGACGGTGGCGCCGACCACGCCCGTGCCGGTGTTCGCGTCGCCCACGGTGCCCACGACGAGTGCGCCGGGGGTGGGAGTGACCGTGCGGTCGCCGATGAAGACGTCGTCCACGGACCACCACCAGCCGAAGTGCGAGGCGAAGTGGAAGCGCAGCTGCACCGCGGACTTGTCCGCGAAGTCGGCGAGTGGGACGGTGATCCGCTGGCCGGGGAAGATGGACGAGCCGGCGCTCCAGACCTTGGTCCAGGTCTTTCCGCCGTCGTCGGTCGCCTCGACCTCGGCGGTCTGGTTGTTGAACTGCTGGTACTGGGTGTCGAAGGCCAGCTCGGGGTTGTCCCTGCCGGTGAAGTCGTAGACCGGGGTCACCAGCGAGGTGTCCTGGGTCGCCGCGCCGCCGAAGTGGTCGCTGTCGGCGATGGCGAACGCCCCGTCACCACCGGTGCCGTTGCCGCGGCCGGACGGGTCGTCGAACTCCCAGCCGCCTTCCGTGCCGTCCGCGTTGACCACGCTCCAGCCGCTCGGCGGGGCGTCGGTGGCGTCGAACGGCTCGGTGTCACCGCTGTCGTGGACCTGGTACCCGGGCGTGGTGGTGGCCCAGGAGTCGACCGGGACCGAGAAGCCCACGGTCTGGTCGGCGGAGCCGACGTCGACCTTCTTGGTGACGGCCCGGTAGCCGGTGGCGGCCGTGGCGACGTGCAGGGTGTAGATGTGTCCCTCGGGCAGGTCGAGGCTGTAGGAGCCGGTGACCGGGTCGGTCCACACGGAGCCGGGCACACCGTCGGCGGTGATCTTGGCGTAGAGCGGCCATCCGTGGCCGGAGCCGTCGACGACCTTGCCGGCGACGGTCCGGCTGGGTACGGGGGCCAGGGAGAAGTTCTTCGTGAGGTCGGCGCCGTCGTCGACAACGATGTCGTGAGCCGTGCCGTCGGCGTATCCGTACGCCTGGACGCTGACGTCGTAGGTACCGGTCGGCACGGTCAGGGAGTACGCCCCGGCGGAGTCGGTGCGGGCCACGTTGGTGCCCGCGCTGACGGTGGCCGAGCCGACCGGCTTTCCGCTCGCGCTGTCGGTCACGGTCCCGGAGATCACCCCGTGCGGACCGCTGCGGAACGCGGCGAGACCGGCGGGGGTGCCCAGACCGGTGGGACCGTCGTAGCCGGCGGTGCCGTTGCACAGGTACGCGGGGGAGCAGCCGCCGTTGCTGCCGCTGGTGATGTCGTTGATCCCGGCGCTCGCCGCGTACGGGTAGGAGTTCGGGTAGGTGCCGGGGACGGGCGTACCGGCGTCGGCGTACACCGACGCGACGATGGGCGACGACACGCTCGTGCCGCCGTACACCGCCCAGCCGCCGTTGCCGTAGGTCTGGTAGACCGCCACGTCCTCCGCGACGGCCGAGACGTCGGCGAGGGACCGGTGGCCACAGCCGGTGTCGTGCTGGAAGGCGGGCTTGGGCTCGTACAGGGAGCACCCGGAGCCGGCGAGGTTCCAGGCGGACTCGGTCCAGCCGCGCGGCGTGGAGGGCGCCCGGGTCAGCGTGGTGCCTCCGACGGCGGTCACGTACTGGGAGGCCGCCGGGTAGCCGACACCGTAACCGTAGTCGCCCGTGGAGACGGTGATCGCGACACCCGGGTGGTTGTAGTGGGCGTCCAGCGTGGTGGTCTCGGAGGGGTCTTCGCCGTTGCCGCCGCGGTAGTCGGAGCCGTAGGAGTTGGAGACGAACTTCGCACCGAGCGCGACCGCTTCGTCGACCGAGGCGGACAGGCTGTCGAAGCTGTTGTCGTCGGCTTCGACGAGCAGGATGTGGGCGTTGGGAGCGATCGCGGAGACCATGTCGAGGTCGAGCGATATCTCACCGGCCCAGCCCGGGTCCGGGGTGGGGTAGTGGGTGCCGCCGCGCTGGTCGACCTTGTGGAAGCAGCCGTTGTCCGTCGTGCAGGCGGGCAGTCCGTACTGCTCACGGTAGACGGCCAGGTCCGCCTCGGCGGTCGGGTCGTCGAAGGCGTCGACGATGGCGACGGTCTGCCCGCTGCCGCCGTCCGCGCCCAGGTCGTACGCGCTCTGCAGGTCGGTGGCGCCGTAGCCCTCGGGGGTGTCGGCCGCCCGCATCACGCCCTTGACCGACTTGACGTCGGAGCGGCGCAGGGCGAAGCACGAGAAGTGACGGGCTTCGGCGACCGCACACGTCGGCTCGAAGAGCGGGCGTGTGCCCTTCGCGGACGCGGAGGCGGACGTGTGCGCGGCGCTCGACGCCGATGCCGGGGCCTGCAGTCCGAGCAGCGCCATCGTGGTGGCGCCGAGGACGGTCAGAGTGGCGGAGAGGGTTCGACGGAGAGGGGATCTGTGTCTCGCGGTGCTGCCTGTGGTGCGCAACGTGTGACTCCCATGCGTGGTTGCCGGGGTCGACCCGTACACGGCTCTCGGGCGACGGCGAATGGGTTGGCATTCACCGGGGGCAATTAGCGGGGTCGGTAATTCCACTGTCAATCATGCGCGTTGAGTGACCACGGTGACCGACCGTCAGCTGTGGTCGGCCGTCGGAGGCGACGGTGGCCACGATTCATGGGCGTTTCACAGAGAATGCACGGTTCCGGGTGTCCGCTGACCGAACGTGCGGCGTGGGCCGAGGAGGCGTACCAGAGCGTATGTGTCGAAGGCGTGAATACGACACGGCGTCAAGCCGCCAGGTGACCGCGCCGGCAGGCCGGCGTGAAGGGTCGGACCTTTGTGCAGGTCATCACGTCTGCTTCGCAAGAAATCCCCGAGTCGGACGCCGCCGGGACCTCACTCGGCCTTGAGCGGTAACCGGCCAGGTGACGCTCGACCGGCCGCGAGGCGTTTCCCAGGGCTAGGAACCGATGGGTCGGGCCTGACCGCGCGGACCTGGCGGGCCGCCCAGCCGTTCCCTGTCCGGCTGCCACCAACCGCGGCTGGCCGCCAGCACCCCGGCCTGGAACCGGCTCGCCGCCCCGAGCCGGCCGAGGAGCGCCTGCACCCGGCGCTGAACCGTGCGATGGCCTATGCCCAGTTGGCGTGCGATGGCCTCGTCCGACATCCCCATGGCGAGCAGGGAGATGATCCGCCGTTCCTCGTCGTTGACGAATTCGTTGGCGCTCACCGACGCCTGCTCGCCCGGCAGATAGGGCTGCGCCTGTTCCCACAGCGACTCGAAGAGCGTGGACAACGCGTCGAGCAGCGCCGAGGGATGGACCAGAATGCACGCGTCCAGAACCTGCGGCGTGGCAAGCAGGGGGATCAGCGCCGCCTGATCGTCCGCGATGATCAGCTTCATCGGTGCCTCGGGCAGGAAACGGACCTCTTCGCCTGCCGAGATGTCGGCCTCCACCCTCGCCACCACACCGGGCCTGCCGAGGGTGTCGCGAGCATGGATGAAGCGGCTGCGCACGGCGCGCCCGACCACCGCGGTGGCGGCGTTGACGCGTTGGCCGTCGATCGCCTGAGCATAGGGAGGCGCGTCAATGCCGCGGATCTCCCGCTCCGCGCGCTTGAACAACTGCTGTCCGCACCGGGCCACGGCGTCACGGCCGGTCACCACCTCGATCAGTGCCTTCGAGTCCCGGCTGCGACGAGCCTCGCGATGCCGTTCCGTCAGCCGCTCGGTCAGGGCCCGCGCCCGGTGGATGTCACGTTCGCGGGCCAGTATCAGCACTTCCAGCGCGTGGTCGGGCGGCAGCGCGGTGTAGGAGGGGACGGGGCCGGGCAGCCGGGAGATCAGACCACCCTCCTCCAGCCGCGTCAGAGCGTGCAGGGCGAGCTCGACATCGATGTCGACGCCCTGGCACAACTCGTCCACGGACAGCGGGGGATTGTCGACCAGGACCAGATACAGGGCTTCCGCGGGCTGGTCCAGTCCGAGAACTTCTAACACCGCCACCTCCGACGACCCACCGGTCTGCGCGTCACCCTAATGATCACCCCATCGCCGGATGTTCAAGCGGGTGCCGCCCGTTCCGCGTCAGCGGACTTCGACGGAGGCGGACCGGCGGGTCGTCACAGGGCGACGTCGGTGAGGATCAGCACGCGTTCGTAGGTGTAGTCGTCCATGGCGAACTTCACTCCCTCGCGGCCGACACCGGACTGCTTGACGCCGCCGTAGGGCATCTGGTCGGCCCGGTAGGAGGGCACGTCACCGATCACGACACCGCCGACCTCCAGAGCCCGGTGAGCCCGGAACGCTGCCCGCAGGTCGTGCGTGAACACCCCTGTCTGCAGGCCGTACTTGGAGTCGTTGACCGCCGCGAAGGCCTCGGTCTCGCCGGAGACCTTGAGCACCGTGAGAACCGGTCCGAAGACCTCCTCGCAGGCCAGTGTCGTGTCAGCCGGAACATCCGCGAGGACCGTCGGCGCGTACGAGGCGCCCTCGCGCTTGCCACCGGTGTACAGGGTGGCGCCCGCGCCGACGGCTTCGTCGACCCAGGACTCGACGCGGCACGCGGCGTCCTCGCTGACGAGCGGGCCCACATCGGTCCTGTCGTCCGCGGGGTCCCCGGTCACCTGTGCTTCGACCGCCGCCACGATGCGGGGCAGCAGCCGGTCGTACACCGCGGCGTCGGCTATCACGCGCTGCACGGAGATGCAGGACTGTCCGCCCTGGTAGTTGGAGAACGTGGCGATCCGGTCGGCGGCCCGGTCGAGGTCCTCGTCGCTGGTGAAGTCGCCCAGTACGACGGCCGCGCCGTTCCCGCCGAGCTCCAGCGTGCAGTGCTTCCTGGGGACCGAGTCCATGATCGCGTAGCCGACCCGCTCGGAACCGGTGAACGAGATGACGGGCAGGCGCTCGTCCTGGACCAGTGCGGGCATCCGGTCGTTGGCGACCGGCAGGACGCTCCACGCACCGTCCGGCAGGTCGGTCTCGGCGAGCAGGTCCCCGAGGACCAAGGCGGAGAGCGGCGTGTTCGGCGCCGGCTTCAGGATGATCGGGGCGCCGGCCGCGATGGCCGGGGCGAGCTTGTGGGCGCACTGGTTGAGCGGGAAGTTGAAGGGCGTGATGCCCAGCACGACACCTTTCGGGAAGCGGCGGGTGAGGGCGAGACGGCCCTGGCCCGCCACGTCCGTGTCGAGGCGCTGAGCCTCGCCGCTGTTGAAGCGGCGGGCTTCCTCGGCGGCGAACCGGAACACGGACACCGAGCGGCGTACCTCGCCGCGGGCCCACTTGATCGGTTTGCCGTTCTCCGCGGAGATGAGCTGTGCGATCTCCTCGGCGCGCTCCACGAGTCGCTTGCTCACGTGGTCCAGAGCGGCGGCACGCAGGTGCGCGGGCGTCGCGGAGAACTCCTCGCGGACGGCGTGTGCGGCGGCGACCGCCTCCTCGACCTGGTCGTCGGTCGGCACGCTGACCTGGTCGACGAGTCGGCCGGTCCAGGGCGAGGTCACGGTCAGTGTGGTCTCGCCGGTGGCCTTGCGGCCGGCGAGCCAGAAGGAGCGGGGGGAAGTCATGTCCGGTCACGGCCCTAACGTTCGGGATGGGCCGACGCGTCCGCGTCGGCGGATCCCACCGTAGGACCGCCCTGGCCAGGGACCACTTGTACAAAATGTAGCGACCTCGCACCACTGGACGCCGGAAGGCCGGTTCCCTTCCGGGCACATGTGGTGGTGGACCCCCAAGGCGTGTCTCCCGGCGGAGTTCAGCGAGGCCCTGGTCGTCGCGGGCACGACTCGCCCGCTCCGTGGGAGCGTCGCCTCGCGAAGGCGGCCCGCGGAAGACATGATCGCCGGGAAGGCGTCACGGCAGCACCCCGCCCGGGGTGGTCACGGAACGGAGCACTTCTTTGGCCGGCCGCACATATCTGGTGGCTCCCAATCTGTTCGGCATCAGCTTCGGTGTGGCGGGGCTGGCTCAGGCGTGGACAGCGGCGCACAACGTGGCACACGCACCGGAGTGGCCGGGAATCGTTCTGTGGTGGGGTGCGGGCCTGCTATGGCTCCTGACTTTGGTGGCCTATGCGGTGAACGTCGCTTCCCGGGGATCCCTGGGGAAAGAATTCACGCATCCGGTCACCGGCCCTTTCATTTCCCTGGTGCCGATCGTTCCCATGCTCATCGGAGTCGCGCTGAGGCCGTACGCGGACACGGCCGGGAAATGCCTCTACCTCGTCGCCTTCGTCGTCACGGTCGTTCTGGGCGGGCTGCTGACCGGGGCGTGGATTCGCGTCGACATGAAACTCGTCGACTGGCATCCTGCCTATTTCCTGCCCACCGTGGCCGGTGGTCTGTTGGCGGCGGGCGGGGCGGCGTCGTTCGGCTGGGTCAGACTCTCCGAGCTGATGTTCGGGTTCGGCTTCATCTGCTGGGTCGTCCTCGGCTCGATTCTTCTCCTGAGACTGTTCACGCAGCCGGCACTGCCGAACCGGCTGCTGCCGGTCATCGCCATCGAGCTGGCCCCACCCGTCGTGGCCGGCAACGTCTGGTTCGCGATGAACGGAGGGAAGGCGGACTTCGTGGCGAGCGGGCTCGCCGGCTACGCGCTGCTCATGGCGCTCGTGCAGATCTCCATGGTTCCTGCATATCGGACGGCTCCATTCGGGCCGCCCTTCTGGGCGTTCGCCTTCACCTACGTCGCCGTCGCCACCGATGTGATCGTCTGGCTGAGAGCCGAGGCCGTCGGGCACGCGGACGTCATCACGTACGTTCTCCTCGCGCTCTCCACCCTTGGCTTCGCCGCACTTGCGGCACGCACGGTCAAGGGCCTGGTCCAGGGCACGTTTCTTCCCGCATATCCTGCCGCGCGCTGACGCGGCCGGGCTCCGGTCGAACCAGGGCGTCACGCGAACGGAGCCCTGTTTCCCGGGCTCGCCGGCTGTGCGCCGCACCAGTCCGCCAGAGCTTCGCGGGTCGCGTCGATGCGGCGTTCGGGCGACTCGTCCGAGACGGCCCACGCGATGTAGGCGTCCGGCCGGACCAGCACACTCTTGTTCGTCGAGCCCTGCGCGGACACGATCTCCACCTCGTCGGACCACTCGTCGACCAGCGAGGCGAGCCGAGCGGAGTCGTCGGGGACGACGAGCACGAACCGACGTCCGCGAAGTGCCTCGTAGAGCCGACGCCCGTCGCTCAGAGGGACATCGGGTGCCCGCTTGCCGGCCAGGGGATGCGCGCCGGCCGCGGAGGCGTAGGAGATGTCGAGCCCCGAGATCGCCATGGCCAGCCGCCTGGCCAGCCAAGGAGTCTTCAGCACCGTACGCGCCGAGAGATCACGGATCCCGCACAGCGCTCGGGGCGTGGTGAGGACTCCGCGCAGCAGCGCACCGCTCATCCGCAGGACCCGGCGTCCCACCGGGTGCCGTTCCCTCTCGTAGCTGTCGAGCAGCGCGTCCGGCGCGCGGCCGCGCTGCACCGCGGCCAGCTTCCAACTGAGATTGGCGGAGTCCTGGAGGCTGGTGTTGAGACCCATACCGCCGGCGGGGGAGTGGACATGGGCGGCGTCGCCCACGAGGAACACCCGGCCCACGCGGTAGCGCGGCGACTGGCGCTCGTCGCTGTGGAAGCGTGAGATCCAGCGGGGGTCGTGCATGGAGAAGTCACTGCCCAGCGCCCGTCGGGCGACGTCGCGGATCTCGTCCAGCTCGACCGGCGCGTCGTCCGGCATCGGGCGTTGGCGATTCCACGCCATGACCCTGAACCAGGTGTCACCGAAGGGCACCACGATGGCGAAGGCGTCTCCGATCGCTCCCACCGTGGGTGGTTTCCTCGGCGGGTCGGCCAGGCGCACGTCCGCGAGCATCATCGAGCGCACGGCGGATCGGCCCGGGAACGGGAGGCCGAGCGAGCGGCGCACGCAACTGTTGCGCCCGTCGGCGCCGACCACGAAGTCCGCACGGAGGCTCCGCTCGGTTCCGTCCGCAGCCCGCACCGCCACGTCGACTCCGGTCTCGTCCTGCTGGAGACCGGTCGCTTCGTGACCCCGCATGATGGTCACTCCGCGCTGCTGGGCACGGGCCAGGAGCAGGCGTTCGGTGTTGTACTGCGGTGTCACCAGCACATGGGGATAGCGGCTCGGCAGCCGCGACAGATCGATGTGCAGGAACTGCAGGACCGGGTTGCGGATTCCGGTCAGCAACAGGTCGTCGGCGAGCCCGCGGGCGTCCAACTGCTCCATCGTCCGGGCGTGCACGGCAAAGGCACGCGTCAGCGCGGATTCGCCCTCCCGCCGCTCCACGACGGTGCACCGAAGCCCTGCTTCGGCCAGGTCACCCGCGAGCAGCAGCCCCGCCGGCCCGGCTCCGACAACGAGTACGTCCATGTCCGACCCCATGCTCTGTCCTCCGCGTGACCCCGAGCAAGTAGGACGCCAGGCGATCATCCGGCCGACTGTGCAGGTCAGCTGATCCCTCCAGTGCACCACGCGCATCGTGCCTCTGCATCGCGTCGGGCCTCGCCGGGCCGCTCGCTCTCAGCGCGGTGCTCTCCGGCGTGCCGAAACGATGGCGCGTGGTTAGCGTGATCTCTACGCCTTCTCCTGTCACGGCCCTGGCGGCGTGAAAGCAGGGAGCGGCGAGCGAACTGCGAGAGGAACGCACACCATGCCCTTCGCCACTGCCAAGGACGGAACCCAGATCTTCTACAAGGACTGGGGCTCCGGCCAACCCGTCGTCTTCTCCCACGGCTGGCCCCTCACGGCCGACGCCTGGGACCCCCAGATGAAACTCATGGCGGACAACGGATTCCGCGCCATCGCCCACGACCGGCGTGGCGGTGGCCGCTCAGGACAGCCCTGGGACGGCAACAACCTCGACACGTACGCCGACGACCTGGCCGCCGTGATCGAGGCCGAAGACCTTCACGACGTCATCCTGGTCGGCCATTCCACCGGCGGCGGCGAAGTCACCCGGTACATCGGCCGGCACGGCACGGGTCGCGTCGCCAAGCTGGTTCTGGTCGGCGCCATTCCGCCGCTGATGCTCAAGACGGACGCCAACCCCGAAGGTCTGCCGATCGAGGTGTTCGACGAGATCCGTCAGGGGGTGCTCACGGACCGCTCCCAGTACTACAAGGACCTCAGCGCGCCGTTCTACGGTGCGAACCGAGAGGGGTCGACCGTCACCCAGGGAACGCGTGACGAGTTCTGGCTGTGGAGCATGACGGTCGGAATCAAGGGCGCCTACGACTGCGTCAAGGCGTTTTCCGAGACGGACACGACCGAGGACCTGAAGAAGGTCGACGTGCCGACCCTGATCGTGCACGGCGACGACGACCAGATCGTGCCCATCGTCTCCGCGGGCGACAAATCATCCAAGATCGTCAAGGGTGCGCAGTACAAGGTCTACCAGGGTGCGCCGCACGGCCTCGCGATGGTGCCCGAGTACGCCGAGATCTTCAACAAGGACCTGCTTGAGTTCGCGCGCGGCTAGCGCCGCCAGCGTGGGTCGTCTGCTGCCGGTGGTGCTCACCGGACCGGGTGGAGGACGGCGTCCCGTGCCCTGCCGCTGACGCCGGCGACCGGCCCGCACCGCGGGCACCGCCGGCGTCTTCCGGCGTCTCTCCACGATCCGGCGCCCGGAGCTGGAGCGGCCACTGCGCGCCGGTTGCCGCATGCGCACACCCGGAACGTCAGACGAGGGCCTTGAGGGCCGAGCGGGCGATCTGCAGCAGTGCGGCGTCGTCCATGTCGGTCTTGGCGAGGAACTCGATGCCCTGGATCACGGCGAGGAGCAGGCGTCCCAGTTCCTGGGGGTCGGCGTCCGACGTGACGGACCCGTCCTGCTGGGCTTCCCTCACGCACGCGATCAGAAGGTCCTCGACCGTCTGGTACGTGGTTCTGGCCCGTGAGACGACGTCCGGCTCGCTGCTGTGCAGCTCGGACGTGCTGTTGACCATGAGGCACCCGCGCCGGCGCGGGTCACCCGCGAATCCGCCGGCCACCCCCTCCACGAGGTTGGTCAGGCGCTCGAGAGCGGTCCCGGGGCCGGTGAGCATCGCCCGCACGCCGTCCAGCTGCTCGGCGCGGTAGCTGTCGAGCACGTGCAGGAACAGCTGCCGCTTGTCCCCGAAGGCGCCGTACAGGCTTCCCTTCCCCAGCCCGGTGGCATCCGTCAGATCCTGCAGTGACGTAGCCCCGTAGCCCTGATTCCAGAACTGCTCGCGTACGGACTCCAGGACCTGCTTCTCGTCGAAATTCCGAGGGCGTCCCATGAGGAGAGTGTACGTCCTTCTTGACCTGTCGGTACAGATCGATCCTCCGCCTGACCATCGCTCGGCGGCGGTGTCGCAGGTGACGTACCTCGCACCTTCGTTTTTGTCCGAGCGGTCCATAACAAGGTTCTTTACCGTACAGTCCATAACAGGGCCCGCTTCACCTGCGGGCCGTGACTCACCAGTGACGCCGGACAGGAGCAGGGATCATGGGGCAGCTGGACGGAAAGACGGCCGTCATCACCGGGGGCAACAGCGGAATCGGCCTGGCCACCGCCAAGCGATTCGCGCGCGAAGGCGCTCACGTGTTCATCACCGGCCGCCGACAGGAAGCGCTCGACGCCGCCCTGGCCGAGATCGGTCACGGGGCCACCGCGGTGCGCGGCGATGTCGCCGACCTGGGCGACATCGACCGCCTCTACGCGGCCGTCGCCGAGCGGGGAAATCCGATCGATGTGCTGTTCGCCAATGCGGGCGGCGGTGAATTCGCCTCCCTCGAACAGGTCACCGAGGAGCACTTCGACGCGACGTTCGGCATCAACGTCAGGGGAATGCTCTTCACCGTCCAGAAGGCCGTTCCCTTCCTCAACGACGGCGCGTCGGTGATCCTGACCGGCTCGACCGCGGCCACATCGGGCGAAGCCGCCTTCGGGGTGTACGCCGCCTCCAAGGCCGCCGTGCGTTCCTTCTCCCGCACCTGGGCCAACGAACTCAGGGACCGGGCCATCCGGGTGAACACCCTGGTACCCGGGCCGATCGCCACCCCCGGAATCAACGGACTGGCCGCCGACGCCGCCGAAGCCGCAAAACTGCGGGACGTGTTCGCCGGGCAGGTGCCCCTGGGCCGGATGGGCCACCCCGACGAGGCCGCTGCCGCCGCTCTTTTCCTCGCCGGTGATGACAGCAGCTTCGTCACCGGATCAGAGCTGTTCGTGGACGGCGGACTCAACCAGATCTGACCGATTCACGGCCCGTATCAATAGCAAGTCAAAGAGAGAGTGCTGAAATGAGTAGCAACATCCATGCCATGGTCGCCAATGTAGAGGTGGACGACCTGGACGCCGCGATCCCGCTCTACCAGGAACTGACCGGGGAAACGGAAGTCCGCCGATTCCCGTACCGCGAGCTCGAACTGGCACTGGTAGGGCCATTCCTGCTCTACTCCGGCCCCGTTGAGAAGTACGTCTCGCAGAACGGAACCGTCATCGTCGGCTCCCTGGCCCCCGTTCTCGAGGCTCTCGGCAAAGCGAACGCCGAAATCCTCGAAGCCCCCAACGAAGTGCCCAACGGCACCAGGATCGTCGCCCGTCACCCGGACGGCTCCGTCTTCGAGTACATGCAGCTCCGCGCCTGAGTCCCGCGCGCGCCGGCCCATCTCGCGGCGTACAGGGGGGGGCATGACGGCGATCCAGCCGCGCCGCACGCGGGCGTACGCTCGCAGGCATGAGGATCGGCGAGTTGTCCAAGCGCACGGGGGTGAGTCCGCGCTCGCTGCGGTACTACGAAGCTCAGGGACTGTTGGCCAGCACACGTTCCGACACCGGCCAGCGTCACTACTCCGATGCCGAGATCGAGCGGGTCTCGCTCATCAGGCAGTTGTTCGACGCGGGCATGTCCAGCCGGCTGATCGCGACGGTCCTGCCGTGCGTGGAGACCCCCGCCGACCCGCGCACCGTGCAGCTGGCGTTCGCCGTGATGACCCGCGAGCGGGAGCGGATCGACGCGGACATCGTGCGCCTGGTCGAGACGCGGAATGCGCTCGACGTGCTCATCGCGGCCAACGCCCGGCACCAGGCGGAGTTCTCGACGACTCCAGGAACGGCCGCCCGGTCGGCCTGAGTCTGTGACCTGCGTCTCAACCCGTTGCCCCTGACATTGGTGTCAAAGGTCAGGATGGCCGTACGGCCCGGGAATCACCGGGATCGGTCACACGGAAGGCGGCGGACCATGGGGCAGGCGTGGGGTTACGGCAGGCATGGCGGGCCCGAGGTGCAGGAGTTCTTCGATCGTCCCGACCCCGTCCCTGGTCGCGGCGAGGTGCTGATCCGGGTCGAGGTCGCGGGCGTGAACCCCCTCGACCACCTGCTGCGCTCGGGGTTGGTCCCCGGACTCGACGGCGGTCGCCCGTTCCCTCGCGTGCTGGGCATGGAGGCGGCAGGGACCGTCCTCGCCCTGGGCGAGGACGTCGACGGGTTCGAGGTGGGTGACGGGGTCTTCGGCTTCGCACTGACCGGGGGCGGGACGTACGCCGAGACGACCGTGCTGTCCGCGCCGAACACCGCGCGCATCCCGGCGGGCCTGTCCATGCCCTCCGCGGCGACGCTGCCGGTGGCCGGGACGACCGCGGTGGACGCCCTCGACCAACTCGGCCTTCCCGCCGGTGCGACCGTCCTGGTCAACGGGGTCGGCGGCGGTGTCGGCCTCGCCGTCGCCCGGCTGGCGGCCGCACGCGAGCTGCGCGTGATCGGTACGGGAAGCGGCGCGAAGCGCGCACACGCCGAAGCCGCCGGGGTGCGGTTCATCGACTACACCGCGGGAGACGTCGTCGCGGCGGCCCGCGACCTGGCCCCGGACGGCTTCGACGGGATCGTCGACATGGTCGGAGGCACCTCGCTGCGGACGGTGGCTCCGCTGGCGAAGGAGCTCCGCAACGTCGTCGCCGTGGGCGACCTGACCGTGCCCGAAATCGGCGGGCGCTTCGTCGAGCGTCGCCTCGACCGTGCGAACCTGGAGCGGGCGGCCCGGCTGGCCCTCGACGGGGTCCTCGCGCCCGTGGTCACGGCGGTCCACCCGCTCTCCGACGCTCCGGCCGCCCTCGCCGCCGTCGAGAACGGTCACACGTCGGGCAAGGGCGTCATCAAGGTGACATGAGCAGGCTTCCGCCAAGTCAGCTGTCATCCGGCGCCCGGTGACCGGTCGTCGGGGGTCACCCGTGAGACCTCCTGCGAGTCGGTCAGCGCCGGGGCCGCGACGACCCTGCCCTCACCTCCGTCACCTTCTGTCTCGCACGCCACGGCAGGCTCACGTGGCGCGGAGACGTCTCACGGACCCTCAGGAATCCGACGCATCCCTCTGGATGCCGCCTGGGGCGGTGTGCTGTGATTCCCCTGTGTTTTTGCAACGTTGAAATCAGCGGAGTGCCGCACCCGTGCGCGGGTGCGGCGGGGGCCCGTCACTGGTCACCGAGAACGGAGACACTCATGAGGTTCCTTCAGAGGAGACGGCGGTCGAGATCTCTGCGTCGATGGGCGGGGATCTCCGCCGCTCTGGGCACGGTCGCCGCCGTCGCCCTCTCCGGCGCGTCGGCCGCGTCGGCACAAGACACCACGGGCGCGGCCGGCAGCCCCCGGCTGCGGATCCCGTCCGTCACCGCCGGGAACGCCCGCTTCGAAATACTCTCGCCGACACTGATCCGCACCGAGTACGCGGGCGACGGCAAGTTCACCGACGCACCGACCTTCAACGCCATCGGGCGCGCCGGATTCACCCCCACCGCCTACACGGCCGACAGATCCGGCGGCTGGCTCACCGTCCGGACCAGCGCCATGACCGTGCGCTACCGGATCGACTCGGGCCAGTTCGACACCGGCAACCTCTCCGTCGCGACGACGGCGGGCGGCACCCCGGTGACCGCCACGCCCTGGCAGCATCTCACCTGCGACGTCGGTGAGTTGTGCGAGGCGGAGAACCTTCGGCTCGACGGGGTCTCGGTGGCCACCGACCACACCGGCTACACGGGGACGGGCTTCGCCGCCGGATTCCAGAGCACCGGCAGCTCCCTCACCTCTGACATCGATGTCAGCACCGCGGGCGATTACCAGTTCGGCCTGCGGTACGCCAACTCCCGTGGCGGCGACGGGCAGACGCAGACCCGGACGCTGTCCGTCACCGTGGACGGAGGCAGCCCGCAGACGGTCAGCCTGCCGGCCACGGCCGACTGGGACACCTGGAAGCTCGCGACCGTGCCCCTGCACCTCGGCGCCGGACACCACACACTCGCCCTGACCCGGACCGCCACGGACTCCGGGAACGTCAACGTCGACAGCGTCGCCGTCGAACGCCCCGGCGACCCGTACCCGCCCGTCTCCAGCACGGCCGCCGCCGACTGCGGGTTCGCCGTGAGCTGCGAGGCGGAGGGAGCCCGCACCGGCGGCACGGCCGTCAGGGCCACCGACCACAAGGGGTACGCCGGCAGCGGGTTCGTCGCCGAGCTGAACCAGGGTTCCACCCTGACCACCCACGTGGTGGGCGTCCCCTCTGACGGCGACTACACCCTGCACGTGCGCTACGCCAACGGCACCGGCAGCGACGGCCTGCACCGGACACGCACCGCCACGGTGTCCGCGGGCGGCACCAGCGACACGCTGTCGCTGCCCGCCACCGCGGACTGGGACACCTGGGCCACCGCCTCCGTGCCCGTCACCCTGAAGGCCGGGACCGACGACATCACGCTCAACTGCCCCGAGGCCACGAGCTGCCACGTCAACGCGGACACCCTCGCGGTCACCAAGCCCACCGGCGCCGCGCCGCCCCCGCACATCGCCCTCGGCGGCTACCGTCGCGGACTCGACGGCGTGACCGGCAACGGCGGGCCGCTCGTCACCACGCCGGGACTGCTCAACCGCGACGGCTGGTACCTGCTCGACGACACGTCCTCGGCCCTCTACGACACCGGCACGCAGAAGGTCACGCCGCGCCCCGGCCACGGCGGCACCCCCTACCAGGACGGCTACCTGTTCGGGTACGGGCACGACTACAAGCAGGGCCTCGCCGACCTGGCCACCCTCACCGGGCCGCCCGCGCTCCTGCCCCAATGGGCCTACGGTGTCTGGTACTCGGAGTACATCGACCGCACCGCGGCGGACTACCGGAACACGATCCTGCCGGCGTTCCGCGCCGAGGGAGTCCCGCTCGACGTGCTGGTCACCGACACGGACTTCAAGGCCGTCAACAGCTGGAGCGGCTGGGAGATGGATCCGGTGAAGTTCCCTGATCCTAAGGGCTTCTTCGACTGGTCCGCGGCCGAGGGCCTGCACAACACGCTCAACGTGCACCCCAGCATCCTCGCGTCCGACCCGCAGTTCGCCCAGGCGCAGGCCACGGCCAAGGGCAAGCTGACGAAGGGCGGTTGCGCCTCGGGCGCCGGGGACGACTGCTACACCTTCGACTTCGGCGACCCCGACCAGCTCAAGGCCTACCTGAACCTGCACCGCACCATGGACGACCAGGGCAACGACTTCTGGTGGCTCGACTGGTGCTGTGACGCCGCCCGTTCGACCCTTCCCGGGGTCACCCCGGACGCCTGGATCAACCAGCAGTACGCCACCGCCACCGCGCAGCGGATCGGGCGCGGGTTCGTCCTCTCCCGAGCGTACGGATCGCTCCAGGCCGGCGGCTACAGCGGCCAGCAGGGACTGCCGACCGGCCCGTGGGCGGACAAGCGCTCGACGGTCCACTTCACCGGCGACACCTCGTCCACCTGGGGCACGCTGAAGCTCGAAGTCGGTTACACCCCGGGGGAGTCGGCGGCGACCGGCATGGCGGCCATCACCCACGACATCGGTGGCCACAACGACACCACGGGCCTGACCGGTTCGGAGACCTACACCTCGGACGGCAAGACCTACACCACGCACAAGCTGCCCGACGACCTGTACGCCCGCTGGGTCCAGCTGGGCACCTTCCAGCCGGTCGACCGCCTGCACAGCAACCACAGCGACCGGCTGCCCTGGCAGTACGGCACGGCGGCGCGGAAGTCGGCGGACAAGTTCCTCAACCTCCGTGAGGCGCTGGTCCCGTACACGTACACGCTCGCGGAGGAGGCGAACAGCACCGGCCTGCCGATCGTCCGTCCCATGTACCTGGAGTACCCGGACGAGGAGAAGGCGTACACGACGGCCGACAGCGAGTACTTCTACGGCTCCGACATGCTGGTCGCCCCCGTCACCACCGGCGGCACCTCGGCCACCACCTCGGTCTGGTTCCCGCCGGGCCGGTGGACCGACTACTTCACCGGCAAGACCTACGACGGCGGTACGACCCAGGACGTCACCACCGGGCTCGACACGATGCCCGTCTTCGTCAGGGCCGGCGGCATCGTGCCCACCCGGACCCATGACGTCGCCGCGGACGATCTCAGCCCGCTGACCGACGTCACCCTCACCGTCGCCGCCGGGGCCTCTGGCTCCACCAGCCTCTACGAGGACGACGGCAAGGCGGTGGGCCGGCTCCGCAGCGCCACCACGCCCATCCACTACAAGGAGTCCCGCGGCGTCCACACCCTGACGATCGGACCGGCCCGCGGCACGTTCCACGGCCAGCCCCGGCAACGCACCTGGACGGTGTCGGTCCGCGGCACGAAGGCACCGGCCCGCGTCACGGCCGCCGGCACGACCCTGTCCGCGCACGCCTACACCTGGGACGACACCACGGACACACTGACGATCACCGTCCCCCGCCATTCCGTCCGTACCCCCCTCACGATCGCGTTCCACTAGAGGCCGTCCCGCACGGGGCCCATGGCGTCCCGTGCGGGACAGGACGTGGGGGGGGGGGGCCCCGGGCCCCCCCGGGGGGGGGCCCCCCCCCCCGGGGGCCGCCCCGCGGGCGGCCGGCCGGGGGGGGGGGGGGGCCGGGGGGGGGGCGGGCGCGGGG